>NZ_CP026105.1:3711961-4021292 GCF_002902965.1 Paraburkholderia hospita | reverse complement strand
CAAGTTGCTATCGTTATGTTTGCGACGCGTCCCGCCGGCGCTCTGATCGCGAGATACGCGACGAGGCCCGAAGCAGCCAGGCGGAAAAGCCCCAGACGCTTGTGCCACAAGGGTTTGCGGGGTCAAGCGGGCCGGGGCGGCGTGCGTGATTTTTGGGAAGTAAGGCGAGATTCTACCGCCAAAACGGTGCGTAAAGTGAGTTATCCACAGGGCCCGATCAAACACCGCCGGCAATCGCCGCCTGTGGATCATCGCCCTAAACTATTGACGACTCAGAGAAAACCGGTTTAAATAGCGGGTTCCGCGAAAACCAATTTTCGAACCTCCGGCCATTGCACTTTCAGCGATGCTCGCGCGGTTATTTCTCAACAAGTGAGAGCAACATGAAACGTACCTACCAACCTTCCGTGACGCGCCGTAAGCGCACCCATGGCTTCCGCGTTCGCATGAAGACCGCTGGTGGCCGCAAAGTCATCAACGCACGCCGCGCGAAGGGCCGCAAACGCCTCGCCATCTAAGGCAGGCTGATACGCGGTCAAGCCGAGTGCGCGCTGTGTCCGACACCCGTGACGCTGCGGGAACGGCAGACGCGCCGCATCAGAACGTCGTTCCGGTGCAGGCGTCCGCAGCCTTTCCCAAAGCCGCAAGGCTGCTAAAAACGGATGAATTTTCATCCGTTTTTCGTTTGCGCCCGTGGCGCCGAACGGCTCACTTCGTCGTGTACGCGCGGCCCACGGGCAATGAAGCGCGGCTCGGCCTCGTGATCGGCAAGAAGTTTGCGCCGCGCGCGGTCACGCGCAATCTGGTGAAGCGCCTCGCGCGCGAAGCGTTTCGCTTGCGTCGCGCGGAGTTCGGCGGCTGGGACGTGTTGCTGCGCCTGCACGCCAAATTCGACAGGAAGGCGATGCCCAGCGGATCGTCGCCGCCGTTGAAAGCGCTGTGCCGTGGCGAAATCGACGTGCTGCTCGACAAGGCGGCGCGCGAAATCGCCCGTCGCGAAGCACCGGCAGCATCGGCAGGACAGGCGGCCGACACGCCGCCAGCCGCGCCATGAGACCCGCGCAGTCCACATGCGCGGCTGTTTTGCGGCGCTTCTTATCGGGCGGCGCGGTTGGGCCGCACTAGTCATGCAAACGGTACTATTCGCTTTACTGCGTTTCTACAAGATTGCCGTGAGTCCCATGCTCGGCAATCGGTGCCGTTTTTATCCCTCCTGTTCGGATTACGCGCGCGAAGCAATCCAGTATCATGGCGCCGCGCGTGGTACTTACCTCGCCGCCAGGCGCCTGTGCCGCTGTCACCCGTTTTCGGCGGGCGGCATCGATCTTGTCCCGCCTCCAACTCCTAAGAAGCGCTGACGCGCTGTGCCATCGACACTGAGACAACGCATGGATATCAAACGCACCGTCCTATGGGTCATCTTCTTCATGTCAGCTGTCATGCTGTTCGACAACTGGCAGCGCGACCATGGACGCCCGTCGATGTTCTTCCCGAGCGCGACGCAGACCAAGACGGCAGCTCCAGCTGCGCCGGGTTCGGCGGCAGCGGGAAGCCAACCGGCCGATTTGCCGCAGACGAGCGCCGCGGCGCCCGGCTCGACGGCACCCGCTACGCAGCAGGCGCAGCTGGTTTCGTTCAGCACTGACGTCTACCGCGGCCAGATCGACACGCGTGGCGGCACGCTGTCCAAGCTCACGCTGATCAAGCCGGGCGAGGGCAAGCAGCCCGATCAGGTGATCACGCTGTTCGACCACACGGCCGATCACACGTATCTCGCGCGCACGGGCCTGCTCGGCGGCGACTTCCCGAACCACACTGACGTGTTCACGCCCGTTCCCGGTCAGGCGACCGACATGACGGGCAACACGCTGAAGCTGTCGTTCGAGTCGCCGGAAAAGGGCGGACTGAAGGTCGTGAAGACCTACACGTTCACGCGCGGCAGCTACGTGATCGACGTCGACACGAAGATCCAGAACGTCGGCACGACGCCCGTCAAGCCGACCGCGTACATGGAACTCGTGCGCGACAGCCAGCCTGTCGAGACGCCGCGCTTCTCGCATACGTTCATCGGGCCGGCTGTGTACACGGAGCAGCATCACTTCCAGAAGTTGACGTTCGGCGACATCGACAAGAACAAGGAAGACTACGCAACCTCCGCCGACAATGGCTGGGTCGCGATGGTGCAGCACTATTTCGCGTCGGCGTGGATTCCGCAGCAGGGCGTCAAGCGCGATATCTACGTCGAGAAGATCGACCCGTCGCTGTATCGCGTGGGCGTCAAGCAGCCGCTGCAGACGATCGAACCGGGTAAGACGGTCGACGTGAATGCGCGTCTGTTCGCCGGTCCGGAAGAAGAGCGCATGCTCGAAGGCATCGCGCCGGGTCTGGAACTGGTGAAGGACTACGGCTGGGTGACGATCATCGCGAAGCCGCTGTTCTGGCTGCTCGAGAAGATCCACAGCTATGTCGGCAACTGGGGCTGGGCGATCGTGCTGCTGACGCTGCTGATCAAGGCGGTGTTCTTCCCGCTGTCGGCCGCGAGCTACAAGTCGATGGCCCGCATGAAGGAAATCACGCCGCGTATGCAGGCGCTGCGCGAGCGTTTCAAGGGCGATCCGCAGAAGATGAACGCGGCTCTGATGGAGCTGTACAAGACTGAGAAAGTGAATCCGTTCGGCGGCTGTCTGCCCGTCGTGATTCAGATTCCGGTGTTTATCTCGCTGTACTGGGTGCTGCTGTCGTCAGTGGAAATGCGCGGCGCGCCGTGGATTCTCTGGATTCACGATCTGTCGCAACAAGATCCGTACTTCATCCTGCCGGTGCTGATGGCCGTCTCGATGTTCATTCAGACGAAGCTCAACCCGACGCCGCCGGATCCCGTCCAGGCCAAGATGATGATGTTCATGCCGATCGCGTTCTCGGTCATGTTCTTCTTCTTCCCGGCGGGTCTCGTGCTGTACTACGTCGTGAACAACGTGCTGTCGATCGCGCAGCAGTACTACATCACGCGCATGATGGGGCAGAGGAAGAAGGCCGCCTGATCGAGCGCTCGGATCGGAGAGGAATCGTCCGATCCGATACGAAGCAACATAAAAAACCGCCCGGTTTCTGCCGGGCGGTTTTTTTTACGTCTGCGATTTTCTAAGCGTTATCAGCGTCGCCGTAAAACTGCGAGATCAGTTCCTGAACCAGATAGCGATGATGCGGCGTCAATGATTCGATTTTCGACGCGAGCTCGAGCGTCTCGGGCGAAAGCGGATATTTCTCGCCACGCGCCAACGGCTTCGGAACATTCCGCGTCGATCCTCCCGGCGAAGGCCCGTAATGCAGCCAATGGACATCCACTTCGAGCCAAGCCGCGAGCGTGAGCAACTTGTCGTCAGTGGGGATCGTGCGGCCGCTCAGCCACTTGTGCACCGTTTGCGGTGACACGGGCTGATCGCCGCGATGGCGTAGATTGAAATGCAATGCGAGATCGGTCCCGCCCTTGAGTTTTTCCGGGGCGCGTCTCATCGCGAACTTGAGTCGCTCGGCAAAAGCCGCTTTTTCTTCGACGGTTGGCATCGGCAGATTGTGCAGTCCGTCGCATCGCAGGTAGACAACTGTACACGCTACATTTCGCGTGTCTGAGATTTGCCTATCTCGTTACAGCAACCCATCGGAAGCGCTCTCCCAAAGATTCCAGAGTCCGCTTTACGTTGATCTGTAGGGCTTAGACTACACGAAGGGTCCGAATTCCTCTATCTGTGGACCCAGGAATCTCTTAGCCCGATTGAGATAAATCTGAAACATCTCGTTCGCCCGCGGCGACGAGGTCCACGCGCTAACACCCGAAAGGCCCGCGTTACAATGCCAGGCGTTCAGCGCACGGCTAGTGCGCTGCTTTCTTACTCCTCTCTGCCGCTTCCGACATGCTCGCAACCGATTTCGATCCGATCGTCGCCATTGCCACCGCGCCCGGCCGCGGCGGGATAGGTGTGGTGCGGATTTCGTTCGGGCGCGCCGGCGAAGCGGCGGCGCAGCCGATGATGCAGGCGCTCACCGGGCAACCGCTGACGCCGCGCCACGCGAGCTACGTCCCGTTTCTTGACGGCGGCGGAAACGCGCTCGATCGCGGCATCGCGCTGTATTTTCCGGCTCCGCATTCCTACACCGGCGAACATGTGCTCGAGTTGCAGGGGCACGGCGGCCCGATCGTGCTCCAGCTGGTTCTGCAGCGCTGCATCGATGCCGGACGTGCGTTCGGTCTGCGGCTTGCGGAACCGGGCGAGTTCACGCGTCGCGCGTTTCTCAACGACAAGCTCGATCTCGCGCAGGCCGAGGCCGTCGCCGATCTGATCGAAGCCAGTACGGAAGCGGCCGCGCGCTCGGCCGGCCGCTCGCTGGAAGGCGCGTTTTCGCGTGATATCCATTCTTTGGTTGAAGAGGTGATCACGTTGCGGATGCTCGTCGAGGCGACGCTCGATTTCCCCGAAGAAGAAATCGATTTTCTCGAAGCCGCCGACGCACGCGGCAAGCTTGCGCGCATCCGCGAGCGTCTCGCGCTGGTGCTGAGCGAAGCCCGGCAGGGCGCGCTGCTGCGCGAGGGCTTGTCCGTCGTGCTGGCCGGGCAGCCAAACGTCGGCAAATCGTCGCTGCTGAACGCGCTCGCGGGCGCGGAACTCGCAATCGTCACGCCGATTGCGGGCACGACCCGCGACAAGGTCGCGCAGACGATACAGATCGAAGGCATCCCGCTGCATGTGATCGACACGGCGGGGCTGCGTGAGACGGAAGACGAGGTCGAGAAGATCGGTATCGAGCGAACCTGGGGTGAGATCCAGCGCGCCGATGTCGTGCTACATCTGCTCGACGCCCGTTCGGGCATGACCGCCGACGACGATGCGATCGCCGCGCGGTTTCCGATGGGCGTGCCCGTTGTTCGCGTGCTGAACAAGACAGATCTGACGGGAATCGCACCGAGCGTTACCGGCTTGAACGGGACGGACGAGGGCGATTCGTGCGAGGTTCGCCTGTCCGCAAAAAGGGGCGACGGGATCGACTTGCTCCGGGGCGAACTACTGCGCATCGCGGGTTGGCAAGCCGGCGCGGAAACCGTCTATCTGGCGCGCGAGCGGCATCTGATTGCACTTCGAGCCGCGCAAGAACATTTGGGACTCGCCGCAGCACACGCTGATCAGAATGCGCAAGCTCTGGATCTGTTCGCTGAAGAGTTGCGACTGGCTCAGGATCAACTCAATTCGATCACCGGCGAATTCACTTCTGACGACCTTCTTGGTGTAATTTTCAGCAGGTTTTGTATCGGCAAGTAAGTACTTGCGGACAGCCCATATACATGGCTTTTTAGCGCCTCTATCGAAGCTGTTTTTCGGTACACAACTCTGTACACTCTGTATTTGACGCCCCCTGTGTACCGAACCCGCCAGCATGCCAAAACTCGCGACGCCGCTCAGCGAATCTCAAATCCGCACCTTGCAGCCGCGCGCCACGCGCTACAGCGTCGCCGACGGCAACGGTCTCATCCTCGAAGTCATGCCGACCGGAAAGAAGGTCTGGCGCTTCCGCTATACGCTCAACGGGCGTCGGCAACCGATGGTCACGATCGGCGACTATCAGCTGATGTCATTGCGCGTCGCTCGAGCCAGGGCGCAGAAGTATGCGGAAATCGTCGGGCAGGGCTTGTCGCCCGTGTCCATAGCTAGACAGGACCGGGGCGCCGAAAAGCGCGTCGATGTGCTGCGCGACGGCGCCGAGCTCTACGTGATGTCGGCAATGGCCCGTAAATCCGACGAGTATCGACGCACGACGCAGCGCGCGCTCGACAAGGACATCCTCCCCGCGATCGGGCACAAACCCATCGCGCAGGTCACGACGGAAGATATCCAGTCGATCTGCGACGCAATCAAGAGTCGGGGCGCGCCGCAGATGGCGCTCCACACGCGCAATGTCGCAAGGCGGCTGTTCGCGTTTCTGATCGCGCGGCAGCTCGCGAGCATCAATCCCGCCGATGCCATCGTCGCGCGCACGATCGCGACGCAGGACAGCCGCACGCGCGTGCTGACGGGAAGCGAAATCGGCACGTTGCTGCGTACGATCCATACGTCGAGCATTCGACGGCCTCTGAAGCTCGCTCTCCATCTACTCGTGCTCACGATGGTCAATAAATCCGAGTTGATCGAAGCGGCGTGGCGCGAATTCGATCTCGAAGCAGGTGTCTGGACGATTCCCGCCGCGCGTGCGAGCAACGGCCGCGATCGTCGTGTCTTTCTGTCGAGTCAGGCGCTGGCGATGTTGCGTGAGTTACGCGACATCAGAAGCAGTCGCAACTATGTCTTCCCGTCGACGCGAGGCAGCGAAGATCGCACGATTGCAAAGGGCACGCTGAATCAGGCGGCCAAAACGCTTGGGCTGGAGGGCGAACATTTCGTACTCCACGATTTCCGCCGCACGGGGTTGAGTCATCTGCGCGATGTGTTGCAATCAGTAGACGGCAAGGATGCGTTTGCAGAAGCCAAGGACACGGTCGCTGTGCGCGAGATGCAGCTCTGGGCCGATTACGTCGACGCGCAGGTTGGAGAGCAAGCAAGTTCGCCGATGGGGATGCGCTGACCTTGGCTGCCAACTTATTGGTACACAGTGTCGGATCGCCAGCGCGTATAGGCCCGTTTGACACGAGAGTCGCCCTATTAAACGAGGTTTCCGGCGATTCACTATGCGGGCCGCCCGGGATGTACTTTTAAGGTACACAGGATTCGTTTCATGTTCCTGCAACTCCCGTTCTACAAATCTTTGTGCGATAGAACCGAGGTTACGGTCCGGAATCCGGCCCGCCAAACCATCACCCGTGCAAAGCTACCTGCTCAACGTCATGCTCGCCGGATTCCGCGGCGACAGGCGCCGAGTAGACATCTGAGCCGTGCCGGTCATAGTGATCGAGCCGGAGCAGCAGACTGTCGAGGGCGCACAGTTGAATTTTGGTGAGAGAAGGAGCATCAAGGAGCGCGTGCAACCTCATGCGCCAGTACTCCGAAGTAAGGATCGTGCCGCCCATATCCCCAAGCAGCGATGGCCACATGACGCGCGAAATGTGCGCGATTTCCTGATCGATCAATCGGTTCATGTCGTCCCCCGTGACGTCTCGACAAGGCCAAAGTTTTTTACATCTGATGATTAACTTTAGCCGGATTTTAGCCAGTCACTACCTATGCAAACAAATAGGTATCCCGGCGATGTCGGGCCACAAACTAACGACATCGCATGGCCTCAAGCGTACGCATGCACGTCGCATGACAATCGGGGGAACAGAATGATGTTTGGACGTCAGTTTGACGACGTGACGCATAAGGGCGAGTGAGATGCAGCACATCCGCAAGGCGACGCGCTGCGCAACACCGGAAATTCAAGTGAGGGATACAAAAAACAGAGGGCGCAAAGAGCTAAGCGTCATCCGCCGGCGGCTCGGGCGCGCGGCACCGAACCGCAAAGCGAGGTCAATGCCACGCTGACCACGATCAGCGCCAACATGAATAGCCAGTATTCCGTCCCACGAGAAAGAGAAGGCCAGCACGTTAGCCTCCGTTCGCTCCGGATACTGTCAACCCGCCTAATGATGCAGCAGGCTGCGAATCGGATGCCGCCAGTCCATCCGCCTGTGATGGTCGTCATCGTGCAAGGCCTGGCGATGTTCCTGCCAGAGTTCGTCGGAAAACAGAAACGCGACGATGAGTAGCGGCACGATCAGAAACGCGCCCAGAATCAGATGCTCGATCACAGTAACCTCCTGATCGATGGAACAGCGACAATTTCATTGTAGGCGTGTTGCAAGTCACTGCGTGTGATCCACCGCGCACACCATGTGCGCGATTCGAGTGATGCAAGTAGCGCGCCCGGTGCGTCGCGTTCCGCCGATCAGAATGCGCTCATGCCGTCGACTTCCTCCACGCCGCGGCCAGAAGTCCCGCGCCGATCAGCAGCGTGCCTCCTGTGCAGTTGACCCCACGCTGCACGCGCGGACTGCGGATCGCGCGCCGCGCGGCCGAAGCAAGCACGGCATACCCCAACGCATTCAAGGTCCCGAGCGCGACGAAGGTGGCTTCGAAAATCGCGATCTGCGACCACGTGGCGACTTGCGTATCGATGAACTGCGGCACGAACGCCACGAAGAACACGATGCTTTTCGGATTGAGTGCTGTCACCGCATATGCGTGCGCGAAGATCCGGCTCGCGCGGGTCTCGCCTGTGGCCGGTGCGTCGGCCGTCGACACGGGAGCACGCCACAGCTTGATGCCAAGATAGATCAGATACGCTGCGCCGAGCCACTTGAGCGCAGTGAACAGCGTCGCGGACGCGGCGAGGATCACGCCAAGCCCGAGCATCGACGCCGTCATCGACGTGAGGTCGCCGAGCGCGACGCCCGCGGTCGTCACCATGGCAAATCGACGGCCGTGGCCGAGCGCATAAGAAATTACAAGCAGCACGGTAGGTCCGGGAATCGCGACGAGGATCGCGGAGGCGATGGCAAAGGGAAGCCAGTGTGCAAGTGTCATGAAAGTCTCCTGGGACCGGGCCCGGCGCTTCGGCGCGTCGCTCCCGTTCGTGTTTGGGCCGGTCGATTTATCCACGAACACGGCGTTCGTGCAAGCGCCCGTTTGAGTTTGTTCAGGAAGACAGAGCGCACCGCCCTCAGGCATCTTTTTTATTCTGCGTTCGCTTCAGCTCGTGACGGTTTTTCATGAGTCGCACGAATGACTTTGTGTGCAATGCATCAATGGCTTAACCATTTATCGCAAACGGTTTAAAAACCCTTTAAGCGTAAACGCTGATCTCGTCCTCAAGAGATTATCCACTATGCCTTCACGCCTTCAATCGCAATTCGCAATCCGCCTAATAACCGCGGTATTACGTCATTAGGGCGGTATCAATTCACGCTCTAACGCGGTGCGACATTTAGCCGCTGTTGCAAGCGCACACAAGATGTGCTTGCCGTTCAAAACGTTTCATCTAGATTTAAAGATGTGCTTGTTTTCCGGCAGTTAAACACATAGCTAACCTGAGACGTACCCCGCAAGGAGGTAACCATGAACAAGCGAGTCGCCATTCTTTTCGCGCTGACGGGTCTATTCGCAGCAGCAGGCGCGCAGGCGCAGGACGTCGTGATCAAGCCCCAGCAAACGGTGCAGTTCAAGGCGAATTCATATGGCTGCCTGTCGAAGGACAAACTCGACGCCGTCACGCAACACGCGCAGGCCGGCGAGCAACAACAAATGCAGGAGTTCTTCTCCGGTTATCAGTGCATTTCCACGCCGGAGCATTCGGATTTTCGCGTAGTCCGCGTGGTCGGGCATGACGTCGAATTCGTCAATGCCGGCAATAGCGATACACAAGGCCTTTGGACCACCGACCGATTCATCAAGCAATAAGCATTTAGAGTTGGATTGCACCCGACAGTAAATGTCGGGTGAATACAAACATCCCAACGAAAGCATTCCTTTCGCGTCTCGGCAGGGCCAGGTTTTAACCTGGCCATCATCGTTTTTCAGCTGACCTTTGGTCCGACGTCAGCGCGCCGATCGGTCGCGCGAAACCTGTCCACTGATTCCATCTGCTCATCACCCGCGCCCGGCGGCCTCATCAGGCTGTCATGCCGCGCCCGCATATTCGGTATCATCACGGTCCCACCTTGCAGCCAGGCGCGAAAAGCGCGCGATGGCTCGATAGCGCGGACTCGGCACATATGTTGCTGCTTTCAAGACAAGCGAAAGCAGGAAGGTTGATGCGACAGGGCTTTACGGCCCGACGTCGCGGCAATCCGGCAAATGTGTTTCATCGGCGAGACGCGCGACCGAGGCGCCACCGCTTCAAGGCAGGGGATGACCATGGCAAGGTACGCCGACTCTCTATTCACTCTCCGGTCCGCATTTGCGGGACCAGGTTGTAGCATGGCTCTGAAATCGACAATCTATAAGGCTGACCTCCAGATCGCCGACATGGACCGGCACTACTACGCGGACCATTCGCTGACGATCGCGCTGCACCCGTCGGAAACCAACGAGCGGATGATGGTCCGCGTCGCTGCGTTCGCGATGTTCGCGCAAGAGCGCCTCGAATTCTGCAAGGGTCTGTCGGACATCGACGAGCCCGATCTGTGGGCCAAGGATCTGACAGGCGCCATCGACACATGGATCGACGTCGGTCAACCGGACGAACGCCGCATCGCAAAGGCGAGCGGGCGCGCAAATCAAGTGATCGTGATCGCGTATGGCGGCCGGACTTCCGACATCTGGTGGCAAGGCGTGCGCAGCAAGGTCGAACGTCTGCGCAACGTGACCGTTTGGTCGCTCGGTGAAAACGTCGCGCCGGCGCTAGCCGCGCTGGCCGAACGGACGATGCGCCTGCAATGCACGGTTCAGGATCACGCGGCGTGGCTAGGCAGCGAAACCGCCGACGCCGTTCCCGTCGAATGGACGGTGCTCAAAGCTCCAGCGAACGCGCGTCCCGCGGCGCACGGTGGCCGCTGACCGGTGGTGATTGCACGCTCTGTGTACCAAAAAATGAGCGTGGCGCTCAAGGGTTTTCAGCCGGCGGGCCTTTGAGTTCGACCATATTGCCCTCGGGATCGAACAGATACAGCGACGGTCCATAACCATCCGCTCCGTAACGTTGCGCCTCTTCGCCGATGCGCACGTCATGCGCGGCGAACCATGTCTTCAGCGCGTCGGCGTCGAAAGGCTCGACACGCAGGCAAACGTGATCCATGTTTCGCCCCGCGCCGGGCGCACCGCTTTCCGGCCGGTCGATCTTTCCGCCAACCTGCAACAGGTCGATCAACGAGCGTCCCGCGCGCAGCTGGATCAGGCCGATTTCAAGTTGTTCCCTGTCTACCGTGCAACCGAGCACGTCGTGATAAAAACGCGTCATCGCGTCGAGATTAGCAGCGCGGATGACGACGTGATCGATATCGAGAATCTGGAATTTCATGGCGCGGCATCCGATCTCTGAGGTTCCGGTGAAGAGCCCAGTGTAGAAGGAATTGCGCGCAAAGATGGTGGCCAGCCAGTCGGGAGAGCAAAACGATGAGGCAAAAAAAAAGCCCGCTCGATTGGAGCGGGCTGAATCCATATCAGGAGGAGACATGGAGGAGACAAGAACCACTATACACACCGCCTTGATGCGACGCAATAACTTTTTAAGGGAAAACCCCAATTTTTTTAAGGGGCAGATTCTCCCGATATGTGGGAAAAATCTCCCCGCCGCGCGGCCCAAATGACACAGCAAGAAGCGGAGCGTACTGTGTGAACCTGCCCGCTAAAGTGGTAAGCATCAAAACCGTCCCCCGGGGCAAACGATGAACACAGCCATCTCCCAAGCGACGCCCGACACGTTCGCCAACGACGACGAGCGCTGGACAGCCGTCCTGAAACGCGACATGTCCGCCGACGGCGCCTTCTTCTACGGCGTTCGGACGACGGGTGTGTTCTGCCGTCCGTCGTGCGCCTCACGCCTGCCGCGCCGCGAGAATGTCGACTTCTTTACTTCAACCGACGAAGCGCGTGCCGCCGGCTATCGAGAGTGCAAGCGCTGCCAGCCGGGCGGCCTGCCGCGCGAACTCGAGATCGTGAACCGCGCCTGCGCCGCGCTCGACGCAGACCCGCAGCAACGCCTCACGCTCGCGCAACTGAGCGACGCAGTGCACGTCAGCCCGTTTCACCTGCAGCGGCTTTTCAAGCGTGTAGTCGGCGTGTCGCCGCGGCAATACCAGGCGGCCCATCGCGGCGCGGCATTGCGCGACGCGCTGCAACGGGGCGCGGACGTGACCCGCGCAACCGTCGACGCTGGCTTCGGCTCGCCGTCCCGGATGTACGATACGGCCGCCGCAGAGCTGGGCATGGCGCCGTCCGAATATCGGCGCAAAGGCGCGGGGCTGCGCGTCCGCTACGCGAGCGCGCAGACTTCGCTCGGCCTCGTGCTGGTCGCGACGACCGACAAGGGCATCTGCAAGATCGCCTTCGGCGACGATGAAGCGTTGCTCGTCGACGACCTGCGCAACGAATTCGCGAGCGCGGAACTGATCGACGATCCGAAACGGCTCGCGCCTTTCATCGAGCAGATCGACGGTTATTTGCGCGGCACGCGTCAGCGTTTCGATCTGCCGCTCGATATCGCCGCCACGGCGTTCCAGCAGCGCGTGTGGGAAGCGCTGCGCCGCATCCCGTACGGCGAGACGCGCAGCTATTCGCAGATTGCCGAAGCCGTCGGTTCGCCGCGCGCAGTGCGGGCCGTCGCCAATGCATGCGGATCGAACCCTGTCGCGCTCGCGATACCTTGCCACCGCGTTGTGCACAAGGACGGCGCGCTGGCGGGCTATCGCTGGGGTGTCGCGCGCAAGGCCGTGCTGCTCGATACCGAGACACACCGCGAATCGCGCGACGCCGCCGAGGCCACTCATCCCACCGCCGACATGGATCACGCCGCTTGAGCCCCACGCCGACCGTCACACTCGAACTCCCGTTCAAAGCTCCCTATGACTGGCCGCGCGTCCTCCGCTTCTTCGGAGGACGCGCGACGCCGGGCGTCGAAGCCGTCGAAGACGGCGTATGGCGTCGCGCGATCGGCTGGAACGGCGACAGCGGCACGCTCAACGTCCGCAAGCATCCGCGCAGACATTGCATTGTCGCAACCATCGACGGCGCCGCGAGCCGTCACGCGGACGCGCTCGCTGCGCCGATCTCGCGCATGTTCGATTTGCACGCGGATCCAAAGGCGATCGGCGCAAGCCTCGCGGGCGATCCCTGGCTCGCACCGCTGGTCGCCGCGGCGCCCGGCCTGCGCGTGCCCGGTGCGTGGTCCGGGTTCGAGCTCGTCGTGCGGGCCATCGTTGGCCAGCAGGTCAGCGTGAAGGCCGCGACGACGATCATCGGACGGATCGTGCAGCGCGCCGGCGAGCGCATCGACGGTCATCCGCACGAGAGCACCGCGTGGCGCTTCCCGACGCCCGCCGCGCTCGCTGCCGTCGATCTTGCGCAGATCGGCATGCCCGGCAAGCGCATCGACGCGTTGCAAGGCTTTGCGCGCGCCGTGGCGGACGGAGACATGCCGATCGACAGCATCGGCAGCGCGTCCTTCGATCTTGCGCAGTTGCGCGCGTCGTTGCTCGCGCTGCCCGGAATCGGTCCCTGGACCGTCGAATACGTCGCGATGCGCGCCTGGCGGGACGCCGACGCGTGGCCCGCGTGGGACCTCGTGCTGATGCAGGCGATCGCAGCGCGCGATCCGGCGCTCGTGCGTCCCAACCAGCAGCGCGCGCGCACGGACGCGTGGCGGCCGTGGCGTGCCTATGCGGCGATGCATCTGTGGAATGAAGTCGCCGATCGGGCGGGCGCCGCACGCGGCGGCTAGCGGCCTTCCGCACATATCGGCGAACGTCGTCGATCGACTTCGCGGCCCTGCGCGGCGTAGAGTGAGAAGACGCGCAGCAGGCGCCCGAAGCCCGCTTGCAAGCGGCGCGGGAGCGGCCTGAGGCAACGCCAAGCAGCCGTTCTGGCGAGATGTTAAAGTGCCCGCTACTGAAAATTCCGCCGAACACGGTCGACCGCGCCGAGCAGCACCGTGCGGCGCACGGCGGCCGACCCTGTTCGACCCGCATCAATGCCAAACACGACACCCTCCCGCACGACCGACGCGCTGCTGCACCGCCTGTCCGTGCTGACATCCGGCCCGCAGCGCGACGCGCTGACGACCGGTTTGCGCGGCATCGAAAAGGAAAGCCTGCGCGTCATGCCCGACGGCCATCTCGCGATGGCGCCGCATCCGCGCGCGCTCGGCTCGGCGCTCACCCATCCTTCGCTGACCACGGACTATTCGGAAGCACTGCTCGAACTGATCACGTCCGCCGAGCACGACGCGGCGACCACGCTCGAGCGTCTCGACACGCTGCATCGCTTCGTTTATTCGGCCATCGGTGACGAGGTGCTGTGGAACAACTCGATGCCCGGCGTTCTGCCCGAAGACGATGAGATTCCGATCGCGGACTATGGCACGTCGAATATCGGCAAGCTGAAGTACGTGTACCGCGTCGGACTCGCGCTGCGCTACGGACGCACGATGCAATGTATCGCGGGCATCCACTACAACTATTCGTTGAACGAAGAAGTGTGGCGGCTGTTGCATGCCGACCAGCAATCCACGGCCAATGCCGTCGATTTCCAGTCCGACCGCTATCTCGCGCTGATCCGCAATTTCCGCCGCACGAGCTGGCTGCTGATGTATCTGTTCGGCGCGTCGCCAGCGCTGGACCGGCGCTTTCTGCGCGGCCGTCCGCATACGCTCGACACGTTCGACGCCG
This sequence comes from Paraburkholderia hospita, assembly GCF_002902965.1. Lineage (GTDB taxonomy): Bacteria > Pseudomonadota > Gammaproteobacteria > Burkholderiales > Burkholderiaceae > Paraburkholderia > Paraburkholderia hospita. The sequence continues at coordinate 4,006,951 of NZ_CP026105.1, read as the reverse complement.
ACACGCTGTATCGGCCGTACGCGACGAGCCTGCGCATGAGCGATCTCGGTTATTCGAATACGACCGCGCAAGCTGCGCTGCACGCCGACTACGACACGCTGCCCGGCTACCTCGATGCGCTCGCTAAAGCCGTCAGCCAGCCGTATCCGCAGTACGAAGCAATCGGCACGCAGCGCGACGGCGAATGGGTGCAGATCAACACCAACGTGCTGCAGATCGAAAACGAGTTCTACTCGACGATTCGCCCGAAGCGCGTCACGTATCCGGGCGAGCGTCCGTTGCATGCGCTTGCGGCGCGCGGCGTCCAGTATGTCGAAGTGCGCTGCATGGATATCGATCCGTTCGAACCGACGGGTATTTCGCTCGAAGCCGCGCGTTTTCTCGACGCCTATCTGCTCGTGTGCGCGCTCGACGAAAGCGCGCCGCTGCCGCCGCCGGCCTATACGGAAGCGAACCAGAACTTCGGCCGCGTGACGATGGAAGGGCGCAAGCCCGGCCTCGAACTGGTTCGCGACGGACAACCCGTCAAGATGCTCGACTGGGCCAATGAATTGCTCGCGAAAATCGATCACGCAGCCGCCGTGCTCGATTCGATTCGCGGCGACGACAGCCACGCGCGCTCGGTCGCGACACAACGCGCGAAGCTCGCGGACGCGTCGTTGACGCCGTCGGCCCGCGTGCTGCAGATCATGCGCGACAAGCAGCAGAGCTTCCTCGACTTCGGTCTCGCGCAGAGCGTCGCGCACGCGGAGCATTTCCGCGCGCGTCCGCTGGATGCAGCGCAAACGCAGGAGTTCGCTGCGCTCGCAACGCAATCGCTCGCCGAACAGGCCAAGCTGGAGCGCGAAGAAGTGGGTTCATTCGACGCGTTCGTTGCCGCGTATCGCGCTTATACGTTGAACCGCTTCAGCGTTTAGTCTGGTACGCCATCGCGTCCGCGACTCGCATCTGATGAGGGCAGCTTCGTGCTGCCCTTTTTCATGGTGCGCAAGCCGGGGACGGAAATTGCTGCAATAGATCTCGCGGTGCCCGAACGTCGCTCTGACTTCATGCGCGCGGTATGAAACGCGTCGGCAACGTCGCGGTCCAAGCCTGTATAACGCAACGCTTCGCCGCTCCGACATGGGTGAGGGAGGAATCCGGGTTATGAACAAAGGTCTGATAGCCGCGCTTTGGGTCGCGGTTTGCGTGTCAGCCGCCGGTTGCTCGACGCGAGGGCAGGTCAATCCCGATGTGATGCAGATCGCGACCGCGCCGCTGACCTGCGACAGCAAGAGTCAATGCGACGCGTGGTGGCAGCGCGCGCGCACGTGGGTCACGACGCATTCCCGTTATGAGGTCGCCACCGCGACCGATACGCTGATCCAGACAGCGGGGCCGGATGGCGGCAAGCGCGATCTCTCATTCGAAATCACGAAGACACCGAACAACGACGGCACATCGACGATCGGTTTTGCCGCGCATTGCGATAGCTCACTCGGATGCAAGCCGAACCCGTGGGAAGCGGGCGCCGACTTCAAGCAGTTCGTGCGCGGCGGCGCGGCGAATGTGGCGACGCCATTGCAATCCGGACAGTCGGGCGGATCGAGTGGTCAATCGGTCTCGTCGCCGACGGGCGAACCCGTTTCACAGTAGGACGAATCAAATCGAAGCAAATTTTTGATTAAGACTTCTCCGATTGGAGTAGAGACCCGCAGCCCCTATCGTCTCGTAACTCTAATTTCTTCTGCGAGAAGTCTCATGTTCTTTCGTATCTCGACGGCGATCGCTTGCGTCGCCGGCATCGCGGGATGCACATCCTATTCCGGGCCTGCCCACAACACCGATGTCGTGACTTTGGCCAACGGTACTCAAGCGTATCGCGTCCAATGTCTCGGTTTGCTTGAAAGCTCCAAGACCTGCATGGCCGAAGTAAAGCGCATCTGCGGCGACAAGCCGGCTGTGCGTGTTTCGTCGGTCGATCACATCACGTCGGATCTCAAGTCGGAAAACGATCCGAATGAAATCACGTTCCAGTGCGCGACGCCCGTTGTCGAGCAACCTGTCCAGCCGGCGCCGGTCGTCGTAGCGCCCGTTGTTGCGCCCGCTCCCGCCCCTGTCCGGCACGCACCGCAGCGCAAGATCACGTTGCAAGGCGACGCGACGTTCGCCGTCGGCAGCGCGACGCTGACGCCTATCGCGACAGCGAAGCTCGATGATTTCGTCGCGGCCAACCAGGGTGTTGATATCGAACGTATGACGATCGCCGGCTATACCGATTCGACGGGTTCGGCCGAACTGAACAACCGTCTTTCGGCAGCACGTGCGCGTTCGGTGCAGAGCTATCTGGCAACGGCTGGCCTGCGTGCTTCGAAGTGGGATGTGGAAGGCTACGGCAGCGCATCGCCCGTCGCGCCGAACACGACGGCTATCGGCCGCGCGAAGAACCGCCGCGTCGAGATCCAGGTCGACGGCAAGTAATCTCTCTCGTTGAAGCATCGGGAGCCGCCGCGCCCTTTTTGGGCTTCGTAACCCACACGAGACACGCAAGCACCACGAAGCCCGCACACGAGATGCGGAAGAAATCGTTGGTCGCCATCATGTAGCCCTGTTGCGTGACGATCTCGTTCAGTTGCGCCGTCACCGCCTGTCCCTTGAAACCCAGCGTCGTCAGCAGATCGCTATAAGACGTCGTATTCGCCGAATAGGTGCTCACCGATTCCGACAACACCGCGTGGTGATAGATCGCGTCGTTTTCCCAATACGTCGTGCTGGCCGCCGTGCCGATTGCGCCTGACAGTGTGCGCAGAAAATTCGATAACCCAGATGCGCTTGCCAGCCGTTCATCCGAAATGCTGGACAGCGTGATAGTCGCCATCGGCACGAAGAAGCAGGCCACGCCGATGCCCTGCACGAGACGCGGCAGAATCACCTGATTGAACGGTGCATCGAGCGTGAACGTCGAGTTCCACAACGACACGATCGCAAACACGACGAACGCGAAGCTCGCGACGATCCGCAAATTGAGCCGATGCATGTTGCGCCCGATCATCGGCGACAGCACGAGCGCGAGCAGTCCGACGGGCGCGGTCGCGAGCCCCGCTTTTCCCGCCGTGTAGCCCATCACCGTCTGCAGCCAGAGCGGAAAAATCACGACGGAGCCGAAGAATGCCATAAAGCCGAACGAGATGATCAGCGCGCCCAGTGCGAAGTTGCGGTCTTTGAAGAGCGACAGGTCGACGACGGTTTCTTTCTCCGTCATCTCCCACACGATCATGAACGCGAGCGACGTCACCGCAATGATCGCGAGCGCGACGATGAACGTCGAGCTGAACCAGTCGCGGTCCTTGCCGAGGTCGAGCATCATCTGCAGGCATGACACGCCGATCACCAGCAGTCCGAGACCGATGCCGTCGATGCGCTGTTTCGTCGTCTGCGTTTCGCGTCCGCGCAGCAGAAAGTACGAGCACGCCGCCGAGAAGAGGCCAATCGGCAGATTGATGTAGAAGATCCATGGCCAGGTGTAGTTGTCGGTGATCCAGCCGCCCATCACGGGACCGAAAATCGGCGCGACGATCACGGTCATTGCCCATAAGCCGAGCGCGAGGCCGCGTTTCTCGAGCGGGTAGGAGCGCATCAGAATCGTCTGCGAAAGCGGCACCATCGGACCGGAAACCAGCCCCTGAAGCAGACGGAACGCGATCAGCGACTCGAAATTGTGCGCGAAGCCGCAAGCCGCGGACGCGATGGTAAAGAGCAGCACCGACAGCGTGAACAGCCGGACTTCGCCGACCCTCCGCGCGAGCGGCAAACCACCGCCGATCCGCGCGTCTAAGCGACTCGCACATCGCTTCGGGATAAAGGCCGTCGTAGGGCGGCCTTTGCTTTTCCACCCTGCAGCATGGCACTCGCACAAATAGCGCCGTAACAGCGCGTAACCGTCGCCTCACCGTCGGTAACACACATGGGGCGCGGGCGGCATTACTCTTTCGATTTCATTGCCGGGCAATGCGTGCGCTACCATTCGAGCCATCGCGAGCACGCGCCGTCCATCGCGCGAGCAGCCGCTCCGCATTTCGCCTCGGCGCATGACGCTTTCCGAATCGACAGGAATTCATTTGCATGCAGTTTGATCGAACTTCGCGCGCACGCGCCTCGGTCGCGAACGTCGTGGGGCAACGCGTCCTGAACATCGGCATTTGCGCCGCGCTGGCGTTCGCGCTGGCCGGCTGTGCGGTCGGTCCCGATTACAAGCGGCCGTCGGTAGACATTCCGGCCTCGTACAAGGAAGCCGCCGACGGCTGGAAAGTCGCGCAGCCCGCCGACCAGCAAGACCGCGGCGCGTGGTGGGTCATCTACAACGATCCACAGCTTAGCGCGCTCGAAGACAAGCTCAACGCGTCGAACCAGACCGTCGCGCAGTTCGCCGCCGCCTACCGGCAGGCGCGCGCGCTGGTTGGCGAGGCGCGCGCGGCGTACTTCCCGGTGATCAGCGCAGGGGCGAGCGCGTCGCGCTCGCGCACGCCGAGCCGCAGCTTCAGCGGCTCGGTAACGGGCGGGGGCGGCGGCACGACGTCGTCGCTGAGCAGTTCCGGCACGATCAGCAACAGCTACAGCCTGTCGCTCGACGCCACCTGGGAACCCGACCTCTGGGGCAAGGTGAGCCGCACCGTCGCGAGCCAGCAGGCGGGCCAGCAGGCCGCCGCCGCCGATCTGGCGAACGCGCGCCTCTCGGCGCAGGCGACGCTCGCGCAAACCTACTTCAACATCCGTTTGCTCGACGCGCAGCAAAAGCTGCTCGACGATACCGTCGCCGCCTACCAGCGCTCGCTCACGCTCACGCAGAACCGCTACGCGCAGGGCGTCGCCGCCCGCTCGGATGTGATTCAGGCGCAAACGCAGCTGCAAACGGCGCAGGCTGCCGCCATCGACAACGGCGTCGCGCGCGCGCAAAACGAGCACGCGATCGCCGTGCTGGTCGGCGAACCGGCTTCCGCGTTCTCGCTGCCGCCCGCGCCGCTCGATGCCGTGCCGCCCGCCACGCCCGCGCAACTGCCGTCGGCGTTGCTCGAACGGCGCCCGGATATCGCATCGGCCGAGCGCAAAGCGGCGGCGGCGAACGAGCAAATCGGGGTCGCGATTTCTGCGTTCTTCCCGACGCTGACGCTGTCGGCCAGCGGCGGCTTCGAAAGCTCGGTGTTCTCGCAGTTGCTGCAAATGCCGTCGCGCTTCTGGACGCTTGGACCCTCGCTCGCCCAGACCATCTTCGACGCGGGTCTCCGCAAGGCGCAGACGGACGCCGCACGCGCCACCTATGACCAGGACGTCGCCACCTACCGGCTAGCCGTGCTGACGGCGTTCCAGGACGTCGAGGACAACCTTGCTTCGCTGCGCATCCTCGAGCAGGAAGTCACGGTGCAGCAGCAGGCCGTCCAGTCCGCGCAGCAGGCGCTCGAAATCGTCACGAACCAGTACAAATCGGGCACCGTCGACTATCTGAACGTGCTGACCGCGCAGACCACCGCGTTCACCGCCGAGCAGAAGCTGGCGAGCATCGCGGGGCAGCGGATGGTGTCGTCGGTCGGGCTCGTCAAGGCGCTCGGCGGCGGCTGGGAAGTCGAGCAGATGAATCGCGAGACGGGCGATGTCGCAGCGCCTGTGCCCGCGTCCGCGCCTGTCGCGCCCGTTGCGAAATCGTCCACCTCAGCGGGCTAAACGGCAAATCCACCAACGCAAACGGCCGCCATGCGCAGACATGGCGGCCGTTGTGTTTTCTGCAGGCAAGAAGCGAAAAGATCAGTGGACGAAGGTCAGCGCGACCTGTCCAGGCCCAGTCGGGCGTCCGAGCAGATTCAGAAGACCGGCGAGATTGTCGACGGAGTCGGGCGTCGTGCTCGCCGTGCCCATGAACGACGTTGAGGCCTCGCTGAGCGTGCCGTGACCGTTCAGCAGCAGCGGCCCCTTCGTCGTCGACAGATCGAGCGTGCCCGATCCACCCTGCGCCTGAAACACCACGCGATACGACCCGAGCGGCTTCACGCGCGACACGCGCGAGCTCATGTCGTTCAGCGTCACGATCAACTGACCGAATGCCTGGCGATTGAAGCTACGCCAGTCGGTCCACGTCAGCCGCACGTCGCCTTGCAGATCGAGCGTGTTGAACGGCGCACCGAGGCCCGCGAGCAACGACGCAGGCACGGCGATCGTGCCGCCCGACAGCGTCGCGCTGCGCATCGTTGCATCGACCGTGACGGGGTCGTGCATCGCCTGGCTTTGCAGCATCTGCATCCGCACGCGGCCCGTTAACAGCGGCCAGAACGACGTGCGCCATTCGATGCGCCCCGGTAGCAGCGTCGCGCTTTCTGCGCCCGGCCCGGCGGCGAGCATCAGCGACGCCGATCCGTGCCACAGCGAACCTGACGGCTCGACGAGATTGACATGCCCTTGCGTGGCCTTCGCGAACTGCGGCGTGACCCAGGCGGCGGGCGCCATCACGAGCAGCACCACGACGTTCGCGATCAGCGCGACGGCGATCCAGGGCAGCGCGGCGCGTAATCGCCGCATCCAGAAACTCATGCGTGATCCCGTGGCTGTGCCGTCATTTGATCGTTGCCGGTTGCAGCGATGCCGTCAGATCGACCTGCCCGTCCTGCTTCAACCCCGTGACATGCGCCTCGGACACCTGCACCTTGAACTGCTTGCGCGCGTCGTCGAGCCATTCGGTCCACGCGGGAAACGACGCGTTCTTCAACTGGATCTGCACTGCGTTGCCGAGCACCTGTACCTGCGTCGGTGCGAGGCCGTGGTCGTTCAGCGACGCCGTCAGCGCATCCTTCAGCGCGCCGCCCGTCGGCGCCACACCCTGCGCCGCCGCCGACAGCGCGCGCGCCTCGTTCGCCTGCGCGGTCATCTGCGAAAGCTGCCGTTGCAGGCCCGGGATCGATTCATGCAACCGTGCGCGCCCTTCCTGCGCTGGCGCCCACAGCACCGACCAGATGATGACGACGGCCAGCACCGCGCCACCCCACGTCAAAAGCGCCTTTTCGCGCGGCGTGCGGGCATCCCAGAATCCGGCCCACGTGTTCAACAGTTCTGCTTTCATTGTCCGTTCCTGATCGTCCACTTGCCGGTGTTGCTGTCGATCGCGCCCGTCAGGCCATTGCGCGTCAGACGCTGCTGGAAGTCGGGATCGACCTTGATCTCGGGTTTGAACGTCACGTCGACCCGCCGGTCGTGGTAGTCCAGCGCGGCCAGGCCGTTGACGGGAATCGGACCCAGCGAGCGCGCGAGCCCATCCGCCAAGGACAGGAAATCGTCCGGCGACAGTTCGCCCGCGGCGACGCGCAATTGCTGCAACTGACGCGCCATCTGATCGGGCGCGTCGAGCACGACCGTCGTCTTCGGAAAGGTGTTGAGCAGCAGCTCGGTCATCTGCGCGCTGATCGCATCGCGCTGGCGCGACAGCATCAGCCACTGCACGTTCGCGCCGATGATTGCGACGAGCACCGTGCCCAGCAGCAGCCACAGTGGCAAGCGCAGGCGGCGTAGCGTAGCGCGATCGAGACGCCACGGCTGCACGGCAAATTCGAACTGCGCGAGATCGAAGCGGCACTGGATCGCGTTGCGCGCGAGCGTTTCGAACGACAGCGGCAGCGCGCCCGCAATCGACGTGTGACGTCCCGATTGCGCCACCGACGCAATGCGCGGCTCGCTGCCAGGCAAATCGACGAGCGTGTACAACGTGACGGGCGCATTGCCCGCGAGCGCCGCCACCGTCGTGCCGACGGCCGATTCCGGGACGGCCAGCCCTTCGCCGAGCGGACCGCGCACGAGCGCAAGCTCGACGCGCGGCGGTGCGGCATCGACGGCGCCTTCGCCGAGCATGGCGGCCGTCGACGGCACGACATGGCCCAGCACGGCCGCAACGACGGGCGTGAGGCCCGAGACGGCCGGTTCGACGTGCGGCGGCGCAGAATCGGCACCAGCGGCCACGACTTCTTCCGCATGCACTTCAGCCGCCATCACCGCGGCGACGGGTTGCGGCAAACAACGCGTAACAGGCACCGCCTTCAGATTGCGATGACCCGCCGCTGCAAACGTCTCGACGATATAGCGGAACCAGCCACGATCGACGATCGCGAGCACGTGGCGATTGCCGGCGAGCGGCTGTGGATCGAGCGCGATGTGCGTGGTCTGCGCGTCCTGGATCAGCTGATCTTCGACGACGTTCGGCAGCGCCTGACGCAAGCGTGGCCCCTTCAGCGGCGGCACGGCCGTAGCGAGCATCAGGCAGTCGCGCGCGGCGAGCATCAGCACGGTCGAGCTTGCGCGCGGCAGCAAACCGGGCGCCGAGCGGCCGGCGCGCTGGGTGCGCCCCGATTTGTCGAGCAGCAGAAACGGCAGCTCCGGCAGTTGCCATTCCTGCGACGGCACCGCCGGATCACGCGGCGGCAGAAGAACGATCAGCGTGCTCAAAGGCCACTCTCTCGAGAAATTGCGTTGTTCATAGTTGGTCTCGTCCCCATACGATACGCGTCGTATGCGTCAGCGCGTCGCGATAGACGAGGGTGGTGCGATCGACTTCGGCGCGCTCGTGCTCGACGCGTCCATGAATCAGGAAATAGCTGGTGTTCACGTCGAGCTGGTTCGGATCGAACACGAGCTGCTGGACGCCCGCGCCGCGCAACGCGAGCTGCACATCGCCGACGTTGTGGAAGAACACGGTCTCGCGCCGCGCGACGAACGCCTGCGCATTCGACAGATTCATACCCGGCACGACAGCCGCGACCACTTCGGCGGGCGCGGTGTTCATGTTGACGGGCGTGGTCGTCGGCAGCACGGTCACGAACGGGCGCAGCCGCGCGATCATCTCCGGCGTGAAGCCGGGCACGTCGAGCAGCGAGTCGACGCCCGTCATCTGAAGCGGCGCGACGGGCGCGTTTTCATCGGCGTCTTCCAGACCGGGTTGATCGGTGTAGTTGCCGCCGCCCGCCGCGCCGCCTTGCATCTGCGTGGGATCGAGGGTAGTGGGATTGGCCGCCGTCTGGAAACGGGTCGCCGATTGCCGCAGTCCCGCGCGCAATTGCAGCGCCGTGTTCTTGGCCAGTTGCCCGTTGATGCCGAGCAGCTGCAACAAGCGCTGGAACGACTGAACCTGCTGGATGTTCAGCGTCAGTGCGCCCGGCACCGCCGTCGAAACGAGGTTGCGCAGATTGAATTTGGCCTGCGCATCTTCGATCGAACCGGAGATATAGGTCGCCCCGCCTTCCTGTGCGCGCACCTCGCCGATCTGCCCGAGAAAATCGGACAGGCGCGTGCGCGCGATCGGCACGCCCCAGACGCCGCCGAGATACGTGATTCCCGCCGACGTATCGCCTTCGGAACGAAGAATGAGCCGCGTCCAGTCGAGCGCGCCGCGCGACACCCACTGCGCCTGCGCCAGCAGCCGTTGATTCTCGATGCGCCGGATCTGCACCTGTTCCCGCCAGAGCATGCCGGAAACAAGAATCGCAGACAGCGCGACCACCAGCAGCGCGCTGATGATGGCAGCGCCGCGTTGAGCCGCAGATTTCGAACGGGCAGGGCGAAAGCGCTTGATCAAAACTCACTCCCCAACGAGAAAAACCCGGGTAACCGGCCGCGCGAGCGAACTCGCGCCGATGCTCACTTCGAGCCCCGTCACCGACCTCGGCAGCGGCGCATTGCCGAGCTGAGGCACCTTCAGATTATTGTCGTTCTCCGTAATCGCAGACTGCACATCTTTCATCTGCGTCGTCCAGCCGACTTTCGGCACATACAGCCGCGCGGTAATCGCGCCGATACCGCCGATCAACGGCACGGCGTTCCAGTTCTCATTCTCCGAACCGCCGAGCGCGCGGCGCACCTCGCCGATGTTCGCCAACGGCGGCGACGCATAGCGCAGAATCCGTCCTTCCGTGATCCGATACCGAACGACCACCAACCGGGGCGGCGCACCCGGCGCGCGCATGTGCCGCACGATCTGCAGCGCATTGCCGTTCACCGCGACGGCTGGTTCGCCCGCTTCGTCGTCGGATGCGGCGTTGCGCACGTCGATGCGCATCTGATCGAAAAACTGCGCGAACACGCGCTCGTCTTCCATCGCGTTGGTAATCGTCTGCCGTCCGCGGATGATCTGATCGAGTCCGCGCCACGACAGCACCGCGATCACCGCCAGAATCGCGATCGCGACGAGCAGCTCGATCAACGTGAATCCGCACGCTGTCTTCCTGAGCAGCGGCGAGCGTCGAACGCGCGACGCGTCGTGCTCAGAGCGAGCGATTCGTTTCATTCGCGATCACCGTCACCATCTGCGCGAGGTTGCCCGATCGACCGGGCGACGTCACTGAAACCTCGACGCGTCGAAACACCGGGTTCGGCGTCGCGCTCACGTTTTCCGTGCAAATCAGTTGCAGGTTGCCCTGCGAGCAGTCGAAACTCTGCGAGCCGACTTCGGGCCACGCGTGCGCCAGGTGCAGCTGGGCGAGCGCGTTGTCCGCGCTCCAGCCTGCCAGCAACCGGCGATGCAGATCGGCCTCGCCCGTCGCGAGACTGCCGACCGCGCGCAGCGAAGCGGCCAGCGCGACCGCGATGATCGCCAGCGCAACCAGCACTTCGATCATCGTGAAGCCTCCCGCCCGCTTGCGATTCTGGTTATCAACAGCGCCGCGCACGCGGCGAAGACGAAGCGCGAACTGCATCAGCGCACCTCGTACCGGCCGTTGCCCGTGCCGATGATCGTGACGCGCCCCACGGCGGAAAAGAGTGTCACCTGCACGGGCGTATCGATGCTCTCGGTGCCGAACACGATGCGATCCGAATGCGTGTCGGAGCCGGGATACTCGATCGTCACGCCCGTCACGCCGCCTTCCCAGCGGCGCGGCCCGAGCAGATCGTCGCGCAACGGACGCCAGCCATCGTTGGTGCGGACATCGAAACGAAAGCCACCATCCAGTGGCAGCCACGAAATAGGGCGCGCGCGCACTTGCGCTTCGTCGCCCGCCGATTCGAACAGCAGCGCGAGGCGCTGCGCTTCCTCGTTCAGATCCGTGCGCGGATTGCGCGTCAGCGATAGCGACGCAAGCGACACCAGCAGGCCTGCGATCACCAGCACGACCAGCATTTCGAGCAGCGTGAAGCCGCGCTGGCGCTCGCGTGCCGCCGTGCGCATTGCATGCCGCTTCATGCAGCCGCGCGCGTCGTCGACGAGGGCGGCCTCACGAAGGGCGTGCGGCATGCAGTGGTGCAATCGCATGGTGCCGGTAACGATCGATATCGATTGAATCAGCGTATCGAGCTTATTGCCACGAGCCGACGTCGGCATCGTTGCCTTCGCCGCCCGCCTTGCCGTCCGCGCCGTAGCTGAACACGTCGATCTCGCCGTGCACACCCGGGTTCAGGTACTGGTACGTGTTGCCCCACGGGTCGTTAGGCAGACGCTCGAGATATCCGCCGTCCTTCCAGTTGTTCGGCACCGGGTCCGTCGACGGCTTTTCAATCAGCGCACGTAGCCCTTGCTCCTGCGTCGGATAGCGGCCGTTGTCGAGACGATAGAGCTTCAGCGACTGCATGATGGTGCCGATGTCCTGTCTGGCGGCGACGCGGCGCGCTTCGTCCGGGCGGCTCATGATCTTCGGCACGATCAGCGCAGCCAGAATGCCGAGGATCGCGATCACGACCATGATTTCGATCAGCGTGAACCCGCGTTGACGGCGGGCGCGCTCGCCCGCGCGCATGGCCGCGATCCCGTTGCGGCGACTGGTCCACATTTGCATAGCTTGCTACCTCGTTTGATTGAAGGGTCGATCGATCAGACGTCACGTAATGCGTTGAGAATTCAGCACTCTGCACGTCCGGTCGGTCATTTTAATGTCATGCAGTTGAAGGCTTCCGATCTGCCGATCCGTATGCCGCAAAATTCACAATAGTCCGTACAATTACACGCATGAACGCTCTCCAGATCCGCCTGATTTCGCTCGCTGTCTTCGCCGTGTTCTGCGCGACGCTCACTTACTGGGTTGTCACGCTCACGTCGCATTCCGGCGCGCCCGTGCCCGCTGCCGCCGTGCGCGCGCCCGTTTCGACAGATCAGGCCGCGGCGCTGTTCGGCGGCCAGCTCACGCGCACCGCGAATCAGGACATCCATCTGTTCGGCATCCTCGCGTTGAGCCACGGCGCCGCCGCGATCATCAGCACGGGCGGCGAACCGCCGCATGCCGTATCGCTGGGCAGCACCATCATGCAAGGCGCCAGGCTCGCCGAAGTGCGCGCCCGCTCGATCATCATCGACCGCAACGGCTCCCACTTCGAAGTCTTCCTTCCCGCGAACGCGCCCGGCCCGACCATCTACGTGCGCTGATGTCATTCACTGCCGGGCCGACGCAACCTGAAAGCGTCGGTCCAGCTTGCAAGTCTTTCGGACGGTAACGCGCCATCACTGCAGCGCTGTCACTGCACTAGGTTGTTCAACTCGATGATCGGCAGCATCACTGCGAGCACGATCACCAGCACCACGCCGCCCATCGCGAGAATCAGCAGCGGTTCGAGCAGGCTCGTCAGGAACATCGTGCGCCGTTCGAGTTCGCGCGCTTCGCCTTCGGCCGCGCGGTCAAGCATCGTCGTCACGTCGCCCGTTGCTTCGCCCGAACGGATCAGGTGCACGAGCACGGGCGGAAACGTCTTCGTGTTGCCGAGCGCTCGCGACAGCGATGTCCCTTCGCGCACGCGCACAATTGCATCGTCGATGTTGTTGCGCATCGCCTTGTTGCTGAGCGTTTCGCTCGCGGCCTGCAACGCGCGCAGAATCGGCACGCCCGCCGCCGTCAGAATGCCGAGCGTGCTCGCGAAACGCACCGTGTTGTAGCCGCGCACGAGCTTGCCGAAGAGGGGCGCCGTCAGCGTCCAGCGATCGAACGCGAGGCGCGGTCCCGGCTGCGCGAGTATCGCGCGCACCACGTACACGACGATCACCAGCGCGATCAGCACCACCCACCACCAGTTACGCACGAAGCCGGAGAGCGCCATCATCATCACGGTGAGGATCGGCAACTGCTGCTTCGTGCTCGCGAACACATTGACGACCTGCGGCACGACATAGCTCAACAGGAACGTGACGATGCCGAACGCGATGATCGTCACGATGGTCGGATACGTGAATGCGAGCACGATCTTCTGCTTGAGCGCGTTGCGCTGCTCGATGTAATCAGCGAGGCGCGACAGCACGAGTCCGAGCTTGCCCGTATGTTCGCCCGCTGCGACGAGCGCGCGATAAATCTCGGGAAAATCTTTCGGATGCTGCGACAGCGCGTTTGCCAGCGAATGGCCGCCCAGCACTTCCGCGCGGATCGCGGCCATCAGTTCGCGGATGTAATCGCGCTCCGATTGCTCGGTGAGCACTGAGAGCGCTTCGTCGAGCGGCAGACCGGCGATCAGAAGACTCGCGAGTTGCCGCGTGAGAATCGCCTGCTCGCGCTGCGACAGCTTGCGCCCCAACGACAGCCGCTGGGTGCGCTCGCCGCGCGTGCGCGTCGCCGCTGGTTCGACGACGAGCGGCGTGAGACCTTGCGTGCGCAACTGCGTGCGTGCGCCGCGCGCGCTGTCGGCATCGAGCACGCCTTTTTGCGCCTTGCCGGCGGCGTCGATCGCTTCGAAACGGAATGCGGGCATGCGCTTTAGACCCCGCCCGTCACGCGTATCACTTCTTCGAGCGACGTCAAGCCCGATGCGAGCCAGCGGTCGCCGTCCTCGCGCAATGTGCGCATGCCTTGCTTGCGGCCGGTGTCGAGAATCTCGGCGTCGGAGGCATTGCGGTGAATCAGCGAGCGGATCGATTCTTCGACGTTCAGCAGTTCGTACACGCCGCGCCGTCCCGCATAGCCCGAATGTCCGCACTTGTCGCAGCCGACGGGATGCCAGAACTTGCGACCGTCCTCTTCTTCGCGCTCTACCTTGCACACGGGACACAGCCGCCGCACGAGCCGTTGCGCCAGCACGCCAAGCAGCGACGACGCGAGCAGATACGGCTCGACGCCCATATCCGTCAGACGCGTGACGGCGGACGCAGCGTCGTTGGTGTGCAGCGTCGCGAGCACGAGGTGGCCCGTCAGCGACGCCTGCACAGCGATCTGCGCCGTTTCGAGATCGCGGATTTCACCAATCATGATGATGTCCGGGTCCTGACGCAGAATGGAACGCAGCGCGCGGGCGAACGTCATACCGATCCGCTCATTGACCTGCGTCTGGCCGATGCCGGACAGATCGTATTCGATTGGGTCTTCGACGGTCATGATGTTCGTCGTCGCCGTTTCGAGCCGCGACATCGACGCGTACAGCGTGGTCGTCTTGCCCGAGCCCGTCGGGCCCGTGACGAGCACGATGCCGTGCGGACGCGAAATCAGCTTGTCGAACTGGCCGAGTGTATCGGACGCCATGCCGAGCGCTTCGAGATTCAAACGCTGCGCGTCTTTTTCCAGCAGACGCAGCACGGCGCGTTCGCCGTGGCCCGTTGGCAAGGTCGATACGCGCACGTCGACAGGCCTTCCACCGACGCGCAACGTAATGCGGCCATCCTGCGGCAGACGCTTCTCGGCGATATCGAGCTGCGCCATGATCTTGATCCGCGAAATCAGCGCGCCGTGCAGTGCTTTCTTTGGACGCACCACGTCGCGCAGCGTGCCGTCGACGCGAAAGCGCACCACCGACGCATTCTCGAACGGTTCGATATGAATATCCGATGCCTGTTCGCGCGCGGCCTGCGTGAGCAGCGCGTTGATCATGCGGATGATCGGTGCGTCGTCTTCGGATTCCAGCAGGTCTTCCACTTCGGGAATGTCCTGCATCAGACGCGACAGATCGACTTCGCCTTCCACTTCGCCGACCACCTGCGCAGCGCTGCCGTCCTGGCGCGAATACGCCTGATTGATCGCCTGCGAGAGTTCATCCGCTTCGAGCCTCACAACCGACACCGCGCCGAAATTGCGCGCAACTTCCGCGAGCGCGGCCTGGGTCGTGCGTTCGCTGATCCATACTTCCATCGAATCGGCGTGTTGATGCGCGACGAGAATCTGGCCGCTTTTCGCGAAACCATACGGCACGAGTCGCGCGGCTAGCGCAGAGGGCGGCTCGCGGTGCGCTCCGCCAGCGGCCGGTGAATCGAGCGGCGCGCTGCCGGGCGCGTGCGGCGTGCTCACGGCTGCACCCCCGGCGTACTCGTGGCCGGTTGCGCTGGAACCATTTGTGCGGGCGGCTGCGGCTGAGGTTGAGGCTGCGTCTGCGGGACGTATGCGGGAGCCGGGACCGGCACCCCTAGCGCCTGTTGACGCCGCATACTGTCGAGATCGAACAGGTTCAACGGCGATCCGCCCTGGCTCGGGCCAACCGGCATCGGCGGCACCACGGGATCGTCCTTGTCCTTGATCAGGTTGTTGTCGGACTTGTATGCACCCGTCACGCCCTGAATGTAGTCATAGCGGTTCGCCGTCACCGCTTGCGCCGTGTCGCGGTCGTTGATGATCACCGGACGCAGGAATACCAGCAGGTTGGTCTTCGCGCGAACCTTGTTTTCCGAGCGGAACAACTGGCCGATCCACGGGATGTCCCCGAGCAGGGGCACCTTGCTGTTATTGACCTGGTAATTGTCCTGCATCAGGCCGCCAAGGACGATGATCTCGCCGTTGTCGGCGAGCACGGTCGACTGGATCGAGCGCTTCGTGAACTCGGGGCCGGCCGGATTGGTCGCCACATTGGTCGTTCCCGCCACGATCGCCGAATCTTCCGTATACAGCTGCAGTTTCAGGATGCCGCCCTCGGTGATCTGCGGCTTGATATGCAACGTCAGACCCACGTCGATGCGATCGAAGGTGTTGAACGCCGAGGTCGCCGTGCTGCTCGTGAGGTTCGAATACGAGCCCGTCTGGATCGGCACGTTCGTACCGACGACGATCTTCGCTTCCTGGTTGTCGAGCGTGATGAGGTTAGGCGTGGACAGCACGTTGGCATCGCTCGTCTGCGACAGCGCCTGCAGCAACGCGCCGAGCCCCTGCACACCGAAGAGGTTGTGCAGCCAGCCTACATTCAGGCCCTGCTGGAGATTCTGCGTCGCCAGCGCCGTAGCCAGGCCACCCGTGGCGGCGCTGGCTGCCGCTGCCGCCGTCAGGTTGACGATACTGTTGCCGCCGCCCGTGGCTAGGTTAGTGCCCGCGAACACGTTGCCGCTCCCGATCTGCCACTGGATCCCAAGGTTGGCGTTCGTGTTCGAGTTCAGCTCGACGATCAGCGCTTCGATGTAGACCTGCGCGCGGCGCACGTCGAGCTGGTCGATCACGGCGCGCAGGTTGCGGTAAACGGGGTCGGACGCGGTGATGATCAGCGAGTTGGTTGACGCGTCGGCCTGGATCATGCCGCCAGGCTGATTGTCATCACCGCCGCCTCCTTCCTTTTCGCCGAGAAAATCCGAGCTGCTGCCGCCCTGGCCGCCATAGCCACCGCCACCGCCACCGCCACCGCCCAGCGGATTACTGCCCATCGACGACGAACCGCCCAACGAGCCCGATGGCAGCGGCGGCGAGCCCGCGCCACCCGTCGACGTGGGCGAGTTGTTCTGGTTGAACGAGTTCGCGGCATTGCCGCCGCCCGACGACGACGATTCAGTACCGCCGCCGCCCTTGCCGAGCATGCCGCGCAGCGTCTTCGCGAGACGCACGGCGTCGGCATTGCGCAACGACACGACGTGCATGTTGCCGGGCTGGCCGGTTGCGGCATCCAGCTGCTTGGCGAGCGACTTCGCCGCCGCGAGACGCCCCGCGTTCGACGCGCGCAGCAGCAGCGAATTGGTACGCGGGTCGGCCTGCACGGAAACCTTCAGCGTTGCATCCGTGTTGCCGATCGTGCCGGGGTCGAGCATCTTCGCCATTTGCGTCGCGACGTCGATCGCATTCGCGTTCTTCAGCGGCACGACCTGCACCTGCTGGCCTGCCGCCGTGTCGACGCCCTGAATGATCTGCGCGATGCGGCGCACGTTATCCGCATAGTCGGTCACGACGATCGTGTTGTTCCCCGGATACGCCGCGACCGTGTTGTTCGGCGAGATCAGCGGACGCAATACGGGCAACAGGTTATTCGCCGATTCGTTCTTCAGCTGGAATACCTGCGTGACCACCTGATCGCCGCGCGCCGCGGGCGCATTGCCGATATAGGTCGGCACGCCTTGCAGCTTCGCATCGGCCTCGGGCACGACCTTCAGGACACCATGGTCCTGCACCAGCGAAAAGCCCTGCATTCTCAACGCGGACTGCAAGGTCTTCAGCGCCTGGTCTTCCGGAACGGGATTCTCGGAAACCAGATTCAATTGCCCTTTCACGCGCGGGTCGACGATGATCGTTTTACCCGTCGCCGCGCCAATCGCCCTCGCCACCTGATCGATGTCGGCGTTGACGAAGTTGAGCGTCACCTGAGCGTGGGCGATCTGCGTGGTGATCATGCCAGCGACCAGCAACGCTGTCGCGACGCGACGCAATGCCATACGATTTCTTCTCATGGATGTGGTTTCGAAGCCGACGTTGTGATCCGGCGACGGTCATGCGCAGTGGACGACCGGCCGACACCTGTTCGTCCCCAGTCTCGCAAAGCGCTCCGTGGCAGCCACTGCCAAGGATGCCCTTGCCTCCCTGTAATCAAAAACAACGAACAGTAACAGCTTTTCATGTCGGAAATGTCACAGAACCAAGGAGTTCCGTGCGATTCCTCTAACGTTCTCAATCCGACGCTTCTCGGATTGCGTAATCTGTTAAGTTCTTGAAAGTTTTGCGTTCCGAACCGGTGCGCGTTTTCGGCCGACTTTGGCCGCAAGTTACTCGCTTATGTCGGCTGGCCAACTTTAACACGTCATGTCCAGCCGGTATGATACGGGCGGAATGATGGTTCGAGTATCCTTAAGGTAACGGGTTTTCCCGAGTTCAAGCCCGCCGGATATAGGTTTCGAGTCGTCTTTACCGTCCCATTGCTTAGGAATCGAACATAGTTTGTCATCTTGACCGATGAAGCCAATCCCCGTCACTGTCGCCGTTGCCTTGGCCGCGCTAATCAGCGCCGGGTCCGCGCGCGCCGACTGCTTCGACGAGGCCGCCGGCTATCAGAAGGTCAACCCGTTGATTCTGCGGGCCATTGCCTGGCAGGAATCGCATAACCGTCCCGCGGCAGTGCACAAGAACGCCAACGGTTCGACCGACTATGGCGTCATGCAGATCAACTCCGTGCATCTGCCCGTGCTTGCGCAATACGGCATCTCGCAGGGCACGCTGATGGAGCCGTGCAAGAACGTGTACATCGCCGCGTGGCATTTGCGGCAGAAGATGAACAAGTACGGCAACACGTGGGCGGCTGTTGGCGCCTATCACTCGGAGACGCCGTCGCTGCGCGACGAGTACGCGCGGCAAATCGTTGCCATTCTCCGTAAGTGGAATCTGATGCCTGCCAAATAGTTGGGCAGCGCCGCTCAACCAGTTCCCCCATTCGCCGCACTTCAGTGAAGGCATCACGTCGCTCCAGTTGATGCACAATGCGGCTTCGTGCTGCTGCCAGTCCGGGTCCGTTTGAACGTCCGGCCGGCGCATGCGTCATTCACCTTCAAGTTTCCGTACCGCGATGAACCAGCCGCTTTTGCCCGTCACCGTGATCTCCGGTTTCGTGGGCGCGGGCAAGACCGCGCTCGTCGATCAGATTCTGTCGAACCCCACTGGCCCACGTGTCGCCGCGATCGTCACCGACCTCGCCGCCGTGCGCCTCGATATCGACAACGCGGCGCCCGCGTCTTCGACCGCCTCGCAGGTTGAATTGCCGAACGGATGTCTCTGCGCACAAGCCGGTGAAGATTTGCTCGAACAGTTGGACCAACTGGCGTCGGCGAATCGTTTCAACGCGATCATCATCGAAGCGGCCGCTACCGACGAGCCGATGAACCTCGTCGAGTCGATCATCGAAGACGAAACGCTCGCGGCGCTCGTGCGCGTCGATACTGCCGTAACCGTGGTCGATGCAGCGGGCTTTCTGCGCGACTACGCGTCGGCCGATGCGCTGTCCGAGCGCGGCATCGCCGCTCATGAAGAGGACGATCGAACGATCGTCGAAGTGCTGATCGAACAGGTCGAGTTCTGCGATGTGTTCGTCATCAACAAGGCGGACCTCGTTTCCGCCGACGATCTCGCGCATCTGCAAGCGATACTCGCCGCGCTCAATCCGCGCGCCGCGCAGATCGTGAGCACCTATGGCAATGCGCCTTTCGAGGAAGTGATCGGCACGGCGCGCTTCGATTACGACGCGACGTCGAACGCGGCCGGCTGGCTCGCCTTGCTGCACGATCCTTCGAGCCATGAAAACGAAAGCGGGGGCCGGGGTGTCGGGCATGTCGTCTATCGCGCGCGGCGGCCGTTTCATCCCGAACGGATGTGGGCGCTGCTGCATGAAGAGTGGAAGGGCGTGTTGCGCGGCAAAGGCTTCTTCTGGCTCGCGACGCGCAACGAGATCGGCGGTTCGCTATCGCAAGCGGGCGGCGCTTGCCGGCCGGCGCCGGCAGGAACGTGGTGGGCCGCGCAGGATCGCAGTGAATGGCCCGAAGGCGATGACGAGCTGCTGGAAGAAATCGCCGCGGACTGGTACGGCGACGCCGATGACTTCACGATCGGCGACCGTCGCCAGGAACTGGTGCTGATCGGCGTCGACATCGATCCGGCGCACTGGCGTGCGAAGTTCGATGCATGTCTGCTGACCGACGACGAGTACGCGTTGGGCGCCGAGGGATGGCGCACGCTGAGTGATCCGTTCCCCGCGTGGGATCTCGAAGACGACGATCACGACCACGATCATGGCCACGACCATCATCACCATCATTGAACGTAATGGATTGACGTCACGTCCGTCATCGAAAACGCAGACGAAAAAAAACCCGCCGATGGCGGGTGTCAACAACTCAGCGCTGATGCTTAGCGCTTGTTGACTGCGTCCTTGAACGCCTTGCCAGCCGTGAACTTAACGGTCTTTGCGGCCGGAATCTTGATGGTTTCGCCCGTCTTCGGGTTGCGGCCCGTACGTGCTGCCCGCTTGCCCGAACCGAAGCTGCCGAAGCCGATCAACTGGACTGCATCACCCTTCGCCACTGCCTTCTTGATGACTTCAAGCAGCGTGTCCAGCGTCTCGCCGGTTTGAGCCTTGCTGGCGCCCGTCTGACCTGCGACGGCGTCGATCAGTTCCTGTTTGTTCATTAAGGTTCCTTTCTGGTTTAGGTTGACACGAACAGCGCGAACGCGCCGATTATACGTGCGCGCGCCGCGCCGTCGAGCAGCGACGGCTCGGGAATACCCCCGACTCCCGCGGCACGCCTGGCGCCGCACGGAGCACCGTGCTGCCGCTTCCCTCGCGGCGCTTGCTATGATAGCGCAGCGCAAACCCAATCTGGATAAGGGTTTCGAAGAATTACACGCTGCAACGCCTGATACAGCATGGAAAACAGCATTTTTGGCATGCAGAGCATCGAATAGATGCTATCCGAGTCGTCCAAAGCCCCGTCAGCGTTGGTTTTTGCCAACGTTCGACACCGCTCCGACAGGCTGCAGACGCCGTCTGGACGGGCTGTGACGGGTGTCGGCATCGCGTGACCGCTGCAAATTCGTGCTTCCAGTCAGTGCTTTGCCGTCGCCCGGTTCTCTTCCTTGCACCGCATTTCATCGCGCATGACCGACCCGCTCGTTCCCGCCATCCTCGCGTTTCGCGACAACGGCACCCCGTATTCGCCACGCCACGACGACATCTATCACAGCGCCGTCGGTGCCCTTGCGCAGGCCGAATACGTCTTCCTGAAAGGCAATGAATTGCCGTCGCGCTGGCAAAAGCGGCGCGTATTCACGGTGCTGGAAACGGGCTTCGGCATGGGCATCAACTTTCTCGTGACGTGGGCCGCATGGAGCTCGGACCCGGATCGTTGCGAGCGCCTGCACTTCGTATCGACGGAAAAGCATCCGTTCTCGCGCGACGATCTGCTCGCAGCGAGCGCTGCGGCCGTTGCGGACGCATCGATCGCACCGCTTGCACAACAGCTCGTCGATGCATGGCCGACCCTCGTGCCCGGCACTCATCGGCTCGAGTTCGAGGAAGGGCGCGTCACGCTCACGCTCGTGTTCGGCGACGCGGCGCAAACGCTGCATTCGCTCTGGCTGCGTGCCGACGCCTTCTATCTGGATGGCTTCTCGCCCGCGAAGAACCCGGAGCTGTGGACGCCCGCAATCTTCAAGGCGCTCGCGCGCCTCGCTGGCGACGACGCGACCTTCGCCACTTATACAAGCGCGGGCGATGTGAAACGCGGATT
Source organism: Paraburkholderia hospita (assembly GCF_002902965.1). GTDB lineage: Bacteria > Pseudomonadota > Gammaproteobacteria > Burkholderiales > Burkholderiaceae > Paraburkholderia > Paraburkholderia hospita. Next base: position 3,985,602 of record NZ_CP026105.1, on the reverse strand, counting down.
GCAGCAAGCGGGCTTCGAATACCGGAAGATCGATGGCTTCGGATGGAAACGCGCAATGCTGGTCGGACGCTTTGCGCCGCGCTATCGCGTGCGGCGTCACGAACCGCCATTGCCGCTTGCCGTCGACGAACGGCATGTCATCGTGATCGGCACTGGGCTCGCGGGATGCGCGGCGATCGAACGACTTACGGCGCGGGGCTGGCGCGTCACGTCGCTCGAACGGCATGCGGGCATCGCGCGCGATGCGTCGGGCAATCCCGCCGGTGTGTTTCATCCGATGATGTCGCGCGACGACAGCGTCGGTTCGCGCATCACGCGCGCGGGTTTCCTTTATGCGTTGCGACAATGGTCCGCGCTCGAGCGGCGCGGATATCGTCCGTTGCGTGGCCCGGACGGTCTGCTGCAAATCGCCGCGGATGAAGACGAAGCCTCGGCCATGGCGCAGACGTTCGCTTCGTTCGCTTATCCGCGGGATTACGTGACGGCCGTTTCCCCCGACGAGGCGCAACGCATCGCCGACATGCGTGTTGCGCGAGGCGGCTGGTTCTTTCCCCACGGCGGCTGGATCGATCCCGCGTCGCTCTGCGCGGCGCAATGTGAGGCGGCGGGTGGATTGCTGGAGCGCCGCTTCAACGTCGTGGCTTCGCGCGTCGAACGCGTTGCAAATCAATGGATTGTGTTCGATGCGAACGACGCAGCGATTGCCAGCGCGCCCGTCGTCATCTTTGCGAATGCGCATGAAGCGGCGCGCATCGCCGGCTTGCGCCACGCGCCGACGCGCAGCGTGCGCGGTCAATTGACGCTGCTGCCCAGCGATGCGGCGCACGCGTTGCGCGTTCCCGTGATCGGCGAAGGGTACGCGGTGCCGCTGCCGGATGGCTCCACGCTGACGGGCGCAACCTATGACATCGACGATCCCGACACACAAATACGCGATGGCGCTCACACCGAGAACATCGAGCGTGTGGCCCAGATGCTGCCCGACATGCATGAGGCGATGGGTACGGGTGCGCCTTCGTCGCTGGCAGGGCGCGTCGCGTTTCGTTGCGTGACGAGCGACCGTCTGCCGATGATCGGCGCATTCGCCGACGAAACAGCCGCAACCCGCGACGCCGGCAAGCTGCGCGGCGCCTGGCCGCTGGATCTGCCGCGCGCGCAAGGGCTGTATGGCGCATTCGCGTTTGGATCGCGCGGACTCGTGTGGGCGTCGCTGGGTGCCGAGCTGATTGCTTCGCAGATCGAAGGCGAGCCGTGGCCCATCGAGCGGGATCTCGCCGAAGCGCTCGATCCCGCTCGCTTTCTCTTGCGCGCGCTACGGCTGGGTACCGCGAACTGACTTTTTTCCTGTGGAAAAGTTATCCACGGCGCGTTGTGGATAACCGGGAAAAATGCGGGCGAAACTCGTGTGGAACGGATGTGGACGTAAACGGGGTAACTCGACAGACGTAAACATCGGCCAAAAGTTATTCATCGAACCCAGTCGGGCGCGCACATCAAGTGCATCCGGTTATGCGTTCGGCAAGACGCTGATTTGCTTCGGTAAACTCGAGTTATCCACAGAAATGCGGGGCCCTTGTTAACTTCTACTACGTATACATACAGTAAACCTATTGATGAAAAGCCCGTTGTCGGTCGACGCACGCCAGCATCATCTTTCCTCTCAAGAAACAAATGCTTTAGCGCAGGTTTTCAAGGTGCAGGCGTCTCGGGCTCAAGGCGAAAGCCGAGTGCCTTGGCGCGGCGCTTGAGTGCGGCAAGGCTGCGCTGCTGTTGCTGCTCTTCGTAGCGCTGCTGCCCCTGGTAGAACGCGCCGAGCGCCGAATCATTGCGCGACAGGCTCATCGCCGCGAGCTTCAGGGCCTGGCGCACCCGGTTGGCCGAGCGGCGGGTGCGGGCGCTAAGCACCTTGCCGCCGCTGATCTTGGTCCCGGGACACAGCCCGAGCCATGAGCAGAAGTGCTTGACGTTCGCAAAGCGGCTCAGGTCCGGACCGATCTCCGAGAGGATCGTCATCACGGTGGCGACCGACAGGCCGTTGATGCGCGTCAGGTCAACGCCGGCCCAGCGTGCGAGAGCCGCACGGGCATCAAATTGCGGAGCGTTCTTGCTGCGCTGCTTGCCCGGCCCGCCCAGTTCGATCTCGTGACGGCCCAGGGGCGCCAGCAGCGCCTCGATCTTCGCGTCGCACTCGAGGATGCGCTGGGCCAGGCTGTCGAACATCGTCACCGCCTGCCCGAGCACGAACAGGTGCTCATCGCGCCAGTTACCGGTCAGCGCCCGTTCAATCTCGGCCGCACTGGCCTTCACGCGGCCGTGGCGATGCTGCGCGAGCACTTTCGGATCGCGCTCGCCGGCCATGATCGCGCGGATGATCGCCTGTCCGGTCACACCCATCACGTCCGTGAGCACTTCGGTGAGCTGCAGGTTCATCTGCACCAGTGCCTTCTGCATGCGCAGCACCCAGCTGGCCTGCTCAGTGAGCAGCACCTCGCGCTGCCGCACTACCGCGCGCACCACGCAGACCTCGCCGTCGGGGCGCCAGGCCGCCCGCAGCAGCCCGAGACTCATGAGTTTCTGCAGCCACTGGCAATCCATGACATCGCTCTTGCGACCCGGTACGTACTTCATCTGCCGCGCGTCGACCAGCCACACCGTCAGTCCGCGTTGTTCCAGTACCTCGTACACAGGGATCCAGTAGACCCCTGTCGATTCCAGCGCCACTGTATCGACGCCGCACGCGAGCAGCCAGTCGGCCATCGCGTTCAGATCATCGGTCATGGTCCCGAACTCCCGGACCGGCTCATCAGAGGTTGCCCTGGGCACGGCTACCCAGTGACTTGAGCCTCCGATATCGATGCCCGCTGCGTTTGGAAAAACCTCGGGGCTGTCTTCGCGCTTGCGCATCGCCATGGCTTGTCTCACTATCGTGGATGGGCGGCAGCGCCATGGGAAGCGTCGTATTCGACTCGATCTCTCAAACGGGATGCGGCTCACGCCGCTCGCCACTGTCACCGACGATTCCCGGACCATGCTATTAAACGGGCTCGCTACACGACGCGCCAACGCCGTGAGCTCGCACCAATGCGTGTTCGGTCATTTCGGCAGCTGCTGCTCACTTTTATAGCCCATCCCGCCCGATCTCCTTCCGCTCATCGTTTCTTCGCGAACACCGTACCCGGGCAGGGTTTGAGAAGCTATTAAGAAACTCGCAAAACGGGGCGTCGCTTCGTCAGCCGTCTTCTTTGCTGTTCATCGCTCCGAAACTGGAACGCCTGAGCGCAAGAACACTCAAACGCAAGCATCCCGAAGACGCAGTGCGTGAGGCCTGCCGGACGCGCAAAAACATCGCTGACAAGACCATTCTTCTCCAACACACCCACGTTTTCCGGTCGCTTTTTCCTGTTGTTTCGAAGTTAGCGTACGTTTTACCGCTTTGAGCGCTTGTTCGACGCTTTTCCGTCAAGTGTAAAAAAGCTATGGCACAATCGCCGTTCTTCCGCGTCGCGTATTGCCCCCGCAATCGACGCGCCAATGGAACGGTTGCCGGACCCACAGAATCTGATTCAAAAGTCGACGGCGCTCTTTTCACTCACGTCGGGCTGCCCGTAGTCATGCGGCATCGGCGTGGTCGTTTCAGTTTTTCACCCGATCGTTGACAACCCGCAACGCCGGCAGACGCGAACCGATCGCGGCAACGGACGCGGCGCGCGCTTTGCGTGCCGACGTCGTCTGCCCGTTTGCGTTGCCGAGCGTTGCTGCAAAGGAGAAGGCACCACGATGAAGTCGGCGTTTTCATTCTTTCCAGGCTGGCCGCTCACGCCCGATGCGATTTTCTGGGCAGGCCTTGCTTTGCTTGCCGCAGGTCTCGTCGGCGAGCTGTGCTATCGCGCGTGGCATCTGCCGCGCATTTCCGGCTATGCGGTGATCGGGCTGATCGCGGGATCGGCGGGATCGGGCGTGATCGACGCGGATTCGGCAAGCACCGCGCGCCCATTGCTCGATGTCGCGCTCGGCCTGCTGCTATTCGAACTCGGCAGCCGGCTGGATCTGCGGTGGATTCGCCGCAATACGTGGCTCATCGTGTCGAGCATCGCCGAATCGACGCTCACGTTCGTACTCGTGCTGCTGGTGCTGCTGTTCCTGAACGTGTCGTCGGTGACGGCGCTCGTGCTTGCGTCGATCGCAATGGCGACTTCGCCCGCGATGGTGATCCAGCTGAAAACCGAGGTGCGCGCCGAAGGCCAGGTCACGCAGCGCCTCTTGACGCTGACGGCGCTCAACAGCATGTATGCGGTGATCGTCGAGAAGCTCGCGTCCGGCTGGCTGCATCAGGAAGCCTATGGCAACGTGCTCGCGACGATCCTCCAGCCGCTGTATCTGCTGATCGGCTCGCTGATCCTCGCGTATCTGCTCGCGCGCACCATCACGTTCTTTTACAAGCGTGTGAATCTGCAGGACGAGCACTCGTTCGTCGCGCTGTTCGGCCTCGTGCTGCTCGCCATTGCCATCGCGCATATCTTCAAGCTGTCGACGATTCTCAGCCTGCTCGCCGCGGGCATCATCGTGAAGAATCTGGAAGCGCGCCCGCAACTTTGGCCGGAGCACTTCGGTACGGCGGGCTGGCTGCTGACGGTGATTCTGTTCGTGCTCACGCTGACCACGTTCGAATGGCGCGACGTCGCGATGGGCGGCCTCGCAGCCGTCGGACTGATCGTCGCGCGGCTGGTGGCCAAGCTGGTCGGCGTGCTCGCGTTCGCCAAGCCGAGCGGACTCGACATGAAACAGGGCATGGCGCTGGGGCTGTCGCTGTCGCCAATGTCGGCGCTCGCGTATCTGCTCGTCGACGACACCTACCAGCTCTATCCGAATTTCGACCCGACGCTGCGCGCGGTCACGATGTGCTCGATCGTCGTGTTGCAGCTGGTCGGGCCGTGGCTCGTCTACCGCTCGCTCGCGCTCGTGGGCGAACGCCGCGAGTAAAGCGGCGCGCCCGCACCCCGTATTTTTCACGCAGCTCGAGCGTTCGGCTGCAGCATCGACAGTCAATCCGGCCGGCGCCGCCCGCATCGGGCGCTGATGCCGACATGAATCAGGAAACGCTATGTCACTCGAAGCCTTCATCGATTCGAAACCGTTCACCTTCGGTGTCGAACTCGAGATGCAGATCGTCAATACCCATGACTATGATCTGACCAAAGCAGGAACCGACCTGCTCCGGCTCATCAAGGACGAAAAGATCCCGGGCAACATCACGCCGGAAATCACCGAGAGCATGATCGAGCTGTCGACGGGCATCTGCACGACGCACGAGCAGGCCGTCGCCGATCTGCGCACGATTCGCGACACGCTCGTCGCCGCGGCGGACCGGCTGAACGTCGGCCTGTGCGGCGGCGGCACGCACGCTTTCCAGCAATGGAGCGAGCGCAAGATCGTCGACACGCCGCGCTTTCAGTACCTTTCGGAACTCTATGGCTATCTTGCCAAGCAGTTCACCGTGTTCGGCCAGCACGTGCACATCGGCTGCCCGGATGCCGATAGCGCGTTGTTCCTGCTGCATTCGATGTCGCGCTACATCCCGCACTTCATCGCGCTGTCGGCGTCGTCGCCGTTCGTGCAGGGCGTCGATACGGGCTTTCACTCGGCACGCCTGAATTCCGTGTTCGCGTTTCCGCTGTCGGGCCGCGCGCCGTTCGTCCTCACGTGGGACAGCTTCGAAGAGTACTTTTCGAAGATGGTGCACACGGGGGTCGTCAACAGCATGAAGGACTTCTATTGGGACATCCGGCCGAAGCCCGGCTTCGGCACCATCGAAGTGCGCGTGATGGACACGCCGCTTTCCGTCGACCGCGCGGCCGCGATTGCGTGCTACATCCAGACGCTCGCGCGCCATCTGCTGCTCGACAAGCCTTTGATGCCAAAGGAAGACGACTATCTCGTCTACACGTTCAACCGTTTCGAGGCGTGCCGCTTCGGTCTGGCGGGCACGTGCATCGATCCGCAGACGGGTGAGCGCCGTACGATTTCCGAAGACATCATTCACACGCTCGAGCGCATCAAGCCGCATGCGGATGCTTTAGGCTCGGGCAAGGCGCTCGAAGAAATCGGCGCGATCGCGCGCGGGCAGGTGAACGACGCGACCTGGCTGCGCAATGTGGCCGAACAGGAACAATCGCTGCATGAAGTGGTGCGGCAGCAGTGCCTGCAGTGGCGCGCATAAACGGCGCGTAAAAGTCGGAGTGTATGAGCCGCGCGATCCAGTCCGGCGCGGCAGGCGCGTCGGATGCTCTTGCTTCGCCGCCACGCAGACTTCAACGAAACCCGCTTTTTGCGGGTTTTTTTATTTTTTTCGAATGCCGATAAGGCGTCCTCTAGTTTTTCTCAAGGTTTACGTATACATACGTAGTAATAGTTAACAAGCATTGCGTTTGCCTGTGGACAACCGAATAATTCCCTGCAAACTCAAGCGGCTGCGTAAACCATAACCACGCGGATCGGGCGTGCATCCCGACCGTAAACCTGGGAGAACGATTCTCATGGGTGCTGGGGTCAGCGGGTTATCAAGAATCGACGCACATGTCGTCCCCCGTCTTATCCCGTGGTTATCCACAGATTGCATTGGATAACTTAGCTGTACGATTTGCCGCTCTCGCATAGAATGTCGTTTTTCGTCGTTGCGGCCTGCCGGGGTCCCGGATGCGTGGCCCAAGCGCACGGATCGCAGCACGGCATGAAGCGTTTGCAAAGCCTGAGAAAGCGGCCGGGACAAGGCCCGCATCACAGGAAGTTTTTGAGATAGTAGGAATCGGCGAGCCGGCTTGACCGGCGAAGCTTCCCCCCCACAGACTGTCGGCGCGCCGGCATCGGAAAAACGGATGTCGACGGGCGACGGCACGCTGTCAACAACGAACGAAAGACTATGAGCGAAGGCGTATACGGAGAGCAGGCAACCGGGCGGGTGACCCACAGCCTGCTGCGACTCAGCACGGCCATGCGGAGCCAGGCATGGGAATGGGCGGAAGGCGCGGGTCTGACGCCTACCCAGGGTGAAATCCTCGTGCTGCTGATGCAGCGCAAGGGGCCGATGCGGCTCGGCGAAATCGCACGCGAAACCGCGCTGACAGCCGCGACCACGAGCGACGCAGTGAGCACGCTGGAAAGCAAGGGTCTCGTCGAAAAGCGCCGTGCGCTCGACGACGGGCGCGCGCTGGCTGTGCGTCTGACGGCTCGCGGCCGCACCGCGGCCAAGCGCGCCGCGCAATGGCCTGACTTCCTCGCGAAGGCGGTCGGCACGCTGCGCGACGAAGAGCAATCGATCTTCTATCGCACGCTGCTGAAAACCGTGCGTCAGCTCGAAGTGCAAGGCCACATTCCGCCGCACCGGATGTGCGTGACCTGCACGCATTTGGAGCCGAGCAAGAACCCGAAGAAGACGCCGCATCGCTGCATGCTGCTCGATCTGTCGATGTCGGATACCGATCTGCGTCTGGACTGCTCGGTGCACGAAACGGCCGACGCCGCCACGCAGAAAAAGACCTGGAAGATCTTCGCGCAGCAAGCCTGAGTCGGCTAAACTGCGGAGCCGGCCGCCGCTCGCGGGTTTGCGCGAGCGGGGCGGGCGAGCTTGCGCCGTTTTGCGCATCGGCAGACGGCGTGTCTTCCGGCGCGCTTTTTGGGCGCGTCCAGTCAACCCTGACGGTGGGATTTGCCGATGCATCACGAAGTTCTCGCCATCCGCCATGTGCACTTCGAGGATCTGGGCAGTCTCGAACGGGTGCTCGGCGAGCGGGGGCGTCCTGTCCGCTATCTGGATGTCGGCTTTGCGCGCATCGAGGCGCCCGACCCCGTGATGCCGTCGCTGATGGTGATTCTCGGCGGGCCCATCAGCGCGTTCGACGACGATCGCTATCCGACCATCGCGCCGCTCGTCTCCATGATCGAAAAGCGCATTGCAGCTGGCTTGCCGACGCTCGGCATCTGCCTCGGCGCGCAGCTGATTGCGCGGGTGCTCGGCGCGCGGGTCTATCCGGCAGGGCAGACGGAAATTGGCTGGACACCGTTGACACTCACCGATGCCGGCAAGCAGTCGCCGCTGCGGCATCTGGACGGGGCGCACACGTCGATGCTTCATTGGCACGGCGATACGTTCGATCTTCCGCAAGGCGCGGTGCATCTCGCCTCCACGCCCGCCTGTCAGAACCAGGCGTTCTCATGGGGCAAGTATGTGCTTGGCCTGCAATGTCACCCTGAAATCCGCACCGACCGTTTCGAGCCGTGGCTGATCGGCAATGCCGGCGAAATCGCGGGCCACGGCATCGACGTGCGCGCGCTGCGCGCCGATACCGCGAAGCATGGCCCGAAGCTCGAAGCCGCCGCGACCAGCATGTTCGGCGAATGGCTCGATCAACTGGCCGCGCGACCCTGAACAAATCCCAATGACCGCCGTGGATCACCGCGCTTTTACCGTCGATGCCGTGCTGACCGGCAAGATTGCGCCGTTGGGCGGTGACCTGTCGGGCAAGACGAGTGCGATCGGCAAGACGCCTGTCGATGGCCGTGTGTGGCTCGGCGAAACAGGACTCGAAGGTGATCAGCAGGCCGAACTCAAGCATCATGGCGGCCCGGAAAAAGCGCTGCATCACTATCCGTTCGATCACTACGCCACCTGGCGGAACGAATGGCAGGCGGGCGAATCCGGTCTGTCGAGCCTCGACGGACGCGGCGCGTTCGGCGAAAACTTGAGCACGTGCGGCCTGACGGAAGCGGATGTTTGCGTCGGCGACGTGTACCGGATCGGCGGGGCGATCGTCCAGGTATCGCAGCCGCGTCAGCCGTGCTGGAAACTGAACCTGCGCTTCGCGCGCGCCGACATGTCGCGCGCCGTGCAGAACACGCGCCGCACGGGCTGGTATTACCGCGTACTCGAAGCGGGCGAAATCGGCGCGGGCGACGCGATCGAGCGGCTCGCGCGTCCTCACGCGCAGTGGAGCGTCGAGCGCCTGTTGCGCGCGTTCTATGTCGATCGCGACGACCGGCAGGCACTGGAGGCGATGGCGCAACTCGACACGCTGTCGCCGTCATGGCGCAAGACCGCCACGAAGCGTCTCGAAAGCGGTGAAGTCGAATCGTGGTCGAAGCGTCTCGATACGCCTCACAGTCAAAGCTGATTCGCGCTGTTGAAAGCGACGCGCCTGGCCGTCTGCAGCAAATCAGACCCGGTGCTATCCTCGATCGCTCTTGAGTTTCGATGGGTATTCCCACCACCATGAGCGCTCTTTTCACTCCGCTCACGCTGCGTAGCGTGACGCTGCCGAACCGCATCGTCGTGTCACCGATGTGTCAATACTCTGCCGAACGCGGCGAGGCGACGGCGTGGCACATGATCCATCTCGGCCATCTGGCGCTGTCGGGCGCGGGCATGCTGTGCATCGAGGCGACGGCCATCGAGCCTGATGGCCGCATCACGCCTGCCGACCTCGGTCTGTGGGACGACGTGACGGAAGAAGCGCTGAAGCCCGTGCTCGCCACGATCCGCAAGCACTCGAAAGTGCACGTCGCGATGCAACTCTCGCACGCGGGGCGCAAGGCTTCGAGCAACGTGCCGTGGGAAGGCGGGCAACTGATTCCCGTGGCCGACGGCGGCTGGCTGCCGCATGCGCCGTCCGCGCTGCCGCACAAAGCCGGCGAAGAGCCGCCGCTCGCGCTGGACAACGCGGGCCTCAACCGCATCCGCGAAGCGTTCGCGGCGACGGCGCGCCGTGCTGCGCGTCTGGGCATCGATGCACTCGAAGTGCACGCCGCGCACGGTTATCTGCTGCATCAGTTCCTGTCGCCGCTCGCGAACCAGCGCAGCGACGAATACGGTGGGTCGCGCGAGAATCGCATGCGTTTCCCGCTCGAAATATTCGATATCGTGCGCGCTGCATTCCCCGCCGACAAACCCGTCGGCGTGCGAGTCTCGGCGATCGACTGGGTTGATGGCGGCACCACGATCGAAGACACGATAGCGTTCGCGCAAGAGTTGAAGAAGCGCGGCTGCGACTGGGTCGATGTGTCGTCGGGTGGCGTGTCGCCGTTGCAGAAGATCCCGCTCGAACCCGGCTATCAGGTGCCGTTCGCGAAGGCGGTGAAGGAAGCGACAGGCATGACGACGATGGCCGTCGGTCTGATCACGGACCCGGCGCACGCGAACCGGCTGATTGAAGAGGGCGACGCGGATCTCATCGCGATGGCGCGCGCGATGCTCTACGATCCGCGCTGGCCGTGGCATGCGGCCGCTCAACTCGGCGCGACCGTGGACGCTCCGCCGCAATACTGGCGTTCGCAACCGCGCGAACAGAAGGCGCTGTTCGGCGATATTTCGTTCGGTCAGCGCTGAAGGCTGCCTTCAACCGACAACGCAAAATACGCATCGCGCGCACATGTGATGTGGATCTGTACGTAAGACGGTTGAACGAAGTCACATCATCCGTGTACGATTTCGGTTGTGACGCTGTATGCGTCGCATGTCGACGCGGCGCCAGCAAGGCGCCGCGTTTGCTATCCGCGTCAGAAAAGCCGCGCATCTGCAAAGGCGCGTCGAACGCGGAGGCATCGGCGAACAAGCGAGTTTGTTCATCCACCGTTCTACAAGGATTGATTCAATGAGTTCACGCAGGATCGCTGTGCGTCAATCGGGCGTGCACGGCAAAGGCGTGTTTGCACTCGAACCGATCGCAGCCGGCGAGCGGTTGATCGAATACAAGGGCCAACGGATTTCCTGGAAGGAAGCGCTGCGACGGCATCCTCACAATCCGGACGAACCGAATCACACGTTCTACTTCGCGCTCGATAGCGGCGATGTGATCGACGGCAAGGTGAAGGGCAACAGCGCGCGCTGGATCAATCACTCGTGCGCGCCGAACTGCGAAGCGGAAGAGATCGACGGCCACGTATTTATCGACGCGCTGCGTGATATCGACGCGGGCGAGGAGCTGTTCTACGACTACGGGCTCGTGATCGACGCGCGTCAGACGAAGAAGCTGAAGAAGGAATACGAGTGCCGTTGCGGCGCGCGCAAGTGCCGCGGCACGATGCTCGCGGCGCCGGACAAGAAGGACGAGAAGAAAGCGAAGAAGAAAAAGTGACCCGTGTGCGCTGCCGTTCTTATCGAACGCAGCGCACGTTTTGGGACACGCTTCAAGGATCGACCGGCGCACGATGCGCCGGTTTTTTTGTTTCGCGCGGCGGTTCCGGTGAGCGCAGCACGGCGCCCGTCGCGACGGGAAGCCGCACGATAAAGCGCGCACCGCCGTCAGCGGCATCTTCGTAATGCACGCTGCCATGATGCAGCGCCATGATGTCGTGAACGATCGCAAGGCCGAGACCGGCGCCACCGTCGACGGTGCCGTCGCTCAAGCCCTGGCCGTCGCCGCGGAAGAAGCGCTTGAACAGATCGGGTTGCTGTTTATGAGGCACGCCCGGACCGTTGTCCTCGACAGCGACTTCCGCCGTTGGGACGCCATCCACCACCGTTTGCGCAACCGTCATCGTGATCCGCGCGCCGTTCATGCGCGACGGCGGCACGTATTTCAGCGCGTTGTCGAGCAGATTCGCGATCACTTCACGCAGCAGCACAGGGTTGCCGCGCGCGATCAGCGGGTGATCGTTCGACGGATCGTCGAGCCGCTGGAAACCGAGGTCCACATGCACGGCGAGCGCGCGCGGCACCCATTCGGCGCCTGTATCGAAAGCGAGCGACGCGATGTCGAGGTTCACGAAACGCGCGGCCTGTTCGCCCGGTTCGGCACGCGCTAGCGACAGCAACTGGTTCGAAAGACGCACGGCGCGATCGGCGGCCGCACGCAGTTCCTTGACGGCGGCGAGCGTCTGCTGCGGATCGCGCCCAATGGCCGCCTGTTCCGCGTGCAGCTTGATCGCGGTGAGCGGCGTGCGCAGTTGATGCGCGGCGTCGGCGATGAATTTGCGTTGAGCGTCGAGCGCGGCTTTCAGGCGGTCGAGCAGGCCGTTCAGCGCGCCCGTCAGCGGACGGATTTCGACGGGGACGAAGGTTTCGTCGACGGGTTCCAGCGACGTGTGGGTCTGTCGGTTCAACGAATCGGCGAGATCGGTCAGCGGGTTCAGTTGCTGATTCACGACGCGCCACACGATCACCCAGCCCGCGAGCAGCAACAGCAGCAGCGGCATCATGATCGCGACCAGAAATTCGGCGGCGATCCGAAAGCGGTGATGCACCGGCTGGCCGACTTCGATGACGACGGGGTTGCCCGTCGGCTGATCGACGCGCACCTGCGCAACGCGCACGGCCGTCCCTTCATGCTGCGTCTCGAACACGTAAGCGTAGTGCATGCGCCGCACGTTGGTGCCTTGCAGCGGCAGCTTCGGATCGCCGGCGATTTCGGTTTCGCCATTGCTGATCCGGTACACGAGTTGTTCGACGGGATCGGAGAACATCGCCTGCGCGAGCGGAGGGACGGTGATCGGCGCATCGGGCCCGGCAATCTGGATCTGCTTCGAAATGGCCGTGGCGAGATCGGCGAGCGAACGGTCGACCACATGCTGCGTGTATTGCCACGCGAGCCAGTACGCGATGAGGCCGCTCATCAGCGCGAGCAGCGAAAGGGGAGCGGCGAGCCGGCGCAGTAACTGGCGGCGCAGGCTATTCGCGGCGGGATAGGGCATGATCGAACCCGCGGTAAAGGACCGACGCCGAGGGATTATCGACTGCGTCAGTCATGCGTTCCAAGTGCAGTTCCAAACGGCAGTTCACATCCAGGCTGAATGACACAGGCGGCCGCCGCGCATCTGTGAGGATGCGCTTGCGGCCGCCCGTCGGACAACCCGGACGCCGTCAGACCACAACGGTCTTGACGACCATTATGACGCCTGGCGGATTTCCTGGAGCAGATAGCCGAAGCCGCGCACCGTGACGATTTCGACACGGCAGTTTTCGAGCTTTTTGCGCACCCGGTGCACATAGACTTCGATCGCGGTGTCGCCGAGATCGCCGCCGAAGTGCGTCAGGTGATCCTGCAGTTGCGCCTTGCTGACCACGCGGCCATGGCGCAGCAACAGCATTTCGAGCACCGCGAATTCGCGCGGCGACAGTTCGAGCGGCTTGTCGTCGTTGAAGATGCGGCGATCCACACCCGACAGACGCACGCCACCGAGCGACACTTCCGGACGTGGCATGTCGCCATGCGGTCCGCTGCGGCGCATCACGGCGCGAATACGCGCTTCGAGTTCGGCGGGTTCGAACGGCTTCAGCATGTAGTCGTCGGCGCCGGAATTGAGGCCTTGCACGCGGTCATTCAGCTCGTCGCGCGCCGTCAGCACGATCACGGGCGTATGACGGTTGCTCTGACGGAAACGCGACAGCAGCGTCATGCCATCGATGCCGGGCAGTCCCAGATCGAGGATCACGAGCTCGTGGCGGTTTTGCGTGAGGGCCTGTTCGGCGAAGATGCCGTCGTGGACCATGTCGACCGTGAAGCCGGCTTGTTCGAGACTGCTTTGGATGCCGCGCGCGATAGGGCGGTCGTCTTCGATCAGAAGGAGTCGCATGGGTTTCGCTCAAGTACAATGGGTTGGGCAAGGGGCACGCGGTTCGCCGGGGCGCCTGCTGCACAGAATGCCGTGCGGCGTGCCGTCGATGCGGCCTTCAACAGATCTGCCAGCCATGTCCGATATTACGATCTACGAACTGGAAGCCGCGATCAATTTCTGGCGTTCCCGCTCGCCTTCGAGCGGTGACGAACTCGTTCTGTGCAAGGAGGCAAGCGCGCTCTCCAAGCCGTATGCGCTGATGATTGTACAGCGACAGACCGTGCTGCCGCAGGAAGGAATGGACGAGATTGCCCGCGCCGCGTGGGATTCTTACGTGTCCCTTAAGAATGACCTAACGAAGTGAAGGTTTGGTGGCCTGATTACCTGCAAAACGCTTTCATAACGGGTTTTCGTCAGGGTTTTGGAGCGTCACCGGCTTTCGTCCGATCAACGGCTCAAGTCACTTTCCAGCCGCAATTTCATCGATAAAACGAGCGAGGCGAATGTCGCGCTCGGTGATTCCGTTTGCATCGTGCGTCGATAGCGTGATCTCGACGTTGCTGTAGACGTTGAACCATTCCGGATGATGGTCCATTTCCTGGGCTTTGATCGCGACGCGCGTCATGAAGCCGAACGCTTCGTTGAAGTCGGCGAACTTGAACTGCCGTTTGATCGCGTCGCGGGCTTCGACGTTTTGCCAGCCGTCGAGTTGAGCGATCTGCGTTGCGCGTTGTTCGGAAGAGAGTTTCTCGATCATCGTGTCACCTTTTTTAGCCGCGCGTGGCCGCGCCGATGCCGCGTGCATTGGCGCATACGCGGTCGTCCTATTTTTTCACGGTTGAAGGGTTGCTGCAGCGCGCTACGTCAGATGTCGCCGTCCGTCGCCCAGCCTTCGCCCGTGCCGCGCGTGATGACGGTGTCGGTGGCGCGCACTTCGCCTGCCGGGAAAGGTGCCCCATGCGCGAGCTTCGCCAGTAGCGGCGCGAAGTCGGTACGCGCGACGTCGAACAGTTGCGAGAAATCGTCGATCACGAAGTAGGTCTTCTGGAACGTGTCGATCCGATATTGCGTCTGCATCACGCGTTCGAGATCGAACGCGATGCGATTGGGCGCGTCGCTTTGCTGGCTATAGAGCGTCTCGCCTTTGCTCGACACGATGCCCGCACCGTAGATCTTTACGCCGTTCGGACTCGCGTCGTCGCGGATCAGGCCGAACTCGACTGTGTACCAATAGAGGCGCGCTAGCAGCGGCAGCGCATTCGCATCGTTCGCAGCGAGGGCCGCGCGGCCATATGCGTGCATGTAATCGGCGAACACGGCGTTGATCAGCAGCGGCACATGCCCGTACAGATCATGGAAGCAGTCGGGCTCCTGAAGATAGTCGAGCTGATCCGGGCGGCGCATCCACCACGTCACGGGAAAGCGGCGGTTCGCCAGATGCTCGAAAAACACCTGATCCGGCACGAGGCCCGGCACGGCGACGATCCGCCAGCCGGTCGCAGGCATCAGCTGTTCGTTGATCGCTTCGAACGAAGGCACGCTTTCCGGCGACAGATTCAGCCGCTCGACGCCTTCCAGAAAATCGTCGCACACGCGCCCTTTGAGCAGCGCCGTCTGCCGCGTATAGAGCTGCTTCCACACCGCGTGATCGACCGCGCCATAGCGATGCATCGGCTGGTCGATGGTGAAGTCGGCTCGGGTCTCGAGGCCGGCGTCAAATTGCTCCTTGAGCTTCGCGGTGTTCGGGACTGACATGACGGATGACTGGCCGGGCGCGGCTCGCCCGATAGATGGAAACCGTGCAAGTCTAGAGCGGGTAACACGCGGAAAGGGCGCACGTTTTCCGAATCGCACGGTGAGAATGCGATAATCGTGCATTAGATCGCCAATTCATGCGGAGAATTTACATGCTAGAGCTCGATCACTTCGATCTGGCACTGCTCGACGTCCTGCAGCGCTTCGGGCGCGCGACGCACCAGCAACTGGGCGAGCAGGTGCCGCTGTCGCCATCGCAAATCGGGCGGCGCCTGCAGCGGCTGGAGTCGATCGGCGTGGTCGACGGCTATCGCGTGGTGCTGCGGCCGGAAAAGCTCGGGCTCGGCGTGACGGCCTTTACCAGCCTGAAGCTGAAGCACCACGGCGATTCGATCATCGAGCAGTTCCAGCAGCAGATCGATGTGCTGCCCGAGGTGCTGGAGTGCCACGCGGTGGTTGGCGACGCGGATTATCTGCTGCGTATCGTGGCGCCGGATCTGAACGCGCTGTCGTCGTTCGTGATGAAGAAGCTGATGCGAGTGCCGGGTGTCGACAGCGTGCGCTCGTACATCGTGCTGACGACGTTCAAGCGCAACGGCCCATTGCCGCTCGGTCATCTGGCGCCGGGCGCGGCCGCCGTCTGACCTCGCGGCATATCGGAAATCAGGCGGCTTTCAACGGCTCCTGATTCAGCATATCCACATAGGCGACGGCAACCAGGTCCGAATCCGGTACGCCGAGCTTCGAGAACACGGCGTGCGCTTCCTTTTCGCCGCCTTCTTCGTCGTCATCCTGCGCGAGCACGACTTCGAGCTCGACGAAATCGCCGAGACCGTCGACGCGATCCAGGTGAATCCGCGTGCGCCCGACGATATAGACGTGGCGCTCCTTCGTGACGATGCCGCGCGTCGTGAGCGCGGTGGCGAGCAGCGAGTGCATCGCTTCGGGGTTCGTCACCGGGCTGCGCGTGTAGTACGACGCCTTCGGGCCGTCGCGGTCGTCGCGCTGATAGAAGATCAGTTCGGCGGGCGTGCCGTCGTCGAACTGGCGCAACTTCAGACGGCCACGCGGCACGTCGTAGAAAAAGTCCTGCTGGCGAAAAATCAAAGGAGCGTCAGGCGAAAGCGCAGCGGCGCGCTCGCGAAGCTGTTCGAAGTGCTGCGCGCGAGCTTTGATTTCGATGTTGCGTGCCATGTGAAGCTCCTGTCGAAAGGTGAACGTGGACGGCTTCTGACGACAACGGGTTCGCCCCGATTGCCTGAGTGCGCAAACCGGTCGGCAGAGACCAAAGGGATACGGAAAACAGCGGGGGAAAAGCGGGCAAAGCGTCAATCTAGCAAAAAGCCCATGACGATGTGGTTAAAGGCCACGGCATCCGAAGGGTGCAAAAACCTCGCTGTGTCATGAGGTCGGCTCATATCGCGCGACGCTGCTTTTCGCGCGATGCGATGCGCGTTCCGCGTGTACCGCTTATGCCGACCACTGCTGTTCGATCAGCTTGAGCGCCACGGCGATCGCCGGCTCGTCCTTGTGCGCAGCAAGCGTGATGAACGTCAGCTCTGTCGGCACCGTGATGCCTTCGACGATCGTCAGCGCATGCGCGTGCGCTTCGGCAAGCGCGGTCGAATCGCGCGCGAGCGTGAGCCCGACGCCTGATTTGACGAGATCGAGCATCGACGGTTCCTGATCGACTTCCGCGACCTTGATGGGCTTGACGCCGGCATCGGCGAAGCGGCGCGTCAGCAGCCGGTTGTGCGCGGACGCGGGCGGTGTCCAGATCCACGGAAACGAAGCGAGCGCACGCCAGTCGCGCGCGCCTTTCATGCGGTCCTTCCAGCCGGGCGGCGCCAGCACGCGGTATTGGAAGTGTGTCAGCGTGACGGCGTGAAAGATCGCGCTGTCGCGTGGTTCGTCTTCGTCCGGCTGGCCGATGTAATAGCCGACGTCGAGTTCGCCCGCGCGCACCTGATCGCGCACCCAGCCGGACATGCCGTGCCGCAATTGCGTTTCGATGTGCGGCCACGTCTCGACGAGCTGCTTCAGAAACCCGCCGAGCCGCAGAAACGCCGGATCGAGAATCGTGCCGATGCGCAGACGCCCGCGCACTTCCTGGCGCAGTGTGGCGGCGGCCCGTTCGACATCGTTGGCGGCCGCGAGCGCGCGCTCCGCGTGTGGCAACAGCGCCTGACCGTCGCGCGTGAGCGAGAGCCCGTGCGACGTGCGCGTGAAAAGCGTCACGCCGAGCGCGGTTTGCAGGTTCTTGATCTGCAGGCTGACGGCGGGCTGGGTCAAATGCAATTGCGCGGCAGCGCGCGTCAGATTGCCTTCGCGCGCGACCGTCGCAAAGGCGCGGAGCAGGGTGAGATCCATCCGCTGATATTAACGCGCCTTATATCGCATTTGAGCATTTCTGATTGGATTTGCGACGCACTTGCCGATTACGCTGGAAAGATCATGCGAAAGCGTGCTCCATTGCGCTGCAGCATCGACCATCAGAAAGTCCTACACAGGAGACACCATGAGCGAGACAGATCAAGGCAAAGTGCGCGCGCTGACACACGTGATCAACGGCCATCTTATCGATGGCACGAGCCAGCGCTTCGGCGACGTGTTCAATCCGGCGACAGGCGAAGTGTCGTCACGCGTGCCGCTCGCGAGCGTCGCCGAAGTCGATGCAGCCGTTGCCGCCGCTAACGCCGCGTTTCCCGCATGGAGCGAAACGGCACCGATCAAGCGCGCTCGTGTGCTGTTTAAGTTCAAGGAACTGCTCGACCGTCACCACGACGAACTCGCCGAACTGATCACGCGCGAGCACGGCAAAGTGTTCTCGGACGCGAAGGGCGAAGTGATGCGCGGCATCGAGATCGTCGAATTCGCGTGCGGCATTCCGAATCTGTTGAAGACGGACTTCACCGATCAGATCGGCGGCGGCATCGACAACTGGAACCTGCGTCAGTCGTTGGGTGTGGTCGCGGGTATCACGCCGTTCAACTTCCCGATGATGGTCCCGTGCTGGATGTTCCCGGTCGCGATCGCATGCGGCAACACGTTCGTGTTGAAGCCGTCGGAACGCGATCCGTCGGCGTCGATCCGTCTTGCCGAGTTGCTGAAGGAAGCGGGCTTGCCTGACGGCGTGTTCAACGTCGTGCACGGCGACAAGGTGGCCGTCGATGCATTGCTCGTGCATCCCGATGTCAGCGCGCTGTCGTTCGTCGGTTCCACGCCGATTGCCGAATACATCTACACGGAAGGTACGAAGCACGGTAAGCGTGTGCAGGCGCTGGGCGGCGCGAAGAACCACCTCGTCGTGATGCCGGATGCGGATCTCGATCAGGCCGTCGATGCATTGATCGGCGCAGCGTATGGTTCGGCGGGTGAGCGTTGTATGGCGATTTCCGTTGCAGTCGCAGTCGGTCATATCGCCGACGAACTGATCGACAGGCTCACGCCGCGCGTGAAGACGCTGAAGATCATGAACGGCATGGAAGGCGAAGCGGAAATGGGTCCGCTCGTGACGGCGGCGCATCGCGAGAAGGTGTCGGGTTATATCGACGCAGGGATCGAGGCGGGCGCGAAACTGGTGGTCGATGGACGCGGGCACAAGGTGCCGGGTCACGAGAAAGGCTTCTTCCTCGGCGGCACATTGTTCGACGATGTGAAGACCGACATGAAGATCTATCGCGAAGAAATCTTCGGCCCCGTGTTGTGCGTGGTGCGCGTGCCCGATTTTGCTTCGGCAGTCGAACTCATCAACAAGAACGAGTTTGCGAACGGCGTGTCGCTGTTCACGTCGGATGGCGGTGTTGCACGCGCGTTCTCGCGTCAGATCCAGATTGGCATGGTCGGCATCAACGTGCCGATTCCCGTGCCGATGGCATGGCACTCGTTCGGCGGCTGGAAGCGGTCGCTGTTCGGCGATCACCACGCGTACGGCGAAGAAGGCGTGCGCTTCTATACGCGCTACAAGAGCATCATGCAGCGCTGGCCGGACAGTATCGCGAAGGGCGCCGAGTTCACGATGCCTGTTGCGAAGTAACGCGAATCAGTAGATCGGAATGGCCACGGCATTGCGTTTTCAATAACGCAGTGCCGTGCGCATCACACGTGTGGTGTCGATAAACAAAAAGCAGTAGCGAGACAAACGCCCAAAGCGCAATCAGATGCCATGCAACGTGGCCATGCGAAGGAGACAAGGGTGAGCACGACAGCAAGAAAACTCGAAGGCGAATTCGACTACATCGTCATTGGTGCGGGCACGGCGGGTTGCGTGCTTGCGAACCGCCTGACCGAAGATCCCGACGTCACCGTGCTGCTGCTCGAAGCGGGAGGCAAGGACGATTACCAC
Source organism: Paraburkholderia hospita (assembly GCF_002902965.1). Classification (GTDB taxonomy): domain Bacteria; phylum Pseudomonadota; class Gammaproteobacteria; order Burkholderiales; family Burkholderiaceae; genus Paraburkholderia; species Paraburkholderia hospita. Next base: position 3,965,960 of record NZ_CP026105.1, on the reverse strand, counting down.
TGGATTCATGTGCCCGTCGGTTACCTCTATTGCATTGGCAATCCGCGCACTGATTGGCTCTATAAAACGCAGGCAGAACCCGGACTCAACGGACGTGCATTGTCGTATCCGCGGGGGCGTGTACTGGGCGGATGCTCGTCGATCAACGGCATGATCTACATGCGCGGACAGCGTGAAGATTACGACGAATGGGCGCGTGTGACGGGCGATTCGTCGTGGTCGTGGGATGTTGTGCTGCCCATCTTCAAACGTAGCGAAGACCATCATGGTGGCGCGAATGAATTTCACGGCGCGGGCGGTCAATGGCGCGTTGAAAAGCAGCGTCTCAAATGGAAGATTCTGGAGAAGTTCGCCGAAGCCGCCCAGGAAGCCGGTATTCCCGCCACCGACGATTTCAATCGCGGCGACAACACCGGCGTCGGCTATTTCGATGTGAACCAGAAGCGCGGGATTCGCTGGAATGCATCGAAGGCTTTTTTGCGGCCTGCGTTGCAGCGGTCGAATCTCACCGTCATCACGGGCGCGCACACGCAGCGCGTCGTATTTGAAGGCAAGCGGTGCGTCGGTGTCGAATATCGTGGCGACAATGTCGAGTACATCGCAAAGGCGCGCATCGAAGTCGTCATGAGCTCGGGCGCAGTGAACTCGCCGCAATTACTCGAATTGTCTGGCATCGGTAATGGCGCGCGTCTGCAGAATCTCGGCATCGAGGTCGTGAACGATTTGCGGGGCGTCGGCGAAAATCTTCAGGACCATTTGCAGTTACGCATGGCGTATAAGGTGCACGGCGTGCGCACATTGAATACGGCCTCCGCACACTGGTGGGGCAAGATGATGATCGGGCTGCAGTATCTGCTGACGCAAAGCGGGCCGATGTCGATGTCGCCGTCGCAACTCGGCGCGTTCGCGAAGTCCGATGTGAACGACGGCTCGTTGACGCGTTCCGATCTCGAGTATCACGTACAGCCGCTTTCACTCGACAAGTTCGGCGAACCCTTGCATCGCTTCAATGCCTTTACGGCATCTGTCTGCCATTTGCGTCCGACTTCGCGCGGCAGCGTGCATATCGAATCACGCGATCCGCACACCGCGCCGCTGATCGCGCCGAACTATCTGTCGACGGATTACGACCGTCACGTCGCTGCGAATGCATTGCGTCTCACTCGTCGCATTGCGGCCTCGCCTGCATTGAAACTCTATCGGCCCGAAGAGATCTTGCCCGGCATCCAGTTTCAGACCGAGGAAGAATTGCAGATCGCGGCGGGTCAAGTCGGTACAACCATCTTCCATCCCGTCGGCACGTGCCGGATGGGCACATCGAATGATCCCGGCGCTGTCGTCGATGGCCGCTTGCGGGTGATCGGTGTCGAAGGGCTGCGCGTGGTCGATGCATCCGTGATGCCCACCATCACCTCAGGCAACACGAACTCGCCGACACTGATGATCGCAGAACGCGCGAGCGACATGATTCGCGCCGAGCGTCGTGCGCGAAGAGACAGTCACACCATCGAAACCAACGCCGCGTCACCGATGTCCGTTGCATGACACGCAACGTTTAACGTTTTGCGGCACGAAGGTCGCATTAAACACTAAGTGCAAATCCCAATGATTGCGCTGCATCATTGGCGCGACAATGGCACCCATGCTGCGTGGTGCGGCATGGATTACCGTCCGCATTGGTGCACCACGCCACGATTGGCACGGGGGTGTCATCGCCAATAACAGTCGCGACGATTCAGCGCGGCATAAAACGCGGTAATGCTTCGCCTTACTTCGCATGGAAGGGAACATGATTCTCGGCGATACGATACTCGAAACGCGCGGGCTCACTCGTGAGTTCAAGGGTTTTACCGCAGTCAACGGTGTGAACCTGCGCGTGAAGCGCGGTTCGATCCACGCGCTCATCGGGCCAAACGGCGCAGGCAAGACCACCTGCTTCAATCTGCTCACCAAATTTCTTGTGCCCACTGCGGGTCAGATCGTCTTTGACGGCATCGACATCACGGGCGAACGTCCTGCGCAGGTCGCGCGTCGCGGCATCATCCGCTCCTTTCAGATTTCTGCTGTATTTCCGCATCTGACGGCATTGCAGAACGTCCGCGTCGGTCTGCAACGTCAGCTCGGCTCGGCGTTTCATTTCTGGAGAAGCGAGCGCACGTTGCGTCAACTCGATGACCGCGCGATCGATCTGCTCACGCAGGTAGGCTTGACCGATTTCGCCGATGTGCCCGCCGTCGAGCTGTCGTATGGGCGCAAACGCGCGCTCGAAATCGCCACGACGCTCGGCATGGAGCCCGAACTGATGCTGCTCGACGAACCGACGCAAGGCATGGGACATGAAGACGTTGACCGCGTGACTGCGCTGATCAAAAAAGTATCGGCGGGTCGCACGATCCTGATGGTCGAACACAACATGAATGTGATAGCCGGCATCTCCGACACGATTACCGTCCTGCAACGCGGCGAGGTGCTCGCCGAAGGCACGTACGCGGAAGTCTCGAAGAACCCGCTCGTCATGCAGGCCTATATGGGCAGTGCGGACGCGGCGCTTGCCGGAGCGCATGCATGAGCACTGTGAGCGAACAGGAAGACGCATCGGTCAGTGTGATGAGCGGCGAGCCCGCGCTGGAGATCGCGGGGCTGCAGGCGTGGTACGGCGAATCGCACATCCTGCATGGCGTCGATCTGACCGTCAGCCGCGGTGAAGTCGTCACGCTGCTCGGCCGCAATGGCGCGGGCCGCACCACGACGCTGCGCGCGATCATGGGCCTGACGGGCCGGCGTACGGGCTCGATCCGCGTCGGTGGGCGCGAGACGATTTCGATGGCGACGCATCGCATTGCGCATTGCGCCGTCGGCTATTGCCCGGAAGAGCGCGGTATCTTTTCGAGCCTGTCGTGTGAAGAAAATCTGATGCTGCCGCCGCCTGTCGGCGACAAGTCGTTGATGATGTCGATCGACGAGATCTACCAGATGTTTCCCAATCTCCAGGAACGACGCATGAGCCAGGGGACGCGTCTGTCGGGCGGCGAGCAACAGATGCTGGCCGTCGCGCGCATCCTGCGCACGGGCGCGAACCTGCTGTTGCTCGATGAAATCTCCGAAGGCCTGGCGCCCGTGATCGTACAGGCGCTCGCGCGCATGATCGTGACGCTGAAGGCGCGCGGCTACACGATCGTGATGGTCGAACAGAATTTCCGCTTTGCCGCGCCGCTCGCCGATCGCTTCTATGTGATGGAGCATGGACGCATCGTCGAGCATTTCGGTGCAAAGGAACTCGAAAGCAAAATGCCGGTGCTGCACGATTTGCTCGGCGTCTAAGTGGGGTGGACGCATCCCGATGAGAAATCGGGGTCGTCATGGGAACTGCGACGCACGACATACCCAGATGCCTCTGATAACCACAAGCATGGAAACAGGAGACACGCATGAAACTGAAGAACTTCGCCAGGCTGTCAGCAGTCTGCTTTGCGGCCGCCGCGGGCACGATGTTCGCTGCGGGTAACGCGCAGGCCGCGGACGGCCAGACCGTCAAGATCGGCTATATCACTGATCTGTCCGGTCTTTATGCGGATCTCGATGGCCAGGGCGGCCTCGAAGCGATCCGCATGGCGATTGCCGATTTCGGCGGCAAGGTGAATGGCAAGCCGGTCGAACTGGTCTATGCCGATCACCAGAACAAGGCGGATATTGCCGCGTCGCGCGCGCGTGAATGGATCGACCGCGACGGGGTCAACGTGATCATCGGCGGCACGAACTCGGCCACTGCGCTGTCGACCAACCAGGTTGCGGGTGAGAAGAAGATTCCGTACATCAACATCGGTGCGGGCGCGGATAACCTCACCAACGAGCAATGCACGCCGTACACGGTCCACTACGCGTACGACACGATGGCGCTTTCAAAAGGCACGGGTTCGGCCGTGACGAAGCAGGGCGGCAAGACCTGGTACTTTCTGACGGCGGACTACGCGTTCGGCAAGGCGCTCGAAAAGAACACGTCGGAGGTGGTCAAGGCGAATGGCGGACAGGTTCTCGGCACGGTGCGCCATCCGTTGTCGGCATCGGATTTCTCGTCGTTCCTGTTGCAGGCTCAAGGATCGAAGGCGCAGGTGCTCGGTCTCGCGAATGCGGGCGGCGACACGATCAACGCGATCAAGGCCGCCAAAGAATTCGGCGTCACAAAGTCGATGAAGATCGCCGCGCTGCTGATCTTCCTGACCGATATCCACAGCCTCGGACTTGAAACGACGCAAGGTCTGGTCGCGACCGATAGCTGGTATTGGAACAAGGACGCAAACACTCGCAAGTGGGCGCAGCGCTACTTCGACAAAATGAAGAAGATGCCGACCAGTCTGCAGGCAGCGGACTATTCAGCCGTCACCACTTATCTGAAGGCCGTGCAGGCAGCTGGCACGACCGACAGCGACAAGGTGATGGATCAACTGCACAAGACGAAGATCGACGATTTCTACGCGAAGGGCTACATCCGTCAGGACGGCAGCATGATCCACGACATGTACCTGATGGAAGTGAAGAAGCCGTCGGAATCGAAAGAGCCGTGGGATTACTACAAGATCACCGCAACGATTCCCGGCGATCAGGCATTCGGAACGAAAGCGGAATCGCGCTGCGCGCTCTGGAAGTAAGCGGTTCGCAGTCGATACGTGAAGGGCGGCGCAGGTGCCGCCCGCTGCGTCTCGCGAGTGAACTGCGTCGATATTATTCTGACGGCGGATTCAATGGATATCTTTGGCATTCCGCTACCGGCGATGCTCAGCCAGTTGCTGCTCGGTCTCGTGAACGGCTCGTTCTACGCGATCCTGAGTCTGGGGCTGGCTGTGATCTTCGGTCTGCTCAACGTGATCAACTTCGCGCACGGCGCGTTGTTCATGCTGGGTGCGATGCTCACGTGGATGGGCATGTCGTATTTCAGTCTGCCGTACTGGGTGATGCTCGTGCTCGCGCCCGTGCTCGTGGGGCTGTTCGGCATCGTGATCGAACGCTCGATGCTGCGCTGGCTGTACAAGCTCGACCACCTCTACGGCCTGTTGCTCACGTTCGGGCTCACGCTCGTCGTCGAAGGCGTGTTCCATTCGATCTACGGTTCGTCAGGGCAACCGTACGACGTGCCGTCGGCGCTTGCGGGCGCAACCAATCTCGGCTTCATGTTCCTGCCGAACTATCGCGCGTGGGTGGTGGTCGCGTCGCTGATCGTGTGCTTCGCGACGTGGTTCGTGATCGAGAAGACGCGTCTTGGCGCGTATCTGCGCGCGGGCACGGAGAACCCGAAGCTGGTCGAGGCATTCGGCGTGAACGTACCGATGATGGTCACGCTCACGTATGGCTTCGGCGTCGCGCTGGCCGCGTTTGCCGGCGTGCTTGCGGCGCCTGTGATCCAGGTCTCGCCGCTGATGGGCCAGTCGATGATCATCACAGTGTTTGCGGTCGTGGTGATCGGCGGCATGGGCTCGATCATGGGTTCGATTCTCACGGGCCTTTTGCTGGGTGTGATCGAAGGATTCACGCGCGTGTTCTATCCGGAAGCGTCGGCGACGGTGGTCTTCGTGATCATGGCGCTCGTGTTGCTCGTGCGTCCGGCAGGTCTCTTCGGCAAGGAAAAATGATGCAGAGAAAAGCGCTCTACGTTCTGCTGCTGATCGCGCTCATCGTTGCGCCTTTTGTCGGCGCGTATCCCGTGTTCGTGATGAAGGTGTTGTGCTTTGCGCTGTTCGCGGCCGCGTTCAATCTGCTGATCGGTTATACGGGTCTGCTGTCGTTCGGACACGCGATGTTTCTCGCATCGGCCGGCTATGTCACCGGTTACGCGATCCAGACGCTCGGCGTGTCGCCCGAACTCGGCGTGCTAGGGGGCGTGGTGGTGGCGACGCTGCTGGGCTTTGTCGTCGGTATGTTCGCGATTCGCCGGCAGGGCATCTATTTCGCGATGGTGACGCTCGCGCTCGCGCAGATGGTCTACTTCGTGTTCCTGCAGGCGCCGTTCACGCATGGCGAAGATGGCCTGCAAGGCGTGCCGCGCGGCAAGCTGTTTGGCGCGTTGAGCCTGTCTTCAGACCTGACGCTGTACTTTGTCGTGCTGGCCGTGATGGTGCTCGCGTTCCTGCTGATCGTGCGGATCGTGCATTCGCCGTTCGGGCAGGTGCTGATCGCGATCAAGGAGAACGAGCCCCGCGCGATCTCGCTCGGCTATGATACGAACCGCTTCAAGCTGCTGGCGTTTATTCTGTCGGCGGGACTTGCGGGTCTCGCCGGCTCGCTCAAGGTAGTCGTGCTCGGCTTCGAAACGCTCGGCGATGCCTACTGGACGATGTCGGGCCTCGTCGTGCTGATGACACTGGTCGGCGGCATGGGCACGCTGTTCGGGCCGTTGCTCGGTGCCGCGTTGATCGTCGCGCTGGAAGACCGGCTTGGCGATATCGGCAGCGGGCTGGCGTCGGTGACAGGTGTTGAGTGGTTCCGATCACTTGGCGAGTCGGCGACGATCGTCACGGGCCTTATTTTCATCGCGTGCGTGCTGGCGTTCAGGCGCGGCATCGTCGGCGAGATCGTGCAGCGGGTCAAACCGTTGCGCGCCTGAGTGGGCCGGGAAATTAGTTTGCGATCCGAAATAACGACTAGCCGCCGCGAAATGACGCGAACATGGAGCGAAACTACAAGAATGCGCCCCATTTTTGTGCGGCGCTGCACCACTAGGGTAAATGCTAGTTGCTCGTGAAGCGTCCCCCGTTTAATCTTCACACAGTTCTGATGCACCGAATTTTGCAGGTGGAGAACGAGGAGACATGAGGCGCATAAGTGCCCATACAAAAGCGCTGTTGGACGAAATCCAACAGCGCTTTTTACTTTTTCCGCTCGAAACTCATCTTCTTCAGCGCGCCTTCCTGCGTCGCGCTGCATTGTAAATCTGGCGTTTTCTCTCTCGCTGCACCCGGCGTTTTTCCCCAAAGATTCAAAGCCTTCAAAGCGCTTGCCGCCTGCGGTATGCGTCCGCTACACTCGCCATTCGCCGACCATCGGGTCGGCCTTTGGGACATTCGAATCCATTCGAACATCGGGGCGTAGAGGAGCGGAATGAAGTCGGCATTGCGGTGGATCAGCGCGGCACTCGTCGCGACAGGCGTGTGCGCAACGTATAGCGGCGCGGCATTCGCGGACGTGAAAATCGGCATGACGGTATCGGCGACGGGGCCCGCGGCCTCGCTCGGCATTCCGGAGAAGAACACTAGCGCGCTTCTGCCGAAGGAAATCGCGGGCCAGAAAATCGACTACATCGTCCTCGACGATGCAACCGACTCGACGCAAGCCGTCAAGAACGCCCGCAAGCTCACCAGCGAAGATCACGTCGACGCGTTGATCGGCTCGACTGTCGTGCCGAACTCGCTGGCTATGATCGACATCGCCAACGAAACGCAAACGCCGATGATCTCGATGGCTGCGGCGGCGTCGATCGTCGAGCCGATGGACGCGAAGCGCTCGTGGGTCTTCAAGACGCCGCAGAACGACATTCTGATGGCGACGGCGATTGCGCAACACATGTCGAACCACGGCGTGAAGACGGTGGCGTTCATCGGCTTCTCGGATGCGTACGGCGAGAGCTGGTTCAAGGAGTTCACCAAGGCCGCTGATCTGAAGAAGATCAAGGTCGTCGCGAATGAACGTTTCGCACGCAACGATGCGTCCGTGACGGGCCAGGTGCTCAAGATGATGTCGCAGAACCCGGATGCCGTGCTGATCGCCGGCGCGGGCACGCCGGCCGCGTTGCCGGAAAAGACGCTGCGCGAGCGTGGCTTCAAGGGCAAGTACTATCAGACGCACGGCGTCGCGAATAACGACTTCCTGCGTGTGTGCGGCAAGGATTGCGAAGGCACGTATCTGCCCGCTGGTCCGCTGCTCGTCGCCGATCAACTGCCCGATTCCAATCCTGTGAAGAAGGCTTCGCTCGCGTACAAGCGCGCGTATGAAGGCGCTAACGGTGCGGGCTCGATCTCGACGTTTGGCGGTCACGCGTGGGACGCGGGCCTGCTTTTGCAACACGCCATTCCCATCGCGTTGAAGAAGGGCCAGCCGGGTACGCCGCAATTCCGTGAAGCATTGCGCGTCGCGCTCGAAGACACGAAAGATCTGCCCGGCTCGCACGGCATCTTCAACATGAGCGCGAACGATCACGCGGGTCTCGATCAGCGTGCACGTGTGATGGTGCAAATCGTCGATGGCAAATGGAAGCTTGCTTCCGATTAAACGAGGCGAACTAACGAATTCGAATTCACAAAAAAGACGCGAGCAGTTGACGCGTCTTTTTTATTGCACGCGAGATGTCTGAATAAAAAAGCCGTGCAACGGCGAGGGGAGGCGACTAAAGCGGTAGAGCCTGCGTTCGAGGTTTGACGCAATTGCAACGAGCAGGGAAAACCATGCTTGGCAGGCTTATACCCGATAACTAGATTCAGTTACCCGGTTCTTGAACTGGATTACGACACGCATTTAAAGCGTTTGGAGACAAGCAATGAAAACGACAAAACAATGGGTCCGTACCGCGATCGCGATGGCGCTCGTGTGCGGAGCAAGTGCGGCGATGGCGCAGGTGAAGATTGGGGTCACGCTGTCCACGACGGGACCGGCCGCATCGCTCGGCATCCCTGAGAAAAACACGATCGCGCTGCTGCCTAAGGAAATCGCGGGCAAGAGTGTGCAGTACATCGTGCTCGACGATGCATCGGATACGAGCCGCGCCGTGCAGAACACGCGCAAGCTGATCGACGAAGATCACGTCGATGCGATCATCGGCTCGACGGTCACGCCGAATTCCCTCGCGATGCTCGATCCCGTTTCCGAAGGCAAGACGCCGATGATCTCGCTCGCGGCATCGGCGGCCATCATCTCGCCGATGGATGCGAAACGTTCGTGGGTATTCAAGACGCCGCAGAACGACGGTCTGATGGCCGATGCAATCGCCGAGTACATGGAGAAGCACGGCGTGAAGACGGTCGCGTTCATCGGCTTCGCGGATGCCTATGGCGAGAACTGGTACAACGTGTTCAGCAAGGCGGCGGAAGGGCATCATCTGAAGCTCGTTGCGAACGAGCGCTATAACCGCACCGATGCATCGGTGACGGGGCAGGTGCTGAAGCTCGCTGCATCGAATGCGGATGCGGTGCTGATCGCCGGCGCGGGCACGCCGTCCGCACTGCCTGCGAAGGCGCTCAAGGAGCGCGGCTACAAGGGCAAGATCTATCAGACGCACGGCGTCGCGAACAACGACTTCCTGCGCGTGTGCGGCAAGGACTGCGAAGGCGAATTGCTGCCCGCAGGCCCGATTCTCGTCGCCGATCAGTTGCCCGATTCGAACCCGGTGAAGAAGTCGTCGCTCGCGTACAAGAACGCGTACGAGAAGGCCTATGGCGTGGGCACGGTGGCGACCTTCGGCGGTCACGCGTGGGATGCCGGCCAGATGCTCCAGCGCGCGATTCCCGAGGCGCTGAAGAAGGGCCAGCCGGGCACGGAAGCGTTCCGCGTCGCGTTGCGTGAAGCGCTTGAGAACATCAAGGACTTGCCACTCTCGCACGGCATCATGAACACGACGCCCACCGACCACAACGGTCTCGACAAGCGCGCACGCGTGATCATCGAGATCTCTGATGGCAAGTGGAAACTCCAGAACGACTAAGACGGTACGCGCCTCTCGCGCAAGGGCGTGGCGGCCAGCGTATGCGAAAGCGCTTAAGCCACGCAGCAATTTCTGATCGATAACAATGGCAAGCTCTGCCGCGCTGTATCTTAGGCGCGGCAGTTGTTTTATGTGTTTGAGCTTCGCTCCGTGGCGGGTGGTCGTTCAGCCGGCTCTCATTGTTTCTTAGTTTCGATTTCGACGTTCCAGGACGAGGAAGTATGGATCTATCAATTGCGGTGATCCTCGCGCAGGACGGCATCACGACCGGCGCGATCTACGCATTGCTCGCGCTCGCGTTGGTGCTGGTGTTCTCCGTGACGCGTGCCATTTTCATCCCGCAAGGGGAGTTCGTGTCGTACGGCGCGCTGACGCTCGCCGCACTGCAGACACAGAAGTTTCCGGCGACGTGCTGGCTGCTGATGGCGATGGGGCTCGCGTGCTTCGTCGTCGAGGTGACCGGCATGGCGCGGCATGCGGAGCGGCGGCGTCATGCGGCGCGTACGCTCGTGATGCTGGTCGGCAAGTATCTGTTGTTTCCCGTCGCCGTCTACGCGGTCACGCGCGGCGTATTCATGCAGCCGCTGCCGATGCTCGCGCAGATCGCGCTGACGCTGCTGATCGTGGTGCCGATGGGGCCGTTCGTCTATCGCCTCGCCTACGAGCCGGTTGCCGAAGGGACGACGCTGTTGCTGCTGATCGTATCCGTCGCCGTGCACTTCGCGATGGTCGGCCTCGGGCTCGTGATGTTCGGCGCGGAAGGCTCGCGGACCAACGCCTTCACCGACTCCACCTTCAACATCGGCAGCATGTCGATCTCGGGGCAGAGCGTGTGGGTGATCGGTGTCGCGGTGGTGCTGATCGGCGTGTTGTACGTGTATTTCGATCGCTCGATTTCGGGCAAGGCGTTGCGGGCGACGTCGGTGAACCGGCTCGGCGCGCAGCTGGTCGGCATCGGCACGACGCAGGCGGGACGGCTCGCGTTCACGCTCGCGGCCGGTCTCGGCGTGTTGTGCGGGATTCTCGTTGCGCCGCTGACGACCATCTATTACGACTCGGGTTTCCTGATCGGTCTGAAGGGCTTCGTCGGGGCGATTATCGGCGGGCTGGTGAGTTATCCGCTGGCTTTTGCGGGTTCGATACTCGTCGGCTTGCTGGAGTCGTATTCATCGTTCTGGGCCAGCTCCTACAAGGAAGTGATCGTGTTCACGCTGATCATTCCCGTGCTGCTCTGGCGGAGTCTCGCCAGCCCGCACGCGGAAGAAGAGGAGGAGTGACGCGATGAAACACATCATGCAAAACAGGTTCTTCTGGTTGTTCCTCGTCGTGATGTTCGCGCTGCCCGTGCTGCCGCAGCCGATCCGCGTGCCCGAGTACTGGGTGACGCTGCTCAACTACATCGGGCTGTATTCGATCGTGGCGATCGGCTTAGTGCTGCTGACAGGCATCGGCGGAATGACGAGCTTTGGACAGGCGGCGTTCGTCGGCGTCGGCGCCTATTCGACGGCGTATCTGACGACGCAGTTCGGCGTATCGCCGTGGCTCGCGCTGATCGTAGGTGTCGTTCTGACGGCGCTGATCGCGCTGCTGCTCGGCGCCGTCACGATGCGGCTGTCGGGCCACTTCCTGCCGCTCGGAACGATCGCATGGGGTCTCGCGCTGTTCTTCCTGTTCGGCAATATGGAGATGCTCGGCAAGTACGACGGGATCAACGGGATTCCGGTGCTGAACGTGCTCGGCATCAACCTGGAATCGGGCCGACATATCTACTACCTGATCTGGATCGTCGTGCTCGGCGCCGTGGTGTCTGTTCAGAATCTGCTTAATAGCCGGCCGGGGCGTGCGATCCGCGCGCTGCGCGGCGGCGGCTTGATGGCGGAGGCAATGGGCGTGAATACGGCGTGGATGCGCGTCGTGATCTTCGTCTACGCAGCGGTGCTGGCGGCGATTTCGGGCTTTCTGTACGCGCATTTGCAGCGCGCGGTGAATCCGACGCCGTTCGGCCTCAATCACGGCATCGAGTTTCTGTTCATGGCTGTGGTCGGCGGTGTCGCGCATGTGTGGGGCGCAGTGCTGGGCGCGGCGATCCTGACGATTCTGCAGGACTATCTGCAGACGCTGCTGCCGAAACTGCTCGGCGAAAACGGCAACTTCGAGATCATCGTCTTTGGCGTCCTGATGGTCCTGCTTTTGCAGTACGCGCGCCAAGGCGTGTGGCCGTTCGTCGCGCGCATGTTCCCCCGCGGCCCGCGCGCGCACGTGCCGGATCATGCGGATGCTTTGCCGCAGCGCAGCAAGCCGACAGCGGGCGAATCGCTGCTGGTGGTGGACAAGGCGCGCAAGCAGTTCGGCGGTCTGGTGGCGGTCAACGATGTCAGCTTCGAAGTGAAGGCGGGGCAGATCATCGGCTTGATCGGGCCGAACGGCGCGGGCAAGTCGACGACCTTCAATCTGGTCACGGGCGTTCTGCAGCCGACGAGTGGCTCGATTTCGTTTCAAGGCGAGCGTATCGATGCGCTCAATTCACGTGAAATCGTCAAACGCGGCATTGGGCGCACGTTCCAGCACGTCAAGCTGCTGCCGGGCATGACCGTGCTGGAGAACGTCGCCATCGGCGCGCATCTGCGCGGGCACGCGGGCGTGTGGCGCAGCGTGGCGCGCCTGAATGCGGCCGAGGAGGCGCGTCTGATGGCGGAAGCGGCTCGCCAGATCCGGCGCGTGGGTCTCGAAGAGCATATGTACGACGAAGCGGGTAGCCTCGCGCTGGGCAAACAGCGGATTCTGGAGATTGCGCGGGCGCTGTGCTGCGATCCGACGCTTCTGCTGCTCGATGAGCCGGCAGCCGGCCTGCGTTATCAGGAAAAGCAGCAACTGGCGACGCTCCTGCGCAAGCTTCGCGAGGAAGGTATGAGCGTGCTGCTAGTCGAACACGATATGGATTTCGTGATGAACCTGACGGATCGACTGGTGGTCATGGAGTTTGGGACGCGTATCGCGGAAGGCTTGCCGCAGGACGTGCAGAACGATCCGGCCGTGCTGGAAGCTTATCTGGGCGGGGTGGAGTGATGGTGAATCAGACGACGGCTGCACCGATTCTCGAAGTGAGCAGCCTTTCCGTGCGCTATGGAAAGGTGGAAGCGCTGCATGGCGCGAAGATCGCCGTCGGCCCCGGCCAGATCGTCTCGGTGATCGGTCCGAACGGCGCCGGCAAGTCGACACTGCTGAACGCGATCATGGGCGCGTTGCCCGTGACGGGACATGCAAAGGGCGCGATTATGTACCGGGACGAGGACGTGAGCCACGTTCCCATCGAAAAGCGGGTCGCGCGCGGTATGTGTCTTGTGCCGGAAAAGCGCGAGCTGTTTTCCGCGATGACGGTCGAGGACAATCTGGTTCTGGGCGCATATCGCCGCAAGCGCGCTGGCGAGCGAAATTACCTCGATCAACTTGAGCCTGTGTTCCAGCTTTTTCCGCGATTGAAGGAGCGTCGCAAGCAGGCTGCTGGTACGTTATCGGGCGGCGAGCGGCAAATGCTGGCGGTGGGACGCGCGCTGATGGGCAAGCCGGATCTGCTGATGCTCGATGAGCCGAGCTTGGGCCTGGCGCCGCTGATCGTGAAGGAGATTTTTCATATCATCAGTGCATTGCGTCAGACGGGTGTTGCCACGCTGCTGATTGAGCAGAATGCACGCGCTGCGCTGCAGATCTCCGACTACGGCTATGTTCTCGAAACAGGAGAACTGGCGCTAGAAGGAGCGGCGAATGAGTTGGCGCAAAATCCGCGTGTTATCGAAACATATTTGGGTCTGACGAAGAAAGTCGCCTAGCCAAAGGATTTTTCGGCGGATTGGCTGTCAAACGAGCGGCGTGTTTCACGTGAAACACGCCGTTTTTTCGTCCTATACCGTCTGGACGGAATTCGGGCCAAAAGCGAACCCGCTATAATTTCGCCCATACTTTCATTTAGGCTCACGCTGGATCCCGCGTGAGATCCGCGATGCTTTATCCCACAGAGTTTGACGTAATCGTCGTTGGCGGCGGTCATGCCGGCACGGAAGCCGCTTTGGCGTCTGCGCGCATGGGCAACAAGACGCTTTTGCTGACGCACAACATCGAAACCCTCGGTCAGATGAGCTGCAATCCTTCGATTGGCGGCATTGGCAAAGGCCATCTGGTCAAGGAAGTCGACGCGCTCGGCGGCGCAATGGCGGCTGCTACCGACGAAGGCGGGATTCAATTCCGCATTCTCAACTCGTCGAAGGGGCCCGCCGTTCGGGCGACGCGCGCACAGGCTGATCGCATTCTGTACAAGGCGGCGATCCGCCATCGCCTCGAAAATCAGCCTAATCTTTGGCTGTTTCAGCAGTCTGTCGACGATTTGATGGTCGAAGGCGACCGTGTTGTCGGCGCGGTGACGCAGGTTGGGGTTCGTTTCCGATCGCGTGCGGTAGTTTTGACGGCTGGCACGTTCCTCGATGGGAAGATCCACGTCGGTCTCAACAACTACACGGGCGGGCGGGCAGGGGACCCGGCTGCGGTGTCGCTGTCGGCACGGCTGAAGGAGTTGAAGCTGCCGCAGGGCCGGTTGAAGACGGGCACACCGCCGCGTATCGACGGCCGTACGATCGATTTCTCGAAGCTGGAAGAGCAGCCGGGTGACCTCGATCCAATCCCCGTGTTCTCGTTTCTCGGACGCGTCGAGCAGCATCCGCGACAGGTCCCGTGCTGGGTTACGCATACCAATTCCCAGACTCACGACATCATCCGCAGCGGTCTGGACCGTTCACCGATGTACACGGGTGTCATCGAAGGCGTTGGTCCGCGTTATTGCCCTTCCATCGAAGACAAGATTCACCGTTTCGCTTCGAAAGAGTCGCATCAGATCTTTCTCGAGCCGGAAGGCTTGACCACAAACGAGTTCTATCCGAACGGAATCTCTACGAGCCTGCCGTTTGATGTCCAGCTCGAGTTGGTCCGGTCGATGGTCGGGCTCGAGCACGCGCACATCCTGCGTCCGGGCTATGCGATCGAGTACGACTACTTCGATCCGCGCGGGCTGAAGGCGTCGTTGGAGACGAAGGTGATCAACGGCCTGTTCTTCGCCGGTCAGATCAACGGGACTACCGGCTACGAAGAGGCGGCGGCGCAAGGGCTGCTGGCGGGGATCAATGCTGGCTTGTATGTGCAGGGCAAGGAAGCGTGGTGTCCGCGCCGCGATCAGGCTTATCTGGGCGTGCTGGTGGACGATCTCGTGACACGGGGCGTCTCCGAGCCTTATCGGATGTTCACGAGCCGCGCAGAGTATCGCTTGAGCCTGCGTGAAGACAACGCCGACATGCGCCTGACGGAGATCGGACGTGAACTCGGCGTGGTGGATGACGAGCGTTGGGATGCTTTCAGCCGAAAACGCGACGCTGTTTCACGTGAAACAGAGCGACTGCGCACCACGTGGGTCAATCCGAAGACGCTTTCGTCTGAGGAAGCGACCGCCTTGCTCGGCAAGTCGATCGATCATGAGTACAGTCTCGCCGATCTGCTGCGGCGTCCCGGAGTCTCGTACGACGGCGTCTGCGCTCTGCGCGAAGGCGCCTGCGGCCCGGCCGAAGTGCTGGCCGATGACGAAGTGCTGCTCGCGCAGATCAAGGAACAGATCGAGATTGGCGTCAAATATCAGGGCTATATCGAGCGGCAAGCAGGTGAGATTGAGCGAAACGAGGCGCACGAGAACACGAGGTTGCCGGAAAACCTCGATTACTCGGAGGTCCGCGGGCTGTCGTTCGAGGCACGTCAGAAGTTGACGCAGTTCCGCCCGGAAACGATCGGCCAGGCGTCGCGCATTTCCGGCATCACGCCGGCCGCGATCTCGCTGCTGATGGTTCACCTGAAGCGCGGCCTCGGTCGGCGCGCGGAGAAACCCACTAACGCTGGCACCGACAACTCGCCGGTGGCTCAATGACGGCGCGTATCGACACGACAGCGGGGCGCGAGGCGCTCGCCGCTCTGCTGGAAGAGGGCCTACGCGAACTGGACATCGAGCTGAGCGCGGAACAAAAGGGCAAGCTGCTCGACTACGTTGCGTTGCTGGCCAAGTGGAACACCGTCTACAACCTGACGGCGATTCGCGATCCGCGGCAAATGCTGATTCAGCACATCCTCGATTCACTTTCGATCGTTCCGCATCTGGCTACGCTTGGGCCCGCGACGGCGCTGGACGTCGGCTCAGGAGGCGGACTGCCGGGCATCGTTCTGGCGATCGTGTTTCCCGAATGGTCGATCACCGTCAACGACATCGTTCAGAAAAAGTCCGCGTTCCAGTCACAAGCTAAGGCGGAACTGGGCTTGGGAAATCTGTCGGTTGTGACGGGGCGCGTCGAAAATCTGCGGCCAAGGGCCGAGGTTCCAGGAAAGTTCGATGTAATTGTCTCGCGCGCATTCGCAGAGCTGGCGGATTTCGTTACACTGGCCCGTCACCTCGTTGCGGACGATGGCGCGATCTGGGCAATGAAGGGCGTTCGACCGGATGGGGAAATCGAGCGCCTGCCTGAAGGCGCCCACGTGAAGCAAGTCATTCGTCTCAAAGTGCCTGCGCTGGATGCCGAGCGGCATCTGATCGAAGTCACGGTAGGCTGAATTCCAGATCGAAATTTCATTAAACAGGCTGCAAAGGGACACCTAACAGATGGCAAAAATCTTCTGCGTTGCGAACCAGAAGGGTGGAGTCGGCAAAACGACGACCGCGGTCAATCTCGCCGCGAGCCTCGCATCGCAGGGACAGCGGGTCCTGCTCATCGATCTCGATCCGCAAGGTAACGCCACCATGGGCAGCGGCGTCGACAAAGCCGCTTGCGAGAACACGGTTTACGAAGTGCTGGTCGACGGCGTGTCGTTGGCCGACGCGCGAGTGAAGTCCGAAGCCGTTTCGTATGATGTCGTGCCGGCGAACCGCGAACTGGCAGGGGCCGAAGTCGAACTCGTGGGGATGGAGAATCGCGAGCGTCAGCTCAAGGAGGCGATTGCGCACGTCGTGCCGGACTACGACTTCGTGCTGATCGACTGTCCTCCCGCGCTGTCGCTGCTGACGCTGAACGGACTCTGCGCCGCGCATGGCGTCGTTATCCCGATGCAATGCGAATATTTCGCGCTCGAGGGCCTGTCGGACCTCATCAATACGATCAAGCAGGTGCATGCGAACCTGAACCGCGACCTGAAGGTGATCGGCTTGTTGCGCGTGATGTTCGATCCACGCATCACATTGCAACAGCAGGTATCGGAACAACTGAAAGAGCACTTTGGAGACAAGGTGTTCGACGTCGTCATCCCGCGGAACGTCCGACTCGCCGAGGCGCCGAGTTACGGCCTGCCGGGTGTCGTGTTCGACCGCGCATCGCGCGGCGCGCAGGCTTATGTGCAGTTCGGCGCGGAAATGATCGAGCGGGTGCGCCTGCTATGACGCAGCGTCAATCATCCAAAGCGGATCGAGGAACCACGATGAACGCAGTAGCACGGAAGAAGGGGTTGGGCAGGGGGCTGGAGGCACTGCTCGGCGGAAGCGCGGATATCACGGAAGCGGTGAAGATCAACGGCGCACCTCACACGTTGCCGCTCGACAAGATGCAGGCGGGCAAGTATCAGCCGCGCACGCGCATGGACGAGGGTGCGCTGCAGGAACTGGCGGCCAGCATTCGCGCTCAGGGCCTGATGCAGCCGATTCTGGTGCGACCCGTCTCTCCGGAGAAGTTCGAAATCATCGCGGGTGAGCGGCGTTTTCGCGCTGCGCGCCTTGCTGGCCTCGAAGAAGTGCCTGTCCTGGTGCGCGACGTGCCCGATCAGGCTGCCGCCGCGATGGCGCTCATCGAAAATATCCAGCGCGAGGACCTGAACCCGCTAGAAGAGGCGCAGGGTATCCAGCGGCTGCTCGATGAGTTCAGTTTCACCCATGAACAGGCGGCCGAGTCGGTGGGGCGCTCGCGTAGCGCGGTGTCGAATCTGCTGCGTCTGCTGAATCTGGCGTCTCCCGTACAAACGATGCTGCTCGCCGGCGATCTCGACATGGGCCACGCGCGCGCACTGCTTGCCGTGGACGGGGCCACGCAGATTACGCTCGCGAACCAGGTCGTCAACAAGCGCATGTCGGTGCGTGAAACCGAAAAGCTGGTCACGGCGACGACGAAGGCTGTACCTACTGTGAAGGCGAAAGCGAACAACGACGGCGGCCGCGACACGCGACGGCTCGAAGAGGAACTGTCGGATCTGCTAGCTGCCACGGTGAAGATCAAGCTCGGACGCCGTGGGCGAGGGCAGGTGCTCGTCGATTTCGGCGACCTGGATGCACTGGAAGGCATTCTCGTTCGGCTGCGGGGCAACGCAGCCGCCGCATAAGAACCTTCCCCGATGCCCGCTGCCGAGCAAGCGCTAAGATCACATCGCAACCTGCCACGCACGATCATCCACTATGCAACGAAGGAGCCGGTCCTTACGGTGCTCGTCGTTGCATTGATCGTGTTGCAGGTTTTTCATCCGCATCCGTGGGGATCGTTGCCCGCGCTGGTCGACTGGCAGACGGTGATGACGCTCGCCGGGCTCCTGATCTTGACGAAGGCCGTCGAATATTCAGGATTCCTGATGTGGCTCGCCCATCGCGTCGTCCATCACATCCGGTCGCAGCGAGCGCTGGCGTATCTGTTGATCGCGCTCGCGGCAGCGCTGTCGACGTTGCTCACCAACGATGTCGCGTTGTTCGTCGTCGTGCCGCTTGCGTTATCGCTGAACGAGTTGGCGCCGCTGCCGCTCAAGCGTCTCGTCATTTTCATCGCGATAGCGGTCAACGCTGGCTCGATCCTCACGCCCTTGGGCAATCCGCAAAATCTGTTTCTCTGGCAATCGAGCGGCGTCTCATTCGGTGGATTCGTGCTGGCGCTCGCGCCCTTGTGCTTCGCGCTGATGGTGATGCTGTACGCGTTGGCAACGGTGTCGTTCAAGCGGACTGCGCTGGATCTGTCGAAAGACACGGAACCGCACCCCGTTGACCGTCCGTTGCTTGGCGTTGCCGTCGTCTTGTTTGCGGCATTCGTGCTGCTCGCCGATTCTCATCGAGCGGGCATCGGACTGATTGGCGTGGGAGTCGGATTTATCTTCTGGCGCCCCCGAATCGTTCTGAAGATCGACTGGCTTTTGTTGCTGATCTTCGTATTCATGTTCATTGTGTTGAGAAGCGTCGCAGCGCTGCCGTGGGTACACAACGCTGTCGGGCAACTGCATCTCGCGACGCCGCTGCGCGCCTACGCGGCGGGCGCCGTGCTGTCCCAGTTCATCAGCAACGTCCCCGCGGCGATCATGCTGGCCGAGTTTTCGAAGGATTGGCGCGCGCTTGCGTTCGGCGTCAGCGTCGGCGGCTTCGGATTCGCGATCGGTTCGCTGGCGAATCTGATTGCAATGAGGCTTTCAGGAGAGCGCGGAATGTGGGCGCAATTTCACCTCTTTTCGATTCCGTTCTGGGTCGTCGGCGGCGCAATCGGCGGCTGGCTTCTGTTGCATTTTTGACACTCCTGCGTGTGGCAAAAACACGCATTGGAACGTGATGCCCTAGCACAGTCCGGCCCGGACTTCCCGGTCTCCCGCGACGTCCTTACATTTGCAGTCCGACAGCATGAAAATCGGAGTTTTCCCGTATCGTGAAGCACCGTTTCATGCGGGTTATTGGTCGGGCTAAAGTCTTGAATTGCCTGCAACTATCGCTTACAATCGCCCGGATTTATTTGCTAGGCAATCCCGTAAGCGGTGCGAAAGCTCGCGGACTGAACAGGACTCTGCGGAACACTGCGATGGCGGTCAAAGCGTCGAACCAAACGCCGCAACAACGGCACGACGAACACCGCGACGGGCGCAGTGGCCCGCAAGCGACTGATGGTCAGCGCGCCGTGCATGACGAGGCGTGGGATGCCGAGCAGCAAGATAACAATATCGTTCCGCTCACGCGGGCCGAGGCCGAAAAGCTGTTTGGCCCGAACGTGAGTCGTCCATCGCGCGTTACACCGTTCAAGGTCGTGATCGCGCAAATGGTTTTGTCCCTGGGTGCGACGCTGTTGTGGTGGCTGTTCTACAAGCCGCCGGGCGCTGCTGCGCTGTCAGCCTTCCTGGGGGGAGCGATTTGCTGGGTGCCGAGCGCATTATTCGCGGCACGTCTTAAGAAGTTGAGCGGCGCCCAGACAGCGATGAGCTGGATGATCGGTGAAGCGCTCAAGATGGGGACAACGATCGCGATGTTTATTGCCATCGCCTTCTGGTATCACGACGTACGGTGGATTCCGCTGCTCGTGACCTATCTCATCGCTCTCAAGACGTACTGGATCGCGCTCGCCTGGCGATGAAGCAAACGAGACATTAGGCTGATGCGAGGCGTGAACAACGCGGCGTCAGCAACGAGGCGCGCGGGTTCGACAAAGTCCCGCGCTGGCGTGTTCCCGCAATAAAGTATTGCGGCGGGAGCGGCCCGGAAAAATTTTCGACAATTTGGGTGGCACTAACGATATGGCAGCTAGCGAAGGAACGCGCGCTCTGGATCCGTCCGAGTACATTGCGCACCACTTGCAGAATTTTTCCACCGCTCATCAGACGTCGATCTTCGACATCCACGTCTGGAATCTCGATACGCTTTTCTGGTCGATCGTATGCGGTCTCGTCACCATCCTCATCTTGCGTCTCGCTGCGCGTAAGGCGACGTCCGGCGTGCCGGGCCGCTTCCAGTGCGCAGTCGAAATGCTGGTCGAGATGGTCGAGGATCAATCGAAGTCGATGATCCACGGCAATCGCACGTTCATCGCACCGCTGGCGCTGACCGTGTTCGTCTGGGTCGCGCTGATGAACTCGCTCGACTTTCTCCCCGTCGACCTGCCGGGCCGCGTGATCGGCTGGCTGGGTCTGTCGGAAGTCATCCCGCACCACCGCATCGTTCCGACTGCCGACCTGAACGGCACGCTCGGCATCGCGCTTGGCGTGTTCGCGTTGATGATTTACTACAACTTCAAGATCAAGGGCGCAGGCGGCTTCGTGCACGAGTTGCTGTCCGCTCCGTTCGGCGCGCATCCGCTGCTGTGGATCCCGAACCTTGCACTGAACATCATCGAGTTCGTCGCGAAGACGGTTTCCCTCGGCATGCGGCTGTTCGGCAACATGTACGCGGGCGAGCTGTTGTTCCTGCTGATTGCCCTGCTCGGCAGCATCTGGAGCTTCGGCGCGGACACGACGGTGCTTGGCTTCATCGGCCACGTGATCGCGGGCAGCGTGTGGGCGGTCTTCCACATCCTGATCGTTCTGCTGCAGGCGTTCATTTTCATGATGCTGACGCTGGTGTACATCGGCCAGGCACACGACTCCCACTAACGTGGCGTCGTAAGAAAGAATCAGAGTTTCAAGAATCGTAGTTTTTTAAATCCCAGTTCCAAAAAGACTTTTCACAAGGAGTGATCATGCAAGCTTTCATCGCCAACATCCAGGGTCTGACCGCCATCGGTATCGGCATCATCATCGGCCTGGGTGCTATCGGCGCCTGTATCGGTATCGGTCTGATGGGCGGCAAGTACATCGAAGCATGCGCTCGCCAGCCGGAACTGATGAACCCGCTGCAAACCAAGATGTTCCTGCTGGCTGGTCTGATCGATGCGGCGTTCCTGATTGGCGTTGGTGTGGCAATGCTGTTTGCGTTCGCGAACCCGCTGCTGTCGAAGCTGGCAGGCTGAGGTTCCTCGGAAGTGTGCGCCTGATCTATAACTGATAAGGCGCGAAGCGGAACGGGCACTAAGGCGCTGATCGAGCAATGAATCGATGAGCGCCTTGCCGTTTCCTCCTCCGACCAAGCAACGTTTAAGGAAACACCGTGAATCTCAACGCAACCCTGTTTGCGCAAATGGTCGTGTTCCTGATCCTCGCGTGGTTCACGATGAAGTTCGTGTGGCCGCCGCTGATCAACGCCCTCGACGAGCGCTCGAAAAAGATCGCCGACGGCCTCTCGGCCGCTGAAAAGGGCAAGTTGGAACTCGAAGCGGCGCATAAGCGCGTCGACCAGGAGCTCGCTCAGGCACGCAACGACGGTCAGCAACGTATTGCTGACGCCGAAAAGCGTGCAGTCGCAGTCGCTGACGAAATCAAGGCACAGGCGCAAGCCGAAGCTGCGCGCATCATCGCTCAGGCGAAAGCCGACGCCGATCAGCAGGTCGTGAAGGCGCGTGAAACGCTGCGTGGCGAAGTCGCCGCGCTCGCCGTGAAGGGTGCCGAACAGATCCTGAAGCGCGAAGTCGACCAGGCGGCTCACGCCGACCTGCTGAATCAACTCAAAGCCGAGCTCTGATCATGGCCGAACTTGCAACCATCGCCCGTCCGTACGCAGAAGCGCTGTTTGGCGTGGCCGAAGCTGGTGACACCGCCGCCTGGTCCACGCTCGTGCAGGAGCTGGCACAGGTTGCGCGTCTGCCCGAAGTGCTGTCGATTGCCTCGAGCCCGAAAGTCAGCCGTGCCCAGATCAGCGACCTGCTGCTGGCCGCGGTGAAATCGCCGCTCAAGGACAACCCGCAGGCGAAGAATCTGGTTCAGATGCTGGTCGACAATCATCGTCTGCCGCTCTTGCCGGAAATCGCCACGCAGTTCGAAGAGTTGAAGAACGCCCGCGAAGGTGCGGCCGATGCGCTGATCGTCAGCGCATTCCCCCTTGAAGGTGCGCAGCTGAACGACCTCGTCGCAAGCCTCGAACGCAAATTCAAGCGCAAGCTGAAGCCGACGGTCCAGGTGGACGCGTCGTTGATCGGCGGCGTTCGCGTGACGGTTGGTGACGAAGTGCTCGATACCTCGGTCCGCGCGCGGCTCGCCAGCATGCAGACGGCTCTGACGGCCTGAAGCCCTCACGTGGTTGTGACGGCTGGCACGCAACAGAATTGACTATCAGGAGCGAATAATGCAACTCAATCCCTCTGAGATCAGCGAGCTGATCAAGAGCCGGATCCAGGGCCTTGAAGCGAGCGCAGACGTTCGCAACCAGGGCACCGTGATCTCCGTGACCGACGGTATCGTGCGTATCCACGGCCTGTCGGAAGTGATGCAGGGCGAAATGCTCGAATTCCCGGGCAACGTGTACGGCCTCGCGCTGAACCTCGAGCGTGACTCGGTCGGCGCGGTGATTCTGGGCGAATACGAAAGCATCTCGGAAGGCGACGTCGTCAAGACGACGGGCCGCATTCTCGAAGTGCCGGTGGGCCCGGAAATGATCGGCCGCGTGGTCGACGCACTGGGCAATCCGATCGACGGCAAGGGCCCGATCAATGCGAAGAAAACCGACGCAATCGAAAAGATTGCTCCGGGCGTGATCTGGCGTAAGTCGGTGTCGCAACCGGTGCAAACCGGTCTGAAGTCGATCGACTCGATGGTGCCGATCGGCCGTGGCCAGCGCGAGCTGATCATCGGCGACCGCCAGTGCGGCAAGACGGCCGTCGCAGTCGACACGATCATCAACCAGAAGGGTAAAGACCTGTTCTGTATCTACGTCGCGATCGGGCAGAAGGCTTCGTCAATCGTGAACGTGGTTCGCAAGCTCGAAGAAACGGGCGCGATGGAATACACGATCGTCGTCGCCGCTTCGGCTTCGGAATCGGCAGCGATGCAGTACCTCGCACCGTACGCCGGCTGCACGATGGGCGAATACTTCCGCGATCGCGGCCAGGACGCGCTGATCGTTTATGACGACTTGACCAAGCAGGCTTGGGCATACCGTCAGATCTCGCTGCTGCTGCGCCGTCCGCCGGGCCGTGAAGCTTACCCGGGCGATGTGTTCTATCTGCACTCGCGTCTGCTGGAACGTGCTGCTCGCGTCTCGGAAGAGTACGTCGAGAAGTTCACGAACGGCGAAGTGAAGGGCAAGAGCGGCTCGCTGACGGCACTGCCCGTCATCGAAACGCAAGCTGGCGACGTGACCGCATTCGTTCCGACGAACGTGATCTCGATTACCGACGGCCAGATCTTCCTCGAAACCGACCTCTTCAACGCAGGTATCCGCCCGGCAATTAACGCCGGCGTGTCCGTGTCGCGCGTTGGTGGTGCGGCGCAGACGAAGGTCGTGAAGAAGCTGTCGGGCGGTATCCGTACCGACCTCGCACAGTACCGTGAACTGGCAGCGTTCGCACAGTTCGCATCGGACCTCGACGAAGCCACCCGCAAGCAGCTGGAGCGCGGCCGCCGCGTGACGGAACTGCTGAAGCAGCCGCAGTATCAGCCGCTGCAAGTGTGGGAGCTGTCGGTGTCGCTGTTCGCAGCGAACAACGGCTACCTCGACGATCTGGAAGTGTCGCAAGTGCTGCCTTTCGAAAAGGGCCTGCGCGATTTCCTGAAGTCGAAGCACGCTGACCTGATCAAGCGCATCGAAGACAACAAGGACCTCTCGAAGGACGACGAGGGCGCGCTGCATGCCGCACTCAAGGACTTCAAGAAGTCGGGCGCTTATTGATCCGCGAGTGATCCGCAAGGCATAAACGGACCTTGAAGCAGCGTGGGCGCGTGAAAGCGCGTTCGTGCTGCTTCGATCAAGGAGCAAGCAATGGCTGGAATGAAGGAAATTCGCGGCAAGATCAAGAGCGTGCAAAACACGCGCAAGATCACGAAAGCGATGGAGATGGTGGCCGCATCGAAGATGCGCCGCGCTCAGGAGCGCATGCGCGCTGCTCGCCCGTATGCCGACAAGGTCCGCGATATCGCTGCGCACATGAGCAGTGCTACTCCGGAATACCGTCACCCGTTCATGGTCACGAACGAAGGGGCGAAGTCGACAGGCTTCATCCTTGTCACGACTGACAAGGGGCTGTGCGGGGGTATGAACACGAACGTGCTGCGCGCTTCGCTCCAGAAGTTCAAGGAGCTGGAAGGTCAGGGCAAGACGGTCGAAGCGACGGCAATCGGCAGCAAGGGTCTTGGTTTCCTGAACCGTCTGCGCGCGAAGGTCGTGTCGAACGTCGTGCAACTGGGCGACACGCCGCACCTCGAGAAACTGATCGGCGCTGTGAAGGTTCAGCTCGACATGTACTCGGAAGGCAAGGTTTCCGCCGTGTACATCGCGTACACCCGCTTCGTCAACACGATGAAGCAGGAGCCGGTGATCGAGCAGTTGCTGCCGCTGTCGGCGGAACAGTTCGAGCGCAAGGACGACAAGGATGGTCCGACGCCGAAAACGTCGTGGGACTACATCTACGAGCCGGACGCGCAAACCGTCGTTGACGAACTGCTGGTGCGTTATGTCGAAGCGTTGGTCTATCAGGCCGTCGCGGAAAACATGGCATCGGAACAGTCGGCACGGATGGTCGCGATGAAGGCCGCTTCGGACAATGCGAAGACGGTCATCAACGAACTGCAGCTCGTGTACAACAAGAGCCGTCAGGCAGCGATCACGAAGGAACTGTCGGAAATCGTCGGTGGCGCCGCGGCAGTCTGACGCTAACGTCGACACGCGGAAGCGCCTTCTGGCGAGTCCACCGAAACTGCGCCGTTGCGCGAGTGAAGAATTGAGTATCTAAAGGAAAAGCGATGAGTACTACTGCTTTGGTAGAAGGCAAGATCGTACAGTGCATCGGCGCGGTGATCGACGTGGAATTCCCGCGTGAGAACATGCCGAAGGTTTACGACGCGCTCATTCTCGAAGGTTCGGAACTGACGCTCGAAGTCCAGCAGCAGCTGGGCGACGGCATTGTCCGTACCATCTGTCTGGGTTCGTCGGACGGTCTGCGCCGTGGCGTCGTGGTGAAGAACACCGCGAAGCCGATCAGCGTGCCCGTCGGCAAGCCGACCCTCGGCCGCATCATGGACGTGCTGGGCCGTCCGATCGACGAAGCCGGCCCGATCTCGAGCGAAACGACGCGCTCGATCCACCAGAAGGCGCCGAGGTTCGACGAACTGTCGCCGTCGACGGAACTGCTCGAAACGGGTATCAAGGTTATCGACCTGATCTGCCCGTTCGCAAAGGGCGGCAAGGTGGGTCTGTTCGGTGGTGCTGGCGTGGGCAAGACCGTCAACATGATGGAGCTCATCAACAACATCGCGAAAGAGCACGGCGGTTACTCCGTGTTCGCGGGCGTGGGCGAGCGTACCCGTGAAGGGAACGACTTCTACCACGAAATGAAGGACTCGAACGTTCTGGACAAGGTCGCGCTGGTCTACGGCCAGATGAACGAGCCGCCGGGCAACCGTCTGCGCGTCGCGCTGACGGGCCTGACGATGGCCGAGCACTTCCGTGACGAAGGCCTCGACGTGCTGTTCTTTGTCGACAACATCTACCGTTTCACGCTGGCCGGTACGGAAGTGTCGGCACTGCTGGGCCGTATGCCTTCCGCAGTGGGCTATCAGCCGACGCTGGCTGAAGAAATGGGCAAGCTGCAAGAGCGTATTACGTCGACGAAGACGGGCTCGATTACGTCGGTTCAGGCCGTGTACGTCCCTGCGGATGACTTGACCGACCCGTCGCCGGCTACGACCTTCGGCCACCTGGACGCAACCGTCGTTCTGTCGCGTGACATCGCTTCGCTGGGCATCTACCCGGCAGTGGACCCGCTCGATTCGACCTCGCGTCAGATCGACCCGCACGTGATCGGCGAAGAGCACTACTCGATCACGCGCCGCGTTCAGCAGACGCTGCAGCGCTACAAGGAACTGCGCGACATTATCGCGATTCTGGGCATGGACGAACTGTCGCCGGAAGACAAGCTGTCGGTCGCGCGCGCTCGTAAGATCCAGCGTTTCCTGTCGCAGCCGTTCCACGTTGCTGAAGTGTTCACGGGCTCGCCGGGCAAGTACGTGCCGCTGAAGGAAACGATCCGTGGCTTCAAGATGATCGTCGACGGCGAGTGCGATCACCTGCCGGAGCAGGCGTTCTACATGGTCGGCACGATCGACGAAGCCTTCGAAAAGGCCAAGAAGATCCAGTAACGGCTGGGTGTAATGAAGCGGGCGCCGGCTCGCGCGCGGCCGCCGTCGCAAGACGGCCGTCGGGCAACGCGGGCGCCTCGTCCTACACTCAACCATGGGACCGGAGTTTGGCGCTGACGCGCCGTCTCTGGTCGACAGGAGTCGACATAAATGGCAACCATCAAGGTAGACGTCGTCAGCGCGGAAGAGCAGATCTTCTCGGGCCAGGCGAAGTTCGTTGCGCTGCCGGGCGAAGCGGGTGAACTCGGCATTCTGCCGGGCCACACGCCGCTCATCACGCGGATTCGTCCGGGTGCCGTGCGCATCGAATCTGAAAACGGCGAAGAGGAGTTCGTGTTCGTTGCTGGCGGCATTCTCGAAGTTCAGCCGGGCGCGGTGACGGTTCTGGCCGACACGGCGATCCGCGGCAAGGATCTCGACGAAGCGAAAGCCGAGCAGGCTCGCAAGCGCGCAGAAGAAGCGCTCCAGAACACTGGCTCGAACCTCGAATACGCGACTGCGCAAGCGGAACTCGCGTATGCGACGGCTCAGCTGGCGGCGATCCAGCGTCTGCGTAAGCTGCGCGGACAGCAATAAGCAGCACAATTGAAAAGCAGCCTTCGTGGCTGCTTTTTTTTGTCGCCTACTTGACGTTTACGGAAAGGTAAGCAAAATCATACCGACGAGCCCGAAACAGCTGGAAAGCTGCGGGTAAGACTTGATGCCGGACGGATCATCCGCGGGGCACAATCGGTCGCAAACTCATTCCAATACTGGGATTCATCTCTGGAGACAACACCATGGCAACGCAAGCGGCAGGACTGGGCGCAGTCATCGAACCGAAAGATGGGCTGTCATACGTGCGCGGTTCGACTGACATACCGCTCAGCGAGTCGACGGTCGGACAGTTTCTTGTCGATACGGCACGGCGCTTCCCCGAGCGGCCGGCTGTGGTGTTTCGTGAACAGGAGATTCGTTGGTGTTGGCAGGAGTTTCAGCAAGAAGTCGACATTTTGGCGTCGGGATTGCTGGAGCTGGGCATCCAGAAGGGCGACCGCGTTGGCATCTGGTCGCCGAACCGCGTCGAGTGGTTGATGACGCAATTTGCGACGGCGCGTATCGGCGCAGTGCTCGTCAATATCAACCCAGCCTATCGCCTGGCCGAGCTTGAGTACGCGCTGAACAAGGTCGGTTGCAAGGCGATTATCTCTGCGGAGAAATTCAAGTCGTCGATGTATCTGCAGATGCTGCAGGAGCTGGCGCCCGAACTGGCGTCGGCCACGCCCGGAGATCTGCGCGCCGCACGGCTACCCGACTTGCGCATCGTGATCCGGATGTGCGACACCGAGACGCCCGGCATGCTCACGTTCTCGGACGTCATCGAACGGGGGCGCACCGCATTCGATCCCGCAAGACTCGACGCAATCGGCGCAACGCTCGACGCGAACGACCCGATCAATATCCAGTTCACGAGCGGCACGACGGGCAATCCGAAAGGCGCGACGCTGACGCACCGGAACGTCGTGAATAACGCACGCTATATCGCGATGGCGATGCGGCTCACGGAGCAGGATTCCCTGTGCATCCCGGTACCGCTGTATCACTGCTTCGGAATGGTGCTCGCGGTGCTGGCGTGCGTTTCGGTGGGAGCTGCGATGGTGTTCCCCGGCGAGGCATTCGACCCGGGCGCGACGCTGAAAGCCGTCGCCGAGGAGAAGTGCACGGCGCTGCATGGCGTGCCGACCATGTTCATTGCTGAACTGGATCATCCCGACTTCGCGATTTTCGATCTGTCGCGGCTGCGCACGGGCATCATGGCGGGCTCGCCGTGCCCGATCGAAACGATGAAACGCGTCGTGTCGCAGATGCACCTCGCCGAAATCACGATTGCCTACGGAATGACGGAGACGAGTCCCGTGTCGTTCCAGAGCTCGACGACCGATCCCTTGGACAAACGGACGACCACAGTCGGCCGGATTCAGCCGCATCTGGAAGTGAAGGTAGTCGATCCGCTCGGCAATATCGTGCCCGTGGGCGAAACGGGCGAGCTGTGCACGCGCGGCTATTCGGTAATGGACGGCTATTGGGGCGACGAAGCCAAGACACGCGAAAGCGTTGTCGACGGCTGGATGCACACCGGTGACCTGGCGACGATCGACGCCGAGGGTTACTGCAACATCGTCGGCCGCCTGAAGGACATGCTGATTCGCGGCGGCGAGAACATCTACCCGCGCGAAATCGAGGAGTTTCTGTTTCGCCACCCGAAGATTCAGAGCGCGCAGGTGTTCGGCGTGCCGGATTCGAAGTACGGCGAGGAAGTGTGCGCGTGGATCGTCGTGCGGGCCGGTGAGCATCTTACGGCCGAGGATGTGCAGGAGTTTTGCCGCGGCCAGATCGCGCACTACAAGATCCCGAAGTACATCCGCTTTGTCGACGAGCTTCCGATGACGGTGACCGGCAAGGTTCAGAAGTTCGTGATGCGCGAACGGATGATCGACGAGCTTCGTTTGAAAGAAGACAAGACCGCCTGACGTAGCGAAGTTGCATCCCGAAGCAGAAAAGCGAAACGCCGTGTGCAGGGCACACGGCGTTTCGCTTTGAGGGGAAAGTGCCCGCTCGCGCACAGAAGCTTGATGGCGCGCAAACGTTTGGCAGGGCAAAAAAAAAGCGGGCCTGGAGCCCGCTAAAAACCACACGCTACGGGGTTAGCGCGAGGAGACCATTGGAGGAACCGACTACTCGGCGCGATCGACGCCGATCACGATTCCAGCAGAGATGCCCCTTTGAAGAGCTTCGACGCTTGTCCGTCGACCGGTCAGGAAGCTGTGTTCAAAGACACTACTACCCGGCCGCATCCGTGCTGAACCCGTGAAAGGCATTGTGGGCGAATTACCCGGCTCGCGCGGTAACAAAGTGTTTCAGGTTGTAACGCCCGTCAGATAAGGCGTTGCGGGATTTTTTGCGATATCGAAACGCCTGTTCGGCAAATATTGCCGATACCTTTCGAGGCCATTGCGCCGCCTTTCGCCCGACCGTTCAAATCGGATACTGCGCTGCGCTATCCCGTTTTCAGCGGTTCGCCGTTCGTCCGGCCCGCCCGCGCAAGGCTCCAAAGTCGAATGCTCATACGGATCACGCGGGTACTTGTTTAAAACTGCCGTTTGCCATACAGCGTCAAAAATGCTGCGGTACAGCAATAACCGACCGTCCTGACGGGACTTGTCAGCGATCACGCGAGGACTCAAATACGCCAGAGCGATCTTCAGGCAGCCGCATGTACCAATCGGTAAGTGCGACTGCCCCGGCCGTCACAATCTCGGCGTTATTTCAGCCACTTGTCGGATATCGACTGGTATTCCCCCGACGCGCGAGCGAGGTGCAACCACTGGTCGACATACTGCTGAAACACCACATCGCCACGCGGCACCAGCCATGCCTTTTCTCCATACTGGAACGGTTTGTCAGGATGTACCGCGCACAAACCGGGATTGAGCTTTTGCTGCAACAGCGTCTCAGACGCGTCCGTCACCATCACATCCGCCTTGCCGGCCAGAATCTGCTTGAAGATCGTCACATTGTCCGGATAGAGGACCTGGTTCGCATGCGGAAAGAACTGCTTCGCGAACCGCTCATTGGTGCCGCCCGGATTGAAGATTACGCGGGTAGTCGATTGGTCGATCTGCGCGACTGTCTGGTACTTCTCGACGTCGTCGCAACGCACGATGGGCGACTTTCCGTCCACCTGATACGCGACCGTGAAGAAAGCCCGCTTTTGCCGATCCAGCGTCGTCGACACACCGCCGACGGCGACATCGCACTTCGCAACGAAGTCGGTCATCAGGTTCGACCACGACGTCTTCACGAACTCCGCCTTAACGCCGAGCGATTTCGCCAGCGACTCGGCCATGTCGATGTCGATGCCTTCGAACTGGCCGTCCTGTTTATAGAACGAGTACGGCTTGTAGTCGCCCGTCGTGCACGCCCGCATTGTGCCTCGCGCGAGAATCTCATCGAGCCGCGACGATGCCGCAGGTGCGACACTTTGCGCCTGGACCGCGCCGGCGCAGCAGATGGCGCCAAGAAGGGCCAACGTAGCTTTCTTCATCGAGTCTCCTTTATCGTTATCTATGTGGGTGCAACGGAATCGATAATAGTCCGCACAACTACCGGTGACCATCGACCCGAAGGCATAGGACAAACAGCAATTGCCAGGATTACGGAGGCGGCGTCGGGCGCTCAGCGGTTAAAATGCCTCTTTGCCTTCAGTCGCGAGCGCCGTGGCCCACAACCTCCTCAACGACACTTTCCTGCGCGCGTTGTTGCGCCAGCCGACCGAGTACACGCCGATCTGGCTGATGCGCCAGGCAGGACGCTATCTGCCGGAGTACAACGCGACGCGTAGCCGCGCGGGCAGCTTCCTCGGGCTCGCGAAGAATCCCGATTACGCGACGGAAGTCACGTTGCAGCCGCTCGAACGCTATCCGCTCGACGCCGCGATTCTTTTCTCCGACATCCTGACCATCCCCGACGCGATGGGTCTCGGCCTCGATTTCCAGGTCGGCGAAGGGCCGAAGTTCGCGCGTCCGGTGCGCACTGAAGAGGACGTCGCGCGTCTGGCTGTGCCGGATATCGACAGCACGTTGCGTTACGTCACCGACGCGGTGCGCCAGATCCGCACCGCGCTCACCGACGCGCAAGGCCGTCAGCGCGTGCCGCTGATCGGCTTCTCGGGCAGCCCGTGGACGCTTGCGTGCTATATGGTCGAAGGCGGCGGCTCCGACGATTTCCGGACCGTGAAGTCAATGCTGTATGCCCGTCCCGATCTGATGCATCGCATCCTGGACGTCAACGCGAAGGCGGTTGCGGCCTATCTGAACGCGCAGATCGAAGCGGGCGCGCAAGCCGTGATGATTTTCGACACGTGGGGCGGGGCGCTCGCCGACGGCATCTATCAGCGCTTCTCACTGCACTACATCCAGCAGGTCGTGAGTCAGTTGAAGCGCGAGCACGACGGCAACCGCGTGCCCGTTATCACCTTCACGAAGGGCGGCGGCTTGTGGCTCGAAGAGATCGCCGCGACGGGCGTCGATGCTGTCGGGCTCGACTGGACGGTGAACCTGGGCAAGGCGCGCGAGCGCGTCGGCGGCAAGGTGGCGCTACAGGGCAACATCGATCCTTCCGTGCTGTTCGCGCCGCCGTCGACGATCCGCATCGAAGCGCGCGCGGTGCTCGACAGCTTCGGTAATTTCCCCGGTCACGTCTTCAATCTTGGACATGGTATTTCGCAGTTCACGCCGCCCGAAAACGTCGCCGAACTGGTCGATGAAGTGCATCGGCATAGCCGCACGATCCGGTCGGCGGGTGGCGACGCCAAGGCGTGAAAGGCATCCGGATTGTGACGTTTTTGTTGCGATGCAACGACATGGGCTCTCGGTGTGAGGGGAAAATAGCGTTCCAAAGTCCGCCCCGAGGCCCTCTTAGCGTTGTCAAGACTTGACTTATGCACACTTGTCACGCTGCGGCGCAGTAGAGGGATCGATCGTCGCAGCCGGCTTGAAAAGTACGCGGAAATCTGTTGAAGGCCTTGAGCGACAAGGGTTTCCGGGTTCCTAAGACAAATGTGCGTTATCCCACACAGAGGCCCGTACCACGGCCCTTGCGGGACATCCGGGCCAAGTTCTCAACAAAGTTATCCACAGGCAGGCGAGATCAGGCGCAATTGTCGATGCAAAATCAAAACTTAGCGCCGAAATTGAAGTTTTACTTTAAGTGTGTCGGCAGCGGCTCTCGGCCTGTGAATAACTTTTCATGCGAACGGTGCCTATGCGGGTCGTCGATCTGACGAGCACCTACGTCCGCGTCGCGCTCGATCATCCTCTGCCGACGCTTTTTGATTACCGCTGTGACGCCTCACTGGCGCCGGCGCCGGGCATGCTCGTCAGCGTGCCGTTCGGCAAGCGGCATATTGTGGGCCTCGTCATGGAAGTGACTGCTCACAGTGACGTGCCCCCCGACCGTCTGAAGTCGGTCCATAGCGTCTGCGCCGCTTGCCCGCCGCTTTCAGAACATTGGCTGCAACTCACGCAGTTCGCCGCCGACTACTACCAGCGCGGCATCGGTGAAGTCGCGCTGCCAGCGCTTCCCCAGGCATTACGCGATGCGGCGCGCTGGACGCGGCTTTTCGCTCCCGAGGAGCGCTATCGTCTGTTGCCCGCAGGGCGCGCCGCGTTGCCCGACGCGCTTCCTGCCCGTGCCACGGCGTTGCGCCGTCTTGCGGCCGCGCTCGCGGAAGCCGACACGCTGCCCGCCGCGGAAGCCCGCGCGTTGCACGCGAAGGCAACCGCGACGCTCGACGCGTGGCAAGCCGAAGGTTGGGTCGCGCTCGAAGTGGTCGATCCCGCCGCGCACAGCCTTTCGCGGGATCACACTCCGCGCAGCGCGACGCTGCCGACGCTCACAGACGAGCAAACCGCCGCCGTCGAAGCGATCCGCGACGCGCAAGCCTTCGCGCCGTTCCTGTTGCATGGCGTGACGGGCAGCGGCAAGACGGAGGTCTACTTGCGGGCGCTGGCGGGACTGCTGGCGACCAATCCGCAGGCGCAGGCGCTCGTCCTCGTGCCCGAGATCAATCTGACGCCGCAATTCGAGGCTGCGTTCCGCGCGCGCTTCGCGTCGATGGACGATACCGAAATCGTCACGCTGCACAGCGGTCTTGCCGAGGGCGAGCGCGCCCGCAACTGGTTTGCCGCGCACACCGGGCGGGCGCGCATCGTACTGGGCACGCGGCTCGCCGTGCTGGCGTCGCTGCCGCATCTGGCCATCATCGTCGTCGACGAGGAGCACGACCCGGCGTACAAGCAGCAGGAAGGCTTGCGCTATTCCGCGCGCGATCTCGCCATCTGGCGAGCGAAGCAAGTGGACGTGCCCGTCGTGCTCGGCTCGGCTACGCCGTCGCTGGAAAGCTGGTGGCAGGTCGAGCAAGGACGCTACACGCGGCTCACGTTAACGCGCCGCGCCGTCGCTGACGCAGTGCTGCCAACCGTCCACCTCGTCGACCTGGAAGACGAGCAGCGGCGTGGACGCGCTTCAGTGGAGGGCTTGTCGGGGCCGCTGATCGCGGCACTGAAGGCGCGCCTCGAGCGAAAGGAACAGAGTCTCGTGTTCCTCAACCGTCGCGGCTACGCGCCGCAGCTGGCGTGCGACGCATGCGGATGGGTCGCGGGCTGCCCGCGATGCAGTGCCTACGTCGTGCTGCACAAGCCGGAGCGCGCACTGCGCTGCCACCACTGCGGCTGGGAATCGCGCATTCCGCGCTCGTGTCCGGAATGCGGCAATGTCGATATCGCGCCGCTCGGACGCGGAACGCAGCGTATCGAAGAAGCGCTCGCCGGCGCGGTGCCGGGCGCGCGCGTGCTGCGCATCGATGCCGACAGCACGCGGCGCAAGGGCAGCGCGCAGGCGTTGTTTTCGGACGTGCACGCGGGCGAGGTGGATATTCTCGTCGGCACGCAGATGATCGCGAAGGGCCACGATTTTCGCCGGGTGTCGCTGGTGGGCGTGCTGAACGCCGACACAGCGCTGTTTTCCCACGACTTCCGCGCGAGCGAGCGCCTTTTCGCGCAACTGATGCAGGTGAGCGGCCGGGCGGGCCGCGCCGGTCTGCCAGGCGAGGTGCTGGTGCAAACGCGCTATCCGCGTCATGCGCTGTATCACGCGCTGGCTCGCCACGATTACGTCGGCTTCGCCAATTCGACGCTGGCCGAACGGCGCGACGCGCATCTGCCGCCGTTCGTCTATCAGGCGATGCTGCGCGCCGAAGGCCGCACACTGGACGCCGCGCTGACGTTCCTGCAACAGGCGGCGGCCGTGCTGACCGACATTCCCGCTGCCAGCCGCGTGACCGTCTACGACGCCGTGCCGCTCACCATCGTCAAGGTGATGCACGTGCATCGCGCGCAATTGCTGATTGAAAGCGCGTCGCGGGCGGCGTTGCAGACGACGCTACGTGCCTGGCAACCCGTGTTGCGCACACTGAAAGGCGTGCTGCGCTGGAGCATCGAAGTCGACCCGCTCGACATCTAGCGAGCCGGACTGTAAGCCGTTTGTCGTCAAACCGCGCGTATCTGCCCGTAAATCCATTTAAGTCATATCGATAAAACGAAAGGTCGTTTCGTTTCGCGACATCGCTCGACTATATTTCGCCGGATCGGCGCATGAATCACAACAATCGATAGCGCGTGCGCCGCCAACTTTGATCGGGGCACAACGATGAGCGATACAAGACACACCTTGCCGGCGGGCGCACAGCCTTCGCGACGGGCAAGCACGACAGGCTGCGGCGGACTTTTTTCGACGGAAGACTGGTGGGCCGTATGGGTCGGCCTGCTGGTGATCGTGGTTGCGTGGGCGCTGTTTGCGTCGGGCAGCAGCATCAAGTGGCTTGCGACGGCGCCCGCGAAATGGACCGACCCCGGCGCGGCCGGACAAGACCTGGTCAAGCATCTGCCGAACTACATCGCGCTGTTCGCCGTGTTTGCCGTGCTGTTCGGCGTCAGCCTGAGCGTGCTCAAGCAGCGCATCGCACACTTCCTGGCGTCGTTCGCGATCCTGTTCGCCGTGTCGGTGCTGATTTTCGAAGTCGGCGCGTGGGCCAATGCGTCGAAGTACAACCTGGAGCCGCCGCTCGTCGCGCTCGCGCTTGGCTTGCTGATCTCGAATGTGTTCCGTCTGCCCGAATGGTTTTCGGCGGGATTGCGCGTCGAGTTTTACATCAAGGTGGGGATCGTGCTGCTCGGCGCGACGCTGCCGTTCACGCTGCTCGTCTGGGCGGGCCCGGTTGCCGTCGGACAGGCGACGATCGTTTCCCTCGTCACGTTCTTCGTGATCTTCTTCGCCGCGAAGGCGCTCGGCCTGGACAAGCGGTTCGCCGCGGTGCTCGGCGTCGGCGGTGCGGTATGCGGCGTGTCGGCGGCGATCGCGATTGCGGGCGCGGTCCGCGCGAAACGCGAGCATGCGTCGGTGGCGATCACGCTGGTGATCCTGTGGGCGATCGTGATGATCTTCGTGCTGCCGTTCGCCTCGCGCTCGCTCGGACTGTCGACGGCCGTCGCGGGCGCATGGATCGGCACTTCGGAATTCGCCGACGCCGCGGGCATTGCCGCCGCCCAGGCGTACGGGGACTTCGCGAAGCATGCGGGCGGCGCGATCGCGGGATCGCCCGAAGCGTCGCTTCAGGCGTTCACGCTGATGAAGGTGGTTGGCCGCGACATCTGGATCGGCATCTGGGCGTTCCTGCTCGCGATCGTCGCGACGACGCGCTGGGAGTCCAGCGAAAGCGGCGTAACCGCAAAGGCCGACGCGCGCGAAATCTGGGCGCGCTTTCCGAAGTTCGTGATCGGTTTCGTGATTGCGTCGGCGCTCGTCACGTGGATCGCGAGCCACTACTCGCTCGCCGACTACCGCAAGGTGGTGACGCCGGAATTCGTCGCGCCGATTACCGCGCTGCGCACATGGGCGTTCATCCTCTGCTTCTTCAGCATCGGACTGACGACGCGCGTTCGCTCACTGGCGGCCACGGGCATCAAGCCGTTCATCGCGTTCACGGTTGGCGTCGCCGTCAATATCGCCATCGGCTACGCGCTGTCCGCGCACGTGTTCGCACCGTATTGGAATAGCTTGGGGCAGGGCTCGTGAGCGCGCCCGTCCTCGACGACGCTATCGACGCGCAGCCCGGCGAGCGCCGGCCGTGCTGCGCGGATTGCCGGTTTCGCGCCGAGGATCGGCATTCGCTTGAGCAGAGCATTCCGGGCCTCGCTGTATTCGGGTCGGGCTTCGGCGCCAGTGTCGCCGACAGCCGCCTGTGTCTGGTTCACGACCAGCTCGTCGCGCCGCTCGACAGCTGCCGCCGATTCGCGCGGATGCGCTGACGGCATCCGCGTCATCGAGGCGCGTATTTGCAGCGCGCCTCGCACCTCGAAACGCTTAGCCGCGAATCGACTTCGGCTGCGCGTCGCGCTCGTCGTCGCGCACTTCAATGGGCACCAGTTCGCGGCGCGACACACCCGTCGCGCCGCGGATGAACAGCACCATGCACGTCGCGAACATCATCCAGACCCCGGTCACTACCAGCCATTTTTCCATTTTGGTCACCCCGTATAGCGAGACTTCGAACCCCGTACCGTGCGTCATTGCGCATTCATGACCGGTATAACGGCGCGATTTTCGTTTCGATAAGGGTTGCCTGAAAATAAACCGATCCAGGGAAAACACCGAGCGCAACCGCGTGCATCCAGACGGTGCACACCGGCCGCAAACCCTTGTGTGACGGGCGTTACTAAAGGGTGCAACCGTTTCTCGCCACTGGTTGCACCTTTTTATTGAGAGGGGTACGATTCGGCCAACTCTTAAGTCTTTGGCCGGCGTCCGCCCGGCGCATAAAGAAGGAACCATGGCGAGCACCACTCTTGGCGTCAAAGTCGACGATCTGTTGCGTACCCGGCTGAAAGATGCCGCCACGCGTCTCGAACGCACCCCGCACTGGCTGATCAAGCAGGCGATCTTCGCGTACCTGGAGAAGATCGAACACGGTCAACTTCCCGCCGAACTGTCGGGCCACCATAACGCAACCGAACTGGTCGAAGGCGCCGCCGATTCCGACGATAGCGACGGGCTGCATCCGTTCCTCGAATTCGCGCAGAGCGTGCAGCCGCAGTCGGTGCTGCGCGCGGCGATCACGGCGGCGTATCGCCGTCCCGAACCGGAGTGCGTGCCGTTCCTGCTCGGCCAGGCGCGCCTGCCCGCGAATATCGCGAGCGACGTGCAGACCCTGGCGGGCAAGCTCGTCGAAACGCTGCGCGGCAAAAGCAAGGGCGGCGGCGTCGAAGGGCTGATCCACGAGTTCTCGCTGTCGAGCCAGGAAGGCGTCGCGCTGATGTGCCTCGCCGAAGCGCTGCTGCGCATTCCCGATCGCGCCACGCGCGATGCGCTGATCCGCGACAAGATCAGCAAGGGCGACTGGCGTTCGCACGTCGGTCATGCGCCGTCGCTGTTCGTGAACGCGGCGACTTGGGGCCTGATGATCACCGGCAAGCTGGTGACGACGAATAGCGAAACGGGTCTGTCGTCGGCGCTCACGCGCATGATCGGCAAGGGCGGCGAGCCGCTGATCCGCAAGGGCGTCGACATGGCGATGCGCCTGATGGGCGAGCAGTTCGTCACGGGCGAAAACATCTCGGAAGCGCTGGCGAACAGCCGCAAGTTCGAAGCGCGCGGATTCCGCTACTCGTACGACATGCTCGGCGAAGCCGCGACGACGGAAGCCGACGCACAGCGCTACTACGCGTCGTACGAA
The DNA here is from genome assembly GCF_002902965.1 of Paraburkholderia hospita. Lineage (GTDB taxonomy): Bacteria > Pseudomonadota > Gammaproteobacteria > Burkholderiales > Burkholderiaceae > Paraburkholderia > Paraburkholderia hospita. The sequence continues at coordinate 3,927,999 of NZ_CP026105.1, read as the reverse complement.
CAGGCGATCCACGCGATCGGCAAGGCGGCAGGCGGCCGTGGCATCTACGAAGGCCCCGGCATTTCGATCAAGCTGTCCGCGCTGCATCCGCGCTATTCGCGTTCGCAGCAGGAACGCACGATGAGCGAGCTGCTGCCGCGCGTGCGCGCGCTGGCGATCCTCGCGCGCCGCTACGACATCGGCCTGAACATCGACGCTGAAGAAGCGGACCGCTTGGAAATCTCGCTCGATCTGCTCGAAGCGCTGTGCTTCGATCCTGAGCTGCAAGGCTGGAACGGCATCGGCTTCGTCGTGCAGGCGTACCAGAAGCGCTGCCCGTTCGTGATCGACTACATCGTCGATCTGGCACGCCGCAGCCGTCACCGCATCATGGTGCGTCTCGTAAAGGGCGCGTACTGGGATACGGAAATCAAGCGCGCGCAGGTGGATGGTCTCGAAGGCTATCCGGTGTACACGCGCAAGATCTATACGGACGTGTCGTATGTCGCGTGCGCGAAGAAGCTGCTCGGCGCGCCGGATGCCGTCTATCCGCAGTTCGCGACGCACAACGCGCACACGCTGTCCGCGATCTATCACCTCGCGGGTCAGAACTACTATCCCGGCCAGTACGAGTTCCAGTGCCTGCACGGCATGGGTGAGCCGCTGTACGAAGAAGTCACGGGCCGCGACAAGCTGAACCGGCCGTGCCGTGTGTATGCGCCCGTCGGCACGCATGAAACGCTGCTCGCGTATCTCGTGCGCCGCTTGCTGGAAAACGGCGCGAATACGTCGTTCGTGAACCGTATCGCCGATGAAAGCGTGGCGATCAAGGACCTCGTTGCCGATCCAGTCGAAGAAGCCTCGAAGGTCGTGCCGCTCGGCGCGCCGCACGCGAAGATTCCGCTGCCGCGCAATCTTTTCGGTGCGGAGCGTACCAACTCGATGGGCCTCGATCTGTCGAACGAACATCGTCTCGCGTCGCTGTCGTCGGCGTTGCTGGCGAGCGCGCATCATCCGTGGCGCGCCGCGCCGATGCTCGAAGACAACGAAATCGCCGTCGGCAATGCACGCGACGTGCGCAATCCGTCGGATCATCGCGACCTTGTCGGCACGGTTGTCGAAGCGACGCCGGAACATGTGAGCGCTGCGCTCTCGCACGCCGTCGCTGCCGCGCCGATCTGGCAGGCGACGCCCGTCGAAGCGCGCGCCGATTGCCTCGCGCGTGCCGCCGATCTGCTCGAAGCGCAGATGCATACGCTGATGGGTCTCGTCGTGCGCGAAGCGGGCAAGTCGCTGCCGAACGCCGTCGCCGAAATCCGCGAAGCCATCGACTTCCTGCGCTACTACTCGACGCAGATTCGCGACGAATTTTCGAACGACACGCATCGTCCGCTCGGTCCCGTGGTGTGTATCAGCCCGTGGAATTTCCCGCTGGCGATCTTCATGGGTCAGGTTGCGGCTGCGCTCGCAGCAGGCAACACGGTGCTCGCGAAGCCTGCTGAACAGACGCCGCTGATCGCCGCGCAAGCCGTGCGCATTCTGCGCGAAGCCGGCGTGCCGGCAGGCGCTGTGCAACTGCTGCCGGGCGACGGTGAAACGGTCGGCGCCGCTCTGGTCGCCGATGCACGCACGCGTGCCGTGATGTTCACCGGCTCGACGGAAGTCGCGCGTCTGATCAACAAGACGCTGTCGAACCGTCTCGACCCCGAAGGCAAGCCGATTCCGCTGATCGCCGAAACGGGCGGTCAGAACGCGATGATCGTCGATTCGTCGGCGCTCGCGGAACAGGTGGTTGCGGACGTGCTGCAGTCGTCGTTCGATTCGGCCGGTCAACGTTGTTCGGCGCTGCGCGTTCTCTGTCTGCAGGACGACGTCGCGGATCGCACGCTCGAAATGCTGACGGGCGCGATGAAGGAACTGGCGGTTGGCAACCCGGATCGCTTGTCGGCCGATGTGGGTCCCGTGATCGATGCGGACGCGAAGCGCGGTATCGACGCGCACATCGCCGGGATGCGCGAGAAGGGCCGCAAGGTTACGCAATTGGCAATGCCGGACGGCTGCGCAGCCGGCACGTTTGTTCCGCCGACGCTGATCGAACTCGACAGCATCGACGAATTGAAGCGTGAAGTGTTTGGTCCGGTGCTGCACGTGGTGCGTTATCGCCGCAGCGCGCTCGACAAACTGCTCGAGCAGATCCGCGCAACGGGTTATGGCCTGACACTCGGCATCCATACGCGTATCGATGAAACGATCGCGCATGTGATCAGCCGCGCACACGTGGGCAACATCTACGTGAACCGTAACGTGATCGGTGCCGTGGTCGGCGTGCAGCCGTTCGGCGGCGAAGGGTTGTCGGGCACGGGTCCGAAGGCGGGCGGCGCGCTGTATCTGCAACGTCTGCTCGCGACGCGTCCCGCTGGTTTGCCGAAGTCGCTCGCGCAAACGCTGATGGTTGACGGTTCGCAAGCTGCATCGAACGGTGCGCAAAACGGCAACGCGGCAAGCGATAATCCTGCCGCAGCGCTGACAACACTGCGCGACTGGCTGATCGCGGAACGCGAGCCCGTACTGGCCGCGCGTTGCGATGGCTATCTGGCAAACATTCCGGCGGGCGCAACGGCCGTGCTGTCCGGTCCGACGGGCGAGCGCAACACGTACACACTCGGCGCGCGCGGTACGGTGCTGTGTGTCGCGTCGACGGCAAGCGGCGCGCGCGTGCAGTTCGCGGCGGCGCTGGCGACGGGCAACAAGGCGCTGTTCGAAGGCGCGGCGGGCGAGCAGCTGTATGCTGCGCTGCCGGCGCCGCTCAAGCAGTACGCGAGCGTGAAGAAGAACGCGGAAACATCGTTCGATGCCGCGCTCTTCGAAGGCGACAGCGACGAGCTGCTGACGCTCGTGAAGGACATCGCGAAGCGCGCGGGCCCGATCGTGTCGGTGCAGGGCGTTGCGGCGCGGGCGCTGGAAAGCGGCGATGAGGATTACGCACTCGAACGTCTGTTGACGGAGCGTTCGGTGAGCGTGAATACGGCAGCAGCAGGCGGTAATGCGAATTTGATGACGATCGGCTGAGCGAACCTTGCTTGATCGATTCAAAAAAATGGCGCGAGACGGCGACCCCGATCACCGCGCCGTCCACACCTGGTACCAAGGAGAAGCTATGCAACATACGATGAAAAAGCTGGCAGGCGCGACGCTGTTCGCTGCCATGTCGCTGGCGGGGACTGCGCACGCACAGCAGGTCGAAGACGTGAAGATCGGCTTCGCCGGCCCGATGACGGGCGCGCAGGCGCACTACGGCAAGGACTTCCAGAACGGCATCACGCTCGCAGTCGAAGACATGAACGCGACGAAGCCGGTGATCGGCGGCAAGCAGGTTCGCTTCGTGCTGGACGCGGCCGACGATCAGGCTGACCCGCGCACGGGCACGACGGTCGCGCAGAAGCTGGTCGACGACAACATCAAGGGCATGCTCGGCCACTTCAACTCGGGCACGACGATCCCGGCATCGCGCATCTACGCGAACGCGGGCATTCCGCAGATCGCGATGGCGACGGCGCCGGAATACACGCAGCAAGGCTTCAAGACGACGTTCCGCATGATGACCTCGGACACGCAGCAAGGCTCCGTCGCGGGCACGTTCGCTGTGAAGACGCTGGGCATGAAGAAGATCGCGATCGTCGACGACCGTACGGCTTATGGCCAGGGTCTCGCGGATCAGTTCGAGAAGGCAGCGAAGGCTGCGGGTGGCACGATCGTCGATCGTGAGTTCACGAACGACAAGGCCGTCGACTTCAAGTCGATCCTGACGAAGCTGAAGTCGGTTCAGCCTGATCTGATCTATTACGGTGGCGCCGATTCGCAGGCTGCGCCGATGGTCAAGCAGATGAAGACGCTGGGTATCAAGGCGCCGCTGATGGGCGGCGAAATGGTCCACACGCCGACGTTCCTGCAAGTCGCAGGCGATTCGGCTAATGGTACGGTTGCCTCGCTGGCTGGTTTGCCGCTCGAAGAGATGCCTGGTGGCAAGGATTATGTTGCCAAGTATAAGAAGCGCTTTGGTGAGGACGTTCAGACGTATTCGCCGTACGCTTATGACGGCGCGATGGCTATGTTCGATGCCATGAAGAAGGCGAACTCGACGGATCCGGCGAAGTACCTGCCGGTGCTGGCGAAGACGAGCATGCCGGCTGTGACGACCAAGGATCTGTCCTATGACCCGAAGGGCGATCTGAAGAACGGCGGTATCACGCTGTATAAGGTTGTCGATGGTAAGTGGACGACGCTGCAGAGCGTGGGTGGGAAGTAAGGTTTTTTTGCCTTGCGGCGCTTGGGTGGTTTAGCTGAGCGCTGCTGAGTTTTTATGAAGCCTCGTAGGGTTTTTTACTCTGCGAGGCTTTTGTGCTTTTTTGCGCTTGTCGATGGCATCCGCGATGCGGTGCTTGATGTGCAGGCGTCGCCCCTGTGCGGGGCGGCACCTACTTTTCTTTGCCGCCGCAAAGAAAAGTAGGCAAAAGAAAGCGGCTCACACCGATCCGCTTGACCCTTGCCTACGGGCCCTCAACGGCACGGGCTCCTTCTGCTCGGGGTTGAGGGGTTGCCTTGCTTCTGCTTACTCCCCGCGCAACTTCTTTCCCTGCTCGCGCACCTGTTCCAACGTCGCGCCCGGTGTGCTCGCTTCTTGAAGCAAGCGAATTTCAATCACCGCCGGTTTCTTGGATTCCTGCGCGCGCTTGAACGCCGGCATGAAGTCTTCCGTCCGCTCTACCGTTTCCCCATGTGCGCCGAACGACTTCGCGAACGCTGCAAAATCCGGGTTTGTCAGCCCCGTTCCGTGCACGCGGTTCGGATAATGCCGCTCCTGATGCATGCGGATCGTGCCGTACTGGCTGTTGTTCACGACGATGAAAATCACGGCCAGATCGTATTGCATCGCCGTGGCGATTTCCGATGACGACATCATGAAGCAGCCATCGCCCGCAAAAGCCACCACCGCGCGGTCCGGATACAGCGACTTCGCCGCAATCGCCGCCGGCACGCCATAGCCCATAGCGCCGCTCGTCGGCGCAAGCTGCGAGCGGAAGTGGCGGTACGCGAAGTGCCGGTGCAGCCACGTCGCATAGTTGCCCGCGCCGTTGGTCAGGATCGCGTCCTTCGGCAAGTGCTCGCGCAGTTGCAACATGATCTCGCCAAGCTGCACGTCGCCCGGAATCTTGCGCGGCTTGCGCCATTCGAGGTACGCGTCGTGCGCTTCTTTTGCCGCGCCTTCCCATACGGGTTTCGTCGACGGCTTCAGTTGCGCCAGCATCGACGCGATCTCTGGCATGCCGGAGACAATCGGCAGATCGGCGGAATAGACGCGGCCCAGTTCTTCCGCGCCCTGGTGAACGTGGATCAGCGTCTGCTTCGTCTTCGGAATGTCGAAGAGCGTGTAGCCGTTCGTCGTCGCTTCGCCCAGGCGTGGACCGAGCGCAAACAGCACGTCCGCGTCTTGAATACGTTTGGCAAGTGCCGGGTTGATGCCGAGTCCGACGTCGCCCGCATAGTTCGGATGCTCGTTGTCGAGCGTGTCCTGGAAGCGGAATGCGAGGCCGATCGGGAGCTGCCAGTTTTCGATGAATGTGCGCAAGTCTTCGCATGCTTGCGGCGTCCAGCCGCTGCCGCCTGCGATCACCATCGGTTTCTTCGCGCCTTCGAGCAGGCCGCGCAAACGCTCGATCTGCTGCGGCGCGGGCGCTGCTGCAACACGCTGATAGGCGGGCGCGCCCGGCATCGCGGCGCAGGCGTCGCTCAACATGTCTTCCGGCAGCGACAGCACGACAGGACCCGGACGGCCCGATGTCGCCGTGTGGAACGCGTGGCTCATGTATTCGGGGATGCGGCGCGCGTCGTCGATCTGCGCGACCCACTTCGCCATCTGTCCAAACATGCGCCGATAGTCGATTTCCTGGAACGCCTCGCGGTCCAGATGCTCGCGCGCGCATTGGCCGATCAGCAGGATCATCGGCGTCGAATCCTGAAACGCGGTGTGCACGCCAATCGATGCGTGCGTCGCGCCCGGGCCGCGCGTGACGATTGCAATGCCCGGCCGGCCCGTCAGCTTGCCGACGGCTTCCGCCATGTTGGCGGCGGCCGCTTCGTGACGGCACACGACCGTCCGAATCTGCGAAGCCTCGTCGTGCAACGAATCGAGTACGGCCAGAAAACTTTCGCCGGGCACGCAGAACACGCGCTCGACGCCATGCGTCAACAGCGCGTCGACCATGAGCCGCGCGCCAGTAGTCATATTTGAAGCATCGGAAGACAGCGACATTGCGAAGACACCTCCAGTCAGAAGAGCTTCGACAGCTTACGCCGAGACCCTCGCCGATGTCATTCGTAAAAGCGGCATCAACATTCGATGATGTTCACCGCCAGCCCGCCGCGCGACGTTTCCTTGTACTTGGTCTTCATGTCGGCGCCCGTTTCGCGCATCGTCTTGATGACGGAATCGAGCGAAACATAATGACTGCCGTCGCCGCGCAGCGCCATGCGCGCGGCGTTCACCGCTTTTACCGACGCCATCGCATTGCGCTCGATGCAAGGAATCTGCACCATCCCGCCGACGGGGTCGCACGTGAGGCCCAGGTTATGTTCCATGCCGATTTCCGCGGCATTCTCGACCTGCAGCGGCGTGCCGCCCATCACGGCCGCGAGCGCGCCCGCCGCCATCGAGCATGCGACGCCCACTTCGCCCTGGCAGCCCACTTCCGCGCCGGAGATCGACGCGTTCAGCTTGTACAGAATGCCGATTGCAGCCGCCGTCATCAGAAAGTCGAACACGCCTTGCTGGTTCGAGTTCGGCATGAAGCGCGTGTAGTAATGCAGCACGGCAGGGATGATGCCCGCCGCGCCGTTGGTCGGCGCAGTGACCACGCGGCCGCCCGCCGCGTTCTCTTCGTTGACGGCGATCGCGTACAGATTGATCCAGTCGATCATCGACAGCGGGTCTTGCAACGCGCGCTCCGGATTGCCCGTCAGCCCGCGATACAGTTGCGGCGCGCGCCGCTTCACCTGGAACGGACCAGGCAGATTGCCGTCCGCGTCCGGATTGTTGATGCCGCAGCCGCGCGCAACGCACGATTGCATCACGTCCCAGATCTTCAGCAGGCCCGTGCGCGTTTCTTCATCCGTATGCCATGCGCGCTCGTTTTCCCACATCAGTTGCGCGATGCTCTTGCCCGTCGCCTTGCACATCTCCAGCAAATCGTTGCCGCTGCGGAACGGATGCGGCAACTGTTCGACGGCGGCGAGCACCTTCGTATTCGGCGCGCCTGCCGTCACGACAAAACCGCCGCCAACCGACAGATACGTCGATTCGCGCAGCGTCTCGCCGTTCGCATCGAAAGCGCGCAGCTTGAGGCCGTTCGGATGCTCGGGGAGTGCCTGCCGGTAGAACGAAATGTGGTCCTTCTGCACGAAGGGAATTGGGTGCGTGCCGAGCAGCGTAAGCGTGCGTGACGTGCGGACCTGTTCGAGGCGGGCCGCAATCGTGTCGGGATCGACGGTATCGGGCGCGTCGCCGAGCAGGCCGAGCATCACGCCGCGATCGGTGCCGTGGCCTTTGCCCGTCGCACCGAGCGAGCCATACAGATCGACTTTCACCGATGCCGTGTTGTCGAGCAGTCCGTCGCGCTCGAGCCCTTGCGCGAACATCAGCGCCGCGCGCATGGGACCGACCGTGTGCGAACTCGACGGGCCAATGCCGATTTTGAAGAGATCGAAAACGCTGACTGCCATCACTGCTCCTGCTAGCTGGAAATTCGTTTGTGCTGCACTGCGCGGGTAGCGCGGCAGCAGAATGTGCCGCGCGTGATCAACGCGCCGGCAACGGCAGACACACGGCGAGCCACGCGGGCGGCGTCGGTGCCAGTTTCAGCGCGACGGGCGTGTAGCGTCCGTCGAGCCGTGCGGCGAGGTGATACAGCTCAGCCGCATTCTTCGGGTCCCACTGTCCACTATAGCCCGGCAAACCGGCCTCGCGGCGCTTTGTGTCGAAAGGCACGCTCGAACGCACGAATTCGTCGTGCGTTCGAGCGCCCATTGCATACGGCGTGAGCCAGTTCAACGCGGCGGCGAGCGTCGCGCCGCTCGGCGCGCGTTCGTTGAGCCAGTTGCGGTTGTGGCGGCGCGCGGCGAGCGCGGCCGTCACCAGGGGCTGCAGATCGTAAGTCACATAGTGCAGCGCATCGCGCTCGCCGAAATCGACGGTCGTGCCGTCGGGCGCGATGTTGTCGTTGACGTGCTCGACGTACAGGCGCTGCGCGGCCTCGATCATCTTGCGGTTGTCGAGCGTGAAAGCCGCCATGGCGATCAGCTTTACGCGGTGGCTCTGCCAATTGTTACGGAACGTGCCCGTCAGCGGCCGCTTTTGCGCGTCGATCTGCGCGATATAGCCGTTCGCGAGCTTCGCGAGGAAGACCATCGTTGCATTGCGCGTTTTCACGGGCAGGGCGCTCGCCGTCATGTCGTACGCGAGGATCAGCCCTTCGAACGGCGTTTCGTCGATCGGATTGAACGACGGCTGGTAGGTCGTGACCCATGCATACAACAGGCGGTCGACCAGCTTCAGATAGCGGTCGTCGCTGGTGGCGCGCCACGCGAGGGCAGCATCGCGCAACAGGTCGAGATCTTTCTCCGCTTCCTTGCTCTGGTCGTAGATGCCCTCGTGAGGCAGCGTGCCTTCCGTATGCAACTGACGCACCGCGTGCGCCGGCTCGTTCAGATGCGCCTGGACGTTGCTCACCAAAGCCTTGACGCCCGGATCGGAATTGGTTCGCTCGCTGGTTTGCAGCGCGGGCGCGGCGCAGAGGTTCATCGCGGCGTAGGCCGGGCCCGGCGGCAGCGCGAATGCTCCCATGGCGAGCAACGTGGCGGCAATGCGCGGAAGAAACGGATGCGTCGATGATGCGCGCGCGCTACGGCGTATCGGCGCCTGACCGTTTCGCTTCATGCATGGCTCCTCTGGTTCGATCCAAGGTGAGATGTTAGCCGTCTGACGCGCAAAGCGACAGCCCGACGGGCGAACGTGCGAGGCTCAGCGCGTCGTGCGCCGCGCGCGGGACGTGCGCCCGTGGCAGCGGGCCGTCCGCCTCGTGTCGCGCCGTGCCGCCTTATCGGCCGAATTGGCGTGGTTTTCGGCTGCATTTCCACGCGTCGTTTTTTCCGCATGTCGTCGATACTGCCTAACGTGTTACAGGGATTTGCGTCGTGAGTGGAAGGATCGTGGACGGCAGCACGCCGCGTCAGACGCGAGGATAGACGTCGCCGTTGTAGAACGGATGACGCTCCCGCAACCGCTCGAAGATCGCGTCGGCATCGCCGGCTGCGACGCCGGAGAAGGTGGTGCGGAAGGCGTCGAGCGAGCGCGCTTCGCTGGTCAGTTGCGCGGCAGTCGGAGGAACACCGGCGCCCACGACATCGATGTGGAAGGTAGGACCGTAGACAAAGGCAAAGATTTCGAGCGTGCGGGCAGCGTGATAGCGGCTGGTGGAGACGAGAATGCGCGGGCCGCCGAAGGTGGTCGCGAGGTTGCGCCGGGTGAAGACCGCATCGCCGACTGTGTCGCGCGACGTGGTCTCCGCGATGATGCGCGATGCGTCGAGGTTCGCGTATTCGAGTGCGTAGCGGCGCATCGCGTCGGCGATGCAGATGTCCGAATCATCGCGATATGCCCAACCGCACATCACCAGCAATGGCGCCCTGGCGGTTTTCATTGCTTCGATGCCGAGGTCTACGCGTGCGCGGGTTTCGTCGTTCAGGGTTCCGTCCGCATCCATCAGGTTCGCGAGGACCACGACGGCGTCGTAACGCGCGTCGGTGAAATCTTCAGGGTTCGGCATAGGCAAATGAAAGTACTGTTTTTGACGAGTGGCGAGGCGGCGCGGCCGCTGGCCGACTGGCTCGGCCAACGCGAAACGCTGACCGTGCGGGAGACGCCCGTGAGCGCGCAGGAAATCGCAGCGCTTGCGCCGGACCTGATTGTAAGTCACTCGTACCGTCACATTCTGAAGCGCGATGTTCTCGCTGCGGCGCCGGACCGGTTCATCAATCTCCATATCTCGCTGTTGCCGTACAACCGCGGCGCCGATCCGAACCTGTGGTCGTTCCTCGACGAAACGCCCAAAGGGGTGTCGATCCACATGATCGACGAGGGCATCGATACAGGCGCGCTCCTGCTGCAGCGCGAAGTTTCGTTCGACGAGGACAGCGAGACGCTCGGCAGCAGCTACGCGACATTGCAGCAGACGATCGGCGAACTGTTCATGGAGAACTGGTCTTCGCTGCGCGACGGACGAATCGCGCCGCGCGCGCACAGCGGCGCCGGCACCTTTCATCGCGCGTCCGAATTTTCGGCGCTCAAGGATTCGCTGCTGGGCAACGACGGATGGAACGTGCCGATTCCCGTTCTTCGGCAGCGTTACCGCGCGTTGTCCCGTGAAGCGGGGCGCGGCGGCTGACGGAAACAGGCAGGCAATCGGAACGCACACGGCGGCTCACGAGAAGTACGGCTCGATATCAAGGAAGCGAACAATGTTGGACAACAAGGCAATTTTGATCACGGGTGGCACGGGTTCCTTCGGCCACAAGTTCATCTCGGCCGTGCTGGCGCAATACAAGCCATCGCGCGTCGTCGTGTTCTCGCGCGACGAGCTGAAGCAATACGAAATGCAGCAGAAATTCGACGCGCCGTGCATGCGGTATTTCCTCGGCGACGTGCGCGACGGCGAGCGCCTGCGCCAGGCCATGCGCGGCATCGATTACGTGGTGCATGCCGCCGCGCTCAAGCAGGTGCCTGCGGCCGAATACAACCCGACGGAATGCATCCGCACGAACGTGACGGGCGCGGAGAACGTGATCAACGCCGCAATCGAGAACGGCGTCGAAAAAGTGATTGCGCTGTCCACCGACAAGGCCGCCAGCCCGATCAACCTGTATGGCGCGACCAAGCTGCTGTCCGACAAGCTGTTCGTGGCGGCGAACAATCTGGTCGGCAAGCATCGCACGCGCTTTGCCGTCGTGCGCTACGGCAACGTGGTCGGTTCACGCGGCTCGGTGGTGCCGTTCTTCCGCAAGCTGATTGCCGAAGAAGCGAAGAGCCTGCCGATCACCGATCAGCGCATGACGCGCTTCTGGATCACGCTCGATCACGGTGTGGACTTCGTGCTGAAGAACTTTCAGCGCATGCAGGGCGGCGAGATCTTCGTGCCGAAAATTCCGTCCGTGAAGATCGTCGATCTGGCGAAGGCGATGGCGCCCGAACTGGACCAGCACGTGATTGGCATTCGTCCCGGCGAGAAGCTGCACGAAATGATGATTGCGCGCGACGACAGTCTGCACACGCTTGAATATCACGATCACTACGTCATCACGCCGGCGATCCGTTTTGTCGTGCAAAGCGAGTACGAGACGAACGGCATGGGCGAGACGGGCAGTCGGGTAACGGAAGGCTTCAAGTACACATCCGACAACAACGGCTGGTTCCTCACGGTAGACGAACTGGCTGCCCTCGACAAGCAACATCCATGAGCACGTTCATTCCGTACGGCCGCCAATCGATCGACGACGCGGACATCGCAGCGGTCGAAGCGGTGCTGCGCTCCGACTGGCTCACACAAGGCCCGGCGATTGCCGCTTTCGAGGAAGAGCTGGCTCGCCGCGCCAGCGCGCGTCACGCGGTCGCCGTATGCAACGCGACTGCTGCGCTGCATATCGCGTGCGTCGCCGCAGGGCTGGGGTCGGGCGACCGCCTGTGGACCGTGCCGAACACGTTCGTCGCATCGGCGAATTGCGGCCGGTATTGCGGCGCGGACGTCGATTTCGTCGATATCGATCCGCTGACGTGGTGCATGGACGCCAACGTGCTCGAAGTGAAGTTGCAGGCGGCGCGTCGCGCGGGCACCTTGCCGAAGGTCGTGATTCCCGTCGCGTTCGCGGGCGGCAGTTGCGATATGAAGCGCGTGAAGCGTCTGTCCGACGAATACGGCTTTACGGTGATCGAAGATGCTTCGCATGCTGTCGGTGCATCGTACGCGGGGCGCCCCGTTGGTTGCGGCGACTACGCGCACATGACGGTGTTCAGCTTTCATCCCGTGAAGATCGTGACCACGGGTGAGGGCGGCGCCGTGCTAACCAACGATCCCGCGTTGTGCGATCGCCTGCGCCGCTTGCGCAGTCACGGCATCACGCGCGATCCCGCACAGATGGATGAGCCGGACGTTGGCGCGTGGTCGTACGAGATGCAGGAGCTCGGCTTCAACTATCGGATCACCGATATCCAGGCGGTACTCGGGCTGTCGCAGCTCAAGCGGCTGGATGGCTTTCTCGCGCGACGTCGCATGCTCGTGCAACGCTACGATACGCTGCTGAAGAATCTGCCGCTGCAATTGCCGCAGCTCGATGCGCTCGACGAATCGGCGTGGCATCTCTATGTCGTGCGCGTGAAGGACAACAGTGCGCATGCCGATCGCCGCGCGGTGTTCGATGCGTTGCGAGCCGCCGACATCGGCGTCAACGTTCACTACATCCCCGTTCATCTGCAACCGTACTACCGCCGCCTCGGCTTCAAGCCCGGCGACTTTCCGCAAGCGGAGCAGTATTACCGTGAGGCGCTCAGCCTGCCGCTCTACGCGGCCCTGACCGATGCGCAGCAGGATCGCGTGGTGGCGCAACTAAAGCGGGTGCTCGGATGAGCCGCGTCGCCATTATTCCCGCACGCGGGGGCAGCAAGCGCATTCCGCACAAGAACGTTCGCCTGTTTGACGGCGTGCCCATCATCGCGCACTCGATTCGCGCGGCGCTCGATAGCGCGCTGTTTGATCGCGTCGTGGTCAGCACAGACAGCGAGGACATCGCGGCCGTCGCGCGCGAGTACGGCGCGCAGACGCCGTTCATGCGTCCCCCGGAGCTGTCCAACGACCATGCCGGCACGCTTGAAGTCGTACAGCACGCGTTGAGCGCGCTCGGTGAACACTACGAATACGCGTGCTGCATTTACGCCACCGCGCCGTTCATCGACGTTCGCTACTTGCGCGAAGGTATCTCGATGCTCGAGGCGCATCGCGAGAAGTCGTATGCGTTTTCGGTGACGACCTTCGCGTTCCCCGTGCAGCGGGCATTGCGGCTGACGACCGACGGCGGGCTCGATGCCGTCTATCCCGAACATCGTCTGACGCGTTCGCAGGACTTGCCGGAAACGTGGCATGACGCCGGGCAGTTCTACTGGGGACGCACGCAAGCATGGCAGCGCGGCGACACGCTTTTTTCGCCGCTGTCGATGCCCGTCGTGCTGCCGCGCCATCTCGTGCAGGACATCGACACGCCCGAAGACTGGCGGCGCGCCGAGCTGATGTTCGCGGCGCTTCGGGCGCTCGCGCAATCGAACGGATGAAGCGGGAACGCGCAATACATAGGAACTGCGTGTCCCGATGACGGGACGCGCGGAAGGCGTGAGGAAACTATCGATGAAAGAAATCAGAATCGCGAACCGGTCCGTCGGCCCCGGCAGTCAGCCGTTCGTGATCGCGGAAATGTCCGGCAATCACAACCAGTCGCTCGAACGCGCGCTGGAAATCGTCGAAGCGGCGGCACGCAGCGGCGCGCACGCGCTCAAGCTGCAAACCTATACGCCCGACACGATGACGCTCGACATCGACGAAGGCGAATTCCATATCGGCGACGAAAATAGCCTGTGGGCGGGCAAATCGCTCTATGCGCTGTATCAGCAGGCCTATACGCCGTGGGAGTGGCACAAGCCGCTGTTCGATCGCGCGAACGAACTGGGCATGCTCGCCTTCTCGACGCCGTTCGACGAAACCGCCGTCGACTTTCTGGAAACACTCGACGTCCCCGCGTACAAGATTGCGAGCTTCGAGAACACCGATCTGCCGCTGATCCGGCGCATCGCCGCGACAGGCAAGCCGATGATCATCTCGACGGGCATGGCGAGCGTCGCGGAACTCGACGAGGCCGTGCGCGCGGCGCGCAGCGCCGGTTGCGAAGACCTGATCCTGCTCAAGTGCACAAGCTCGTATCCCGCCACACCCGAGCACAGCAACATTCGCACGATTCCCCACATGCGCGAGCTGTTCGATTGCCAGGTGGGCCTGTCGGATCACACGATGGGTGTCGGCGCCGCAGTCGCGGCCATTGCGCTTGGCGCGACCGTCGTCGAAAAGCACTTCACGTTGCGGCGCGCCGACGGCGGCGTTGACTCGGCGTTCTCGCTGGAGCCGGATGAGATGCGTTCGCTCGTGATCGAAACGGAGCGTGCATGGCAGGCGCTTGGTCACGCAACTTATGGGACCAACGAACAGGAGCGCAAGTCGATGGTCTTCCGGCGCTCGCTGTATGTGGTCAAGGATGTCGGCGCGGGAGAAGCGCTGACGCTCGACAACGTCCGCGCGATCCGGCCTGGACTCGGCATGGCGCCGAAGCATCTGGATACGGTGATCGGCATGACGGCGCGCGCGCCGATCAGGCGCGGCACGCCTCTTACCTGGGACATTCTGAAATGAGCGCACAACCCAACAACGCTGGGCCGCTGGATCGCAAGGATCTGATCCAGTGGAAAACCGATGCGTGGAAAGATCCGGGCATGGTGAACTGGTACTCGGGCCGGATGGTTCAAAGCGAGACCACCAACCTGCTGAAGAACGCCGTCGAGATCAACACGATCCGGCGTCACGCTCGCGGGCCGAAGATCATCGACATCGGCGTCGGCACCGGCCGGGCCGCGCTGCCACTCGTCGCCGACGGTTACGACGTGATGGGCGTGGACAGCTCGCAGGCGATGCTCGACGAGACGCGGCGCCTCGCGAACGGCTCGCCGATCCGTTTGCAGGTCGGCGACGTCGCGAGCTTGCCGTGCGACGACGCGTCCTTCGACTGCGCCGTCTCGCTGAACGTGCTCGTGCATTTTCCGAACTGGCGTGAAGCGCTGCTCGAATGGAAGCGCGTCGTGCGTCCGGGCGGCCGGATCATCTTCGACATTCACACGCAGGATCACGCCGTCGCCGCGTATGGCGCGGACAAATCCCAATGGCCCGACGCGCTGCGCGCCACCGACGAAGCAGGCAAGTTTGGCCTGTACATGTCGCGTGCGAGTATCGCCGAACTCGTCGAGTTCGCCGATGCACAGGGCTTTGCAATCGAAACGGTTGTGCCTTACGGAGCATTTCTCGGCGGCGGTAATACGAACTGGCTGCTGTATGAGTCGCTCGAGCAAAAAGCGAGCTGGAAGCGCACGCTGTCCTGGTTCGCGCGCGACCAGGGCTTGTTCGATCTCGGGCTTTTTATCGAAGAGGCGATCGTCGCGCATCTCGCGCCGAAGATCGCGGGCCGCATGTTCGTCGTGCTGGACAACCGGGCCGACCCGGCGGCCAACGCGCGTTTCGCGGCGGACATGGCCGCGCGCAACGCGGCGCTCGATTCCCTCGACTTCGCCAATCTCGTGCAATGGCTGCCGCTCGCGCCCGAAGCGATGAGCGCGGAACTCGACAAGCTGCTCAAGCCGTTGCGCAGCCGGCACTTTTTCTTTCTGTTGTTCCAATGCCTGCTGACGCGCTGTCCGAACTTCGAGTTTCGCGGCGCCGTGTCACCGCAGATGCTGCGCGAACTGTCGACATGGCTCGTCAGCAATGCGCTCGACCAGAAGTCGACGGAAATTGCGCGCGGCTGGTCGGCGGAACTCGCAGACAAGTTCAAGGCGGGCACCGACGTGACTGTCGGCGCGGAATACAACCTGGTTCGGGCACTGCTGTCCCGATACTTCGGAATTTTTAGCGAGGGCCGGCAATGAAGCAGAAGGCCATTATCAGCCTGCTTTGGGGCAAACACTTCGGCGCGCTGCAGCAGTTCCTGCAGATGCATGAACCGTTGACGGTCATTGCATCGATGGGTTCACTGTCGCCGCAGATGCAGGCGGCCGTTGCGCAGACGGGCAGCACGCTGGTGTCGATCGACGGCCTCGCGCAGGACGCGAGTGCGGCGCAGACGGTGAGCGCGGAGACGCAGCAACTGCTGGGCACCTTCGAACGTCACATCCAGCAGCAGCCGGAATTTTGCGGTTTCGCCGCCGATGCGTCGGACAAGCTGCGGCCGGTCGTGTTCGAGAGCGTCAAGGGCGACCTGCCCGCCATCGTGCAACTGCTCGAATGCCTGAAGCGCGCGGCCGAGCAGTACGACATCGCGCTACTCGTCACCAACGAGGATATGACGCGCGTCGGCAAGACGGCGACGGCATGGGCTCGCGCGCAGGGCATTCCGAGCGTGCATCTCGCGCACTCGATCGCGCTCGTCGATCCGTACACGGTGCACGACGAACTGATCGCGGACAAGCTCGTTGTATACGGACAGCGCGGCGTCGAGGGTTATCGCGATCTGGGTGTCGCGGCGGAACGGCTGATCGCCACGGGCAATCCTGCGTGGGACGGCTATGCGACGCTGCGCAAGCAGAAGCCGGCATGCCGTCAGCAGCTGAACACGAAGTACGGGCTGAAGGCAGAATTGCCGCTCGTCGTGTTCGGCACGACGTGGGCCGCGAATCTCAGCGCGCACTGCATCGAAGACATCTATGACGCGTCGGTGCGTGCGTTCATGATCGCGTGCGAAAGCCTGAAAAGGGCGGGTATTCAGATCAACGCCGTCATCAAGGATCGTCCGTCGAATGCCGCGTTCGGCGAGACGCGTTGCGCCGAAATTCTCGCGAAACTGGGCGCATCGGGAGATGGCTATTACTACGCGACCGACGACACGGAACTGTTCGCTGCCGGTGCCGATGTGCTCGTTGCCGTGGACTCGAACTATCTCGTCGAAGGCATGCTGGCGCACACGCCCGTCGTCAATCTGATGAACACGGCGGGTATGTTGATGGGCCCGTGCTTCGAGGCAGAAACGGGCGTTGTCGAAGTCGAGGCGCACGAGTTGGCGTCGGCGCTTCAACAGATCCTTACCAACCCGGAATTGCGCACGGGCCTGGTTCAACTTGGCCAGAAGCGCGCGGCGCACTACAACCACAACGACGGCGATGGCATGGCGACAGTGCGGGTCGCGCAGGTACTGACCGGTGCCGCGAAGGGGCTCGCGCCGCGTATGCAGCGCCATGTGTGGCAACAGTATCTGGACGTCGAGTCGGGCGAGATCGCGGAGGGTTACCACACGCCGGGCCGTCCCAACCTGGTTGCGATGTATTCAAACGATCCGGCGATCGTGATCGATATCGGCTGCGCAGCGGGCAGCACGGCGGCGTTGATCAAGGAGCGCTTCCCGACCAGTCAGGTCTGGGGCATCGAAATGAACCGGGCGGCCGCGCAGGTGGCTAGCAGCAAGATCGATCGCGTGCTGGTCGGCAAGTTCGAGGACTTCGATCTCGAGCGCGAAGGCATCGCGAAGGGCACGCTCGACGGCGTGTTGCTCGCCGATGTGCTCGAGCACATGTACAACCCTTGGGACGTGATGGTGAAGCTGCGTCCCTACATGTCGCCGAAAGGCCAGTTGGTGCTGAGTATCCCCAACGTGCGCAACCTGATGCTGATGGACGATCTGAGCAAAGGCAAATGGACCTATGCCGCGGCCGGCCTGCTCGATATCACGCATATCCGCTTCTTTACGCTCGCAGAGATCGTGAAGTTCGTCGCGGAGACGGGATATCGGATCGTGCGCGCCGAGCACGCGATCGACGGCAGGCTTAGAGACCTCTGGAATCAGAACCAGGCGATCACCGCGCCTACCGAGATCAACATGGATCGGATGAAGCTCAAGGACGTGACGCGCGACGAATTGCTCGAGTTGTGCACGATCCAGTTCCATCTGGTGCTGGAAAAGGATCCGCTGCAAGGCTGACGCACGCTGCCCGCGTGCAAACGAAAAAGGCCCGGTGACGAAGTCGTCATCGGGCCTTGCTGTTTCGGCTGCTGGTTCGGATCGCCCGCGTCACGGCGGGCGAATCCGGGTTCATCACTCGTAATCGGCCACGGGCACGCACGAGCAGAACAGGTTGCGGTCGCCGTATACGTTGTCGGCACGGCCGACAGGCGGCCAGTATTTCTTCGCAACCAGCGACGGCAACGGGTACGCCGCCGTTTCGCGCGCATAGCCGTGCGTCCATTCGTTCGCGACGACCACAGCCGCCGTATGCGGCGCGTGCTTCAGCGGATTGTCTTCGCGATCGCTGCGGCCTTCCTCGACGGCGCGGATTTCGTTGCGAATCGCGATCATCGCTTCGATGAAGCGATCCAGCTCTTCCTTCGATTCCGATTCGGTCGGCTCGACCATCAGCGTGCCCGGCACCGGGAAGCTCATCGTCGGCGCGTGGAAGCCGTAGTCCATCAGACGTTTCGCGACATCGTCGACGGAGATGCCGCTCGTTTCCTTGATAGGACGCAGATCGAGAATGCACTCGTGCGCAACCAGCCCGCCCGGGCCCGAATACAGCACCGGGTAATGCGGCGCGAGCTTGTTCGCGACGTAGTTCGCGTTGAGGATCGCGGTTTCGGTGGCGGCCGTCAGGTTCTTCGCGCCCATCATCGCGATGTACATCCACGAGATCGGCAGAATCGATGCCGAGCCATACGGCGCAGCGGAGACGGCACCGATGCCGTTCGCATCGCGTTCATAGCCTGTCGAGGTCTGGTTCGGCAGGAACTTCGCCAGATGCGCGCCGACGGCAACAGGGCCGACGCCCGGTCCGCCGCCGCCGTGCGGAATGCAGAACGTCTTGTGCAGGTTCAGGTGCGAGACATCGCCGCCGAACTGGCCAGGCGCCGCGAGGCCGACCATCGCGTTCATGTTCGCGCCGTCCACATAGACCTGGCCGCCGTGCGCGTGCACGATCTCGCAGACTTCGCGGATGTTCTGCTCGAACACGCCGTGCGTCGACGGATACGTGATCATGATCGCCGCGAGCTTGTCGGCGTGCTGCGCGGCCTTCTTCTTCAGGTCTTCGATATCGACGTTGCCTTGCGCGTCGCACGCAACGACGACGACCTGCATGCCCGCCATCTGCGCCGACGCCGGGTTTGTGCCGTGTGCCGAAGCGGGAATCAGGCACACGTTACGATGACCTTCGCCGCGCGATTCGTGATACGCGTGGATGATCAGCAGACCCGCGTACTCGCCTTGCGAGCCGGCGTTCGGTTGCAGCGACACGGCCGCGTAGCCGGTTGCGGCGACCAGCATCTGTTCGAGCTGATCGATCATTTCGCGGTAGCCGACGGTTTGCTCGGCGGGCGCGAACGGGTGAATCTGGCCGAACTCGGGCCACGTGACGGGCAGCATTTCCGACGTCGCGTTCAGCTTCATCGTGCACGAGCCGAGCGGAATCATCGACCGGTCGAGCGCGAGGTCCTTGTCCGACAGGCTGCGCAGATAGCGCAGCATTTCCGTTTCCGAATGGTGACGGTTGAAGACGTGGTGCGTCAGATACGCGCTTTCGCGTTCGAGCGCGCTCGGGAACGTGTTCGACGCGCCAAGCTTTGCATCGAGTTCGTCGATTTGCGGCACGGCTTCGACGAATGCCGCTTGCGCGAACGCGGCGAGCAGATCGGCGAGATCGGCGCGGGTGGTCGTTTCGTCGAGCGACAGACCGACGCGCGTGTCGCTCACGTGACGCAGGTTGATGCCCTTCGCCGTCGCGGCGTCGCGCAGTGCCTGGGTGCGGGCACCCGTTTCGAACGTGAGCGTGTCGAAGAACGATTGGTTGACGAGCGTATAGCCGAGTTGCTTCGCGCCTTCCGCGAGCAGCGCGGCGATGCGGTTAACGCGTTGCGCGATCATCTTCAGGCCGCGCGGGCCGTGATAGACGGCGTACATGCTGGCCATGATCGCGAGCAGCGCTTGCGCCGTGCACACATTCGACGTCGCCTTTTCGCGGCGGATGTGCTGTTCGCGCGTTTGCAGCGCGAGACGCAGCGCGGGATTGCCTTGTGCATCGACGGTGACGCCGACCAGACGGCCCGGCATCTGACGCTTGAATTCGTCGCGCACAGCGAGATACGCCGCATGCGGGCCGCCGAAGCCGACGGGCACGCCAAAGCGCTGCGAGTTGCCGACGGCCACGTCCGCGCCCCATTCACCCGGTGGCGTCAACATGGTCAACGCGAGCAGGTCGGCGGCGGCGACCACGTGGCCGCCCGCTGCGTGGATCGCTTCAGCGAGCGCGCGGTAGTCGTGCACGTCACCGTTCACGCCCGGATATTGCAGCAGCACGCCGAACGCGTTCGAGCTCGCCGCGTCAGCAGCCGGGCCGACCTTCACTTCGATGCCGACGGGCTTCGCGCGCGTCTTCACGACTTCGATGGTTTGCGGCAGCACGTCGTCTGCCACATAGAAAATGTTCGACTTCGGCTTGCCCACGCGTTGCAGCAGCGTCATTGCTTCGGCGGCCGCCGTCGATTCGTCGAGCAGCGACGCGTTCGAGATCGCGAGACCCGTCAGGTCGACGATCATCTGCTGATAGTTCAGCAGCGCTTCGAGACGGCCCTGCGAGATTTCCGGCTGATACGGCGTGTAAGCCGTGTACCACGCCGGATTTTCCAGCACGTTGCGCAGGATGACGGCGGGCGTGTGCGCGTTGTAGTAGCCCTGGCCGATGTACGAGCGGAACACCTGGTTCTTGTCCGCGAGTTCGCGCAGCGCGGCGAGCGCTTCGGCTTCGCTCTTCGGCTGGGCGAAGGGGCCGAGCGGCAGCGCGTCCTGGCGGCGAATCGTCTTCGGAATCACCGCGTCCATCAACGCGGCGCGCGATGCGAAGCCGAGGGCTTCGAGCATCGACTGCTGATCGGCCGTATCCGGGCCGATATGCCGTTCGGCGAAGGCGTCATGCACTTCGAGCGCGGCGAGCGAGAGAGGAGTGCGGTTCATCAGACGATCCGGGTGTTCGAGCTTCATGGAATGTTCCTGCTGGCGCGGCGTTCTTCTGTCGTGGCGAACGCCGCGCCGGTCGTGAGTAAGTGGCTTATTCGCCGATCGACTTGCCGTACGCGGCGGCGTCCATCAGACGGTCTTCCGAGGCGCCCGCGGCCGGCTTGATCTTGAACAGCCAGTTGTCGTACGGCGCGCTGTTCACGGCGTCCGGCGTATCGGCGACGTTCTGGTTGGCCTCGATGATCTCGCCCGACACGGGTGCGTAGATATCGGAAGCCGCCTTCACCGATTCGATGACGGCGACGGTATCGCCTGCCGAGACGGTCTGGCCCAGTTGCTGCAGTTCGAAGAAGACGATGTCGCCGAGCGCTTCCTGCGCGTGGTCGGTGATGCCGACCGTCAGCGTGCCGTCCGCCTCGGTGCGGACCCATTCGTGCGATTCGGTATATTTCAGATCGGCCGGGATGCTCATCGGATGCTCCTATGCGGTAATTCGGTTAATTTAAATAGTGGGACGCACGCGACGCTTTCGTGTCTGTCTGGTGACTGTGTCGTGACGCTGATCGTGTGACCGATCAGCCGACGAGCACTTTGCCGTTGCGCACGAATGGCAGTTTAACCACGCTGGCGGGAAGTGCCTTGTCACGGATCTGAACGTGGACGACGTCGCCCGGCTGCACGCCCTTCGGCACGCGCGCAAAGGCGATCGATTCCTGCATCGTCGGCGAGAACGTGCCGCTCGTGATTTCGCCGTCGCCAGCGGGCGTGACGACCTTCTGGTGCGCGCGCAGCACGCCAGCGGCCTTGCCGTTGTCCTTGTGCAGGATCAGGCCGACGAACGACGACTTCGAACCATCAGCTTCGAGTTTTGCGCGGCCGATGAAATCGCGCGGCGCGGTCAGATCGACCGTCCATGCTAGGCCGGCGTCGAGGGGCGACACGTTGTCGTCCATGTCCTGGCCGTACAGGTTCATGCCGGCTTCGAGGCGCAGCGTGTCGCGCGCGCCGAGACCGGCGGGGCGCACGCCTTGCGCCTGCAGCGCGTTCCACAGCGCTTCGACGTGATCGGCGGGAACGATGATCTCGAAGCCGTCTTCGCCCGTGTAGCCTGTGCGCGCGACCGTCAGCTCGCCAAACGGCGTATCGGTGACGCGCGCGGCGTTGAACGGCTTGAGGGCTTCGCTGGCGGCGCGCGCGTGGGGCACGGTCGCCCAGACTTTTTCGCGCGCGTTCGGACCTTGCACGGCGACGATCGCGTAGTCGCGGCGCGGTTTGATCGTCAGGCCGAAGCCTTGTTCGTCTTTGAGCCTGGTGAACCACGCGACGTCTTTCTCGGCCGTGCCGGCATTCACGACGACGCGGAAATGATCTTCGCCGAAGTAATAGACGATCAGATCGTCGATCACGCCGCCTTCAGGGTTGAGCAGGCAGGAGTAAAGGGCTTTGCCCGGGGCTTGCAGCTTGCCGACGTTGTTCGCCAGCGCGCGCTCGAAGAAAGCGCGCACGCGCTCGCCCGTGAAATCGACGACGCACATGTGGGATACGTCGAACATGCCGGCGTCGGTGCGCACGGCGCGATGCTCTTCGATCTGCGAGCCGTAATTGACGGGCATGTCCCACCCGCCGAAGTCGACCATGCGGGCATTGAGCGCACGGTGCGTGGCGTGGAGCGGGGTGTGTTTGAGTTCGGTCATCGGGGCCTCGGGGCGTCGCTAAACAGGAAAGGCCATGCGGCGAAACCCCTCGCGGCCTGATCCCATCTCGGGCCAACGAGCGATAACTGCATGCCCCCTCTGTCCTCGATACCTGAGAGATTGCGCTGCCGTCAGCGAGTGCTGATGGGCTGGCGCGCGCCCCTTCGGTGGGCAGCCTGCGCGACCATTCGCGCTACTGCCGCTCTCCAGAGTGCGAAAAACGGGCGCTCGTTCAAATGAGGTCGTTATGACCGGATGACGAGCGGGTTTTTCGACGCGGTCGGTCCTTTTGCCTGAGAGTTTGCGGGTGTGCCCCTTCGGCGGCGCTGGCTGCTGGACGTTCTGAAAACGACAGCGGACGGCGCGCTCTCCCGACGCGTGCGGCGAATGTACGCGAGGGGCGAAGGGATGTCAAATTGGCGCGCCGGGCCTGCGCGGGCGCGGCTGAGCGGGCGGTGGACGCGACGCCGTGGTCAAAAAAGCGCCGCTCGCGAGGCAAGGTAAGCACGCGCCGAACGGTCGGCACGGCACGTGCCACCGTCATATCAGCGGTTGATGGCCGCCGACGCCGTGTCCAGTTCCTGATTCAGCACGCGCTGCTCGTCGCCCGTGAGGCCGCCGCCGTGCTGTCCGGCCATGTCGTGCGCTTCGTGGCGGATCGTATCGAGCCGGCGGTGCAGCGCGGCGCCTTCGGGCGGCGGATAGTGGCCCTGGTTCACGCGCGCGTCGACGTTGCGGCCCATGTTGTCGATGCGTCCGTCGACCTGTTCGAGGCGATGCACGGCCATTTCGTGCGGATTCGGCGCGCGAGACGGCTCGGCGAGCTGCTGCGACGGTGAGGCCACGCACGCGGCTAGCGACGAAACCAGCGCGAAACAGCCAAGCGCGCGAACGATATGCTGCATATTCCTTCCTTTCTGTTTGATCCCGAATGGATACGGGAGGGCCATGAAGGCCAACACCCTGACGGTTGGCAGCGAAATCGCCGCCACCCTGACCGCTACGCGCCTCGGCTGAATGCCAGGCGCACGCCTTCCTTCTCGCTGCGATTCGCAAGCTCGATGATGGTCATGACGTCCACCGCGTCAGCCGCGCTGACCGGGAACGGCACGCCATCATGGATCGATGCCGCCAGCGCGCGGTAGAGCTCGACGTACGCGCCGTCGCGCGTCGGCAGATTGCGCTGCACTTCCTGTTCGCCTTCCAGCACGCGCAGCGTGCCCGCTTCATTGCCGCCGCCGAAACCGGCATCGCCCGGACGCAAGCCCGCCTTCAACTGATCTTCCTGCGTGTCCAGCCCGTTCTTCACATAACTGCCGCGCGTGCCGTGGATCGTGAAGCGCGGCGCGACGATCGCCGTCAGCGCGCTCGCGTGCAGCACCACTTCATGGTTCGCGTAGCCGAGCAGCAGATGCACGTAATCCGGCGCGCTCGCGTTGTCGCGGTATGCCTTCACCGTTGCATAGACCGTTTCGGGCGCGCCAAACAGCGTCAACGCCTGATCGATCAGATGCGGGCCGAGATCGAACAGCAGGCCGCCGCCACGCGACGCCTCTTCGCGCCAGCGTTGCCGGATGCCCGGGCGAAAGCGGTCGAAGTGCGATTCGAAATGCGTGATGCGGCCGAGTTCGCCGCTCGCGATCAGGTCGCGCACGGTCATGAAATCGCCGTCCCAGCGACGGTTGTGGAACGGCGCGAATACCAGCCCCTTGCTTTGTGCGAGATCGGCGAGCGTACGTGCATCGGCGGCGGAGAGCGTGACGGGCTTGTCGACGACGACATGCTTGCCCGCTTCGAGCGTGCGGCGCGCGAGGTCGAAGTGCGTGTCGTTCGGCGTCGCGATCACGACGCATTCGATGTCCGACAGCGCGAGCAGCGCATCGATATCGGCGACGATCGTGGCATTCGGATAATCGGCGCGCGCCTTGTCCGGCTGGCCCGTGGCGATCGCGGCGACGCTCGCGCGTCCGCAGTGTTCGATCACCGGCGCGTGAAATGTGGCGCCGGCAAAGCCGTAGCCCATCAAGCCAATTTTCAGCGATGAAGACATGCGTGTTCCCTGCAAAACCGGCGCGCCGCGGGGGCGGCGCACAACGCCGCAATTTTGGCATAGCTGCGCTTTGCTTCGTGGCGGATCGGGCGGCGTGTGCCCGCGCGGATCTCGTCAGGAAGACATAAGCCGAGGCATCGGAAAGGGCATTCGTGTTAACATCGCGGTTCTCACGCGAACGGCAAAAAACGCATGGAATCAATTGCGTGGCGCATCGGCGGCGGGTTGACGGCGCGCCGCGCGGCCACCTGATCCGACGCGTCGCCAGCGCCGTCTCGCTGCATGTTCTCGGGCCGTTCGTAGCGAAGCGCCCTCAATCCCGGTCTCAATCCCTTACTCATCCACACACGATGTCCGCAGGCCTGAATTCCGCCCAAAGCGAAGCGGTGCGCTATCTCGACGGTCCGTGCCTCGTGCTCGCGGGCGCGGGCAGCGGCAAGACGCGCGTGATCACGCAGAAGATCGCGCACCTGATCGAAAACAAAGGCTTCGAGCCGCGCCATATCGCCGCCGTCACCTTTACGAACAAGGCTGCCGCGGAAATGCGCGAGCGCGTGAGCAAGCTGCTCGAAGGCAAGACGCTCACGACGCCCGGCAAGGAAGGCCGCAAGGTGCCCGTCAACCAGCTGACGGTGTCTACGTTCCATTCGCTCGGCGTGCAGATTCTGCGTCAGGAGGCGGAGCACGTCGGCCTGAAGCCGCAGTTCTCGATCATGGATTCCGACGACTGCTTCGGCATGATCCAGGAGCAGGTCGGTTCGACGGACAAGGGTTTCATCCGCAAGATCCAGACGATCATCTCGCTGTGGAAGAACGGCCTCATCATGCCGGACGAAGCGATGGCGATCGCATCGAACGAGGACGAGCATCAGGCGGCCATCGTCTATCGCAACTACGTCGCGACGCTGCACGCGTATCAGGCCGTCGATTTCGACGATCTGATCCGCCTGCCCGCCGAGCTGTTCAAGAACAACGAGCAGGTGCGCGACCGCTGGCAGAACAAGCTGCGCTATCTGTTGATCGACGAGTATCAGGACACCAACGCGTGTCAGTACGAACTGGTGAAACTGCTGGCGGGCCCGCGCGCCGCGTTCACGGCCGTCGGCGACGACGATCAGGCGATCTACGGCTGGCGCGGCGCGACGCTCGAAAACCTCGCGCAGCTCGGCAAGGATTTTCCGAAGCTACACGTGATCAAGCTCGAGCAGAACTACCGCTCGACGGTCCGCATCCTGACGGCTGCGAACAACGTGATCGCGAACAATCCGAAGCTCTTCGAGAAGAAGCTGTGGTCCGAGCACGGCATGGGCGATTCGATCTCCGTCACCGGCTGCAACGACGAAGAGCATGAAGCGGAGTCGGTCGTGTTTCGCCTGTCGGCGCACAAGTTCGAGCGGCGCGCGCAGTTTCGCGATTACGCGATCCTGTATCGCGGCAACTTCCAGGCGCGCATTTTCGAACAGGTGTTGCGCCGCGAGCGGATTCCATATGTGCTGTCGGGCGGCCAGTCGTTCTTCGACAAGGCAGAGATCAAGGACATCTGCGCGTACCTGCGTTTGATCGCCAATGCCGACGACGATCCCGCGTTCATTCGCGCGATCACGACGCCGCGCCGGGGAGTCGGCAATACGACGCTCGAAGCGCTCGGCGCGTTCGCGGGGCAGGCGAAGGTGTCGCTGTTCGAGGCGGTGTACATGGGTGGCCTCGAGGCGCGGCTGTCGGCGCGTCAGGTCGAGCCGCTGCGCATGTTCTGCGATTTCATGCAGCGTCTGCGAGACCGGGCGGACAAGGATGCGGCGACGTCTGTGCTCGACGACATGATGGAAGCGATTCACTACGAAGCCTATCTGTACGACGCATTCGACGAGCGCCAGGCTCAGTCGAAATGGCAAAACGTGCTGGAGTTTCTGGAGTGGTTGAAGCGCAAGGGCACAAAGCCTGAACCGGCAGCGAGCACGGAACAGACGGGCTACGACAACGCCGATGGTCTCGCCGACACCGGCAAGAATCTTCTTGGACTGATTCAGACGGTTGCGCTGATGTCGATGCTTGAGGGCAAGGACGAAGATCCCGATGCGGTGCGGTTGTCGACGGTGCATGCATCAAAGGGGCTGGAATATCCGCATGTGTTCCTGGTCGGCGTCGAGGAAGGCATCATGCCGCATCGCGGCGGCACGGAAGACGACGGCCCGATCGACGATGAGCGCATCGAGGAAGAACGCCGGCTGATGTATGTCGCGATCACGCGTGCGCAGCGCAGCTTGCATCTGAACTGGTGCAAGAAGCGCAAGCGGGCGCGTGAGACGGTGGTGTGCGAGCCATCGCGCTTCATCCCGGAGATGGGGCTCGACGAAGCGCCGCCGCCGACGCCGGAAGAAGCGCCGATGTCGCCGAAGGATCGCCTGGCGAGTCTCAAGGCGCTGTTGCAGAAGGCTTGACTGGCGCAAACGTGCGCCGCATGCATGCTGAAGGCATAAAAAATCCCCGCTCTTGGAGGCGGGGATTTTTGTTTGCGCGTTGAAGATGCGCGGTGCTTATTTCGATGCGTTGACCATGTAGTCGACGGCGGCCTTCACATCAGCATCCGACGCGCTCGATCCGCCTTTCGGCGGCATCGCGCCCTTGCCGTGCAGCGCGTAGTTGTAGACGGTTTCCATCGGCTCCTTCAGGCGCAGCGCCCAGGCGTCCTTGTCGCCGAATTTCGGCGCGTTCAGCACGCCCGCCGCGTGACAGGCCTGGCAGACCTGCTGATACAGCGCCTTGCCCGCCTGCGATGCGTCCGCGCTCTGCGTCGCGCCCGATGCGGGCGCCGCGCCTTGCGGCACATTGGCCATGGCGGCCATCGCGGCGGCCGCCTGGGTGCCTGCTGCATCGGAGGCACCGGCTGCGCCTGATGCCGCTTCGGCGCCCGAAGCCGCCGCTGCGCCCGAAGCGCCGGCCGGCCCTGCGGCTGGCTGACCCGGTACAGGCTTCGGCGGATCTGCGAATTTCGCGCCCGCGTTGTTCGCCATGTATGCGACGGCGAGGCCGATTTCGTAATCGCTATAATCGTCCGGGCTCGTGCCGCCGCGCGCGGGCATCGCGCCCTTGCCCGTCAGCGCGTTGTGCCAGAGCGTATCGAAACCTTCGCCGATGCGCGGCGCCCAGTCGGCCGTGTTGGTGAACTTCGGCGCGCCTGCTGCGCCCGACGCGTGACACGTCGAACACACGGCTTTGTAGACTTCCTCGCCCGTCTTGTAGACGCGCGGCGCATTGGCGTCGCGGATGTCGACCTTGGCGAGGGGTTGGGTGCGCGCGTCGACTGCGGCATCGGACAGACTGTCGGTGCCCGCGCCCGTGCGGGTCGAGTTGTCGACGTAATAGGCGAGCAGAATGATGATGATGACGGGGACAGCAAAACCCGCGATGACTGCGGCGATCAGCTGTCCGGGGGTTTTGATCGGGGCTCCGTGTGGTGCTTCGCTCATGCTTGTCTCGTCTCCCGTGGGTATTGTGAGCGGTACAGCGCGACGGCAACAACTTTGTTCTTGATCAGCCACGGACGATTATAGACGGAAGGTTTCGGCGTCGGCGAGCGGGCCCGGGAGGTGTTCAGTAGGCGTTTACGCGAACACTTTCGGGGTTTGTTGCGTGGCTGGCCGGAGCCGGCGAACCGTCCCGGGCCATTCGACGGCGTCTGCCGCCCCGCGCAAGCCCGCTCGCGGTGGACGGGCCGTCCGAAACCGGGTATGCTCTCGGTCTCGCTTTAGCGCCATATCTCGCATCAACTGCGTGATTTTGCAGCGCTTTTTGCCGAATGCGCCCGTAGCTCAATGGATAGAGTACTGCCCTCCGAAGGCAGGGGTTGCTGGTTCGATCCCAGCCGGGCGCGCCAAAACGCATCGTGCGTGGCGGTTAAGCACAACAACATCACATCAGCACCCGCGCCAAACCCGCTCCTATGCGGGTTTTTTTACGCCTTCTTCTTGCGCAGTCCACTGCGCAATGCCTTTGCATCGCTCCCCACAGTCCCCCGAAATAAGCCCATTAACTCCATCTGATCCACCGATCACCCTGCAAGCCTCGCGGACAGAATAGCGTCACGGTAGCTCATTGCGGGTCGAGTTTCCGTTGCAGCCGGCGCGTGTCTTGCCGGCAGCGCTTCGCCATTACGCGAGCGCTGTCCGGCACGACGCCCGCGCGCTCATCGACACTTTTTCTGTTCCGTTTTCATGAAGCCCATTCGCCTGGTTTGCGGCACGCGTGCCTCTTACGACGATTTCCCGCAGAAGACCGCGCTCGGCCGTTCGCTTTCGCTGTTCCGTCACGCGAGCCCGCCGCAACTGATGCTGTTCGACAACAACCGGGCCGGTCTTTCGTCGATCTATAACTATGCGATCGAACAGTCCCGCAACGACCCGGCGATCCTCGTCTTCCTGCACGACGACCTGCATCTGTGCGACTTCTACTGGATGGACCGCATTCGCGACGCCGTCACGCAATTCGACATCGTCGGTCTGGCGGGCAACACGCGCCGCTTGCCGGGCCAGCCGTCGTGGTTTTTCCGGGACGCGTCCTTCACGCGCGACGACGCGCAGTATCTGAGCGGCGTCGTCGGTCACGGCAGCGGCTTTCCGTGCACGAACATGTCGATCTACGGGCCGCCCGGCCGCGAATGCAAGCTGCTCGACGGCCTGCTGCTCGCCGCCGATAGCGAGCGCCTGATCGCCAGCGGCCTCACGTTCGACGAGCGCTTCGACTTCCATTTCTACGACCTCGATTTCTGCCGCCAGGCCGAGTCGCGCGGACTGCGCATGGGAACGTGGCCGATGAGCGTCGTGCACGAAAGCGGCGGATCGTTCGGCAGCCCCGCATGGCGCGGCGGCTACGAGCGTTACATGCAGAAGTACATGGGCGTGTAAGCGCGTCGCCATCCGCGCCACCTCAGGGTCCCCGATGCAAGCGCCTGCCGATCACGAATCTCTCACGAACGGCGACGTCCAGATGGACGGGACGGCGCACGCGCCGTCGCCGGCTGCGCCCGCATTCGATGCCGCCGCCGCGCTGCACGCCGCGTTTGCGCATCATCAGGCGGGCCGCATGAGCGAAGCGGCCACGTTCTACAAACTGATTCTCCAGCACGACGCCGGGCATGCCGACGCGCTGCATTTCCTCGGCGTACTCGCCTGCGACGTCGGCAACCTGCCGGCCGGTATCGACCTGATCGAAAAGTCGATCCAGCTGCATCCGAGCGCGATCTACCTGAACAACCTCGGCAACATGCGCGGACGCGCGCGCAATCATCAGGGCGCGATTGCCGCATATCGCGCGGCGCTGTCGCTTGCGCCCGATTACGCGCAAGCGCACAGCAACCTCGGCCACGCGCTGCGCGAAGCGGGCGATTCGCAGGGCGCGGTCGACAGTTGCGCGCACGCGGTCCGGCTCAAGCCGGAGTTTGCGCAAGCGTGGATCAATCTCGGCAACGCGTTGCTGGATCTGGGCAGCGACGAAGGGGCGCTCGACAGCTACATCAAGGCGCTCGCGCTGAATCCGAACGACGCAAACGCGCACAACAACGTCGGCAACATTCTGGAAAAGTACGGCCGCGCCGCGAGCGCCGCCGAGGCTTATCAGCGCGCGGTCGCGCTCGAACCGGGACGCGCGTCGCTGCACAACAACCTCGGCAACGTGCTGCGCGATCAGGGCTTGCTCGATCAGGCGACAGCCAGCTACCGGCAGGCCGTCAAGCTCGATCCCGGCTTCGCGCAGGCGCACAGCAATCTGCTGCTGTTGCTGAACACGCGGCCTGAGGTGAGCTTGCGCGAGCAGTTCAACGAAGCGCGGGCGTTCGGCGAACATCAGTCGGCGAAGGCGCAGCGCTTGGAGCACATCGCGCACCCGGGCGAGACAGGGAAGCGTCTGCGCGTCGGCTTTGTGTCGGGCGATCTGAACTCGCATCCCGTCGGCTTTTTCCTCGAAAGCGTGCTCGGCCATCTCGACCGGGCGCGCATCCAGCTCGTCGCCTACGCAACGCGCCAGCGGGATGACGCGGTGTCGCAGCGCCTGATGCCGCATTTCAGCGCGTGGCACGACATCTCGCGGTTCGACGACGAAACCTGCGCGCGCCGCATCCGCGACGACGCGATCGATATTCTCGTCGACCTGTCCGGGCACACGAATCACAACCGCCTGCCCGTGTTCGCGTGGAAGCCCGCGCCCGTTCAGGCGACGTGGCTCGGCTATTTCGCGACGACGGGCCTCGCGGCGATCGATTACGTGATCGCGGATCGTCACGTCTTGCCATTCGACGAGTCGTCGCAATTCGTCGAAGCGCCGTGGCATTTGCCCGACAGCTATCTGTGCTTCACGCCGCCGTCTTTCGATATCGAAGTCGGCGCTCTGCCCGCCGGCGGCAACGGCGCGATCACGTTCGGGTGCTTCAACCATCTGGTGAAGCTCAACGATGCCGTCATCGCCTTGTGGTCGCGCGTCCTCGACGCCGTGCCGGGTTCGCGTCTGCTGCTGAAAACCCGGCAACTCGACGATCCAGCCGTGCAGCGTGCCACGCTCGAACGTTTCGCCGCGCACGGCATCGACGGCGCGCGTCTGCTGCTCGAAGGCCAGTCGCCGCGCGACGAACTGCTCGCGGCATACCAGCGCGTCGACATCGCGCTCGACCCGTTCCCGTATGCGGGCGGCACGACGAGCGTCGAAGCGCTATGGATGGGCGTGCCCGTCCTGACGCGCCGCGGCGAACGCTTTCTGTCGCACGTCGGCGAAAGCATCGTGAACGCGACGGGCTTGCCCGAGTGGATCGCAGCGGACGACGCTGACTATCTGAACAAAGCCATCCGCTTCAGCACGCAGCGCGACGAGCTGGCAGCGCTCAGAAGCACGTTGCGCGAACGCCTGCTGGCTTCGCCGCTATGCGACGCGCCGCGTTTTGCGCGGCATCTCGAATACGCATTTCACGGCATGTGGGCGCGCCACGCCGCATGCCATCACACCAACGACGGGCTGCCCGCCCAACCGGATCGACATTCATCAGGGGACGCCCGCGAGCACGCGGAGCGCAATTTCGCATGACAGACTTCAATCAGAATCAGAACGGCTCGTGGCAGCGCATTCCGACGCCTGCCAACCTCGGTGCGGCGTCGCAGCCGCAAGCCGCGCCCGACGCGGCAGCGCAGGCGCAGGTCGCGTCGATGCTGCAAACGGCCGTCGAGCATCACGAGGCCGAGCGCTTCGACGAAGCGGAAACGCTGTATCGCCAGATTCTCGCGATCGATCCGAATCACGCTGACGCGATGCATCTGCTCGGGCTGATCGCGCACGAGTTCGGCCAGTACCAGACGGCCTGCGATCTGATCATGGCGGCCATCACGCGCAATCCGCAGGCGTTCTATTACTACAACCTCGGCAACGTGATGCAGGCCAACAACCGGCCGGCCGCTGCCGCCGAATGTTTCCGTCAGGCGCTCGTGCTGCAGCCGGAATACGTCGACGCGCACAACAACCTCGGCAACGCGCAGCGCGCGCTGAAGGATCATCACGGCGCCGTGCAGTCGTTCTGCCAGGCCATCAACCTCAAGCCGGATCACGCGCGCGCGTACAACAATCTCGCGAACACGCTGATGGAACTCGACGAGCTCGACGCGGCCATCGAAGCGTGGCGCAACGCGATCGCGCTGCGCCCGGATTTCGCGGAGCCACGCAGCAACCTGCTGTTCGCGCTGAACTATCAGCAGCAGACCACGCCGCAAGCGTATCTGGAAGAAGCGCTGCGCTTCGGCGAAGCAATGGAGGCGCGCGCGCAGCCGTTCACGACGTGGCTCGTCGACGCGGGCTCGCGCGCGGACCGTCCGCTGCGCGTCGGCATCGTGTCCGGCGATCTGAAGAAGCACCCTGTCGGTTACTTCATCGAAAGCGTGCTCGCGAACCTGGATTCGTCGCGCGTGCATCTGGTCGCCTACCCGACGCGCGATGTCGAAGACGAATTGACGGCGCGTATCAAGCCGTCGTTTGCCGCGTGGACCAGCCTCGCCGGTGTCAGCGACGAAGCGGCCGCGCAGCGCATCCGCAACGACGGCATCGACATTCTGATCGACGCATCGGGCCACAGCACGCACAACCGTCTGCCGCTTTTCGCATGGAAGCCGGCGCCCGTGCAGGTCAGCTGGCCGGGATACTTCGCGAGCACGGGCGTGCGCGCGATCGACTACATCCTCGGCGACGCGCATGTGCTGCCCGAAGCGGAAGAAGCGCATTTCGTCGAAAAGCCGTGGCGTTTGCCGGACAGCTATCTGTGCTTCACGCCGCCCGCCGATCCCGTCGAAACGGGCACGCTGCC
Source organism: Paraburkholderia hospita (assembly GCF_002902965.1). Taxonomy (GTDB): domain Bacteria; phylum Pseudomonadota; class Gammaproteobacteria; order Burkholderiales; family Burkholderiaceae; genus Paraburkholderia; species Paraburkholderia hospita. The sequence continues at coordinate 3,895,049 of NZ_CP026105.1, read as the reverse complement.
GATGCTTGCGAACGGTCACATCACGTTCGGCTACTTCGGCAACGTGACGAAGGTCACGGATCATGTCGTCGGCGTGTGGTCGACGCTGCTTCAGAAAGTACCCGGCGCGACGCTGTTCCTCAAGTCCGGCCAGTTCGACGACGCGCACGTGCGCGATTCATTCGTGCGCCGCTTCGCGATGCGCGGCGTTCCGGCGTCGCGGCTGATTATCGAAGGGCGCTCGGCGCGCGACGCGTACCTCGCCGCCTACCGCCGTGTCGACATGATGCTGAGCCCGTTCCCGTACGGCGGCGGCACGACGACGGCCGAAGCGTTCTGGATGGGCGTGCCCGTGCTGGTTCGCCAGGGCGATCGCTTCGTCACGCACATTGCGGAAACGATGTGCCACACGGCAGGCCTCGCCGACTGGATCGCCGCTGACGATGCCGCTTATGTCGACAAAGCCGTCGCCTTTGCCGCGGACCGCGAACGGCTGTCCGCGCTGCGCGGCGGTCTGCGTGCGCAACTGCTCGCCTCGCCGCTGTGCGACGCGAAGCGTTTCGCGCGCAACCTGGAAGGCGCGCTGCACGGCATGTGGGAACAGCGCGTCGCGCAGGTCGCGGAGGCGGCGCAGTGAGCGCACAGTCGGTCCTGATTACGGGCGGCGCGGGGTTTCTCGGCTCGCATCTGTGTGACCGGCTGGTGGCAGCCGGTCACGACGTGATGTGCGTCGACAACTTTCACACAGGCAGCAAGCAGACCATTCACCACCTGATCGGCAAGGTGAATTTCGAAGTGATTCGCCATGACGTGTGGCTGCCGCTGTATGTGGAAGCGGACCGCGTGTTCAACATGGCGTGCCCGGCGAGCCCCGTGCATTACCAGAGCGATCCCGTATCGACGGTGAAGACGGCCGTGCTCGGCGCGATCAATATGCTCGGGCTCGCGAAGCGCTGCGGCGCGCGCATCCTGCAGGCATCGACAAGCGAAGTCTACGGCGACGCGCAGCAGCATCCGCAGCCGGAAACGTATTGGGGCAACGTGAATCCGAACGGCCCGCGCGCGTGCTACGACGAAGGCAAGCGCTGCGCGGAGACGCTGTTCTTCGACTATCACCGGCAGCACGGCGTCGACATTCGTATCGCGCGAATCTTCAATACGTACGGCCCGCGCATGCGTCCCGACGATGGCCGCGTCGTCTCGAACTTCATCATGCAGGCGCTGCAGGGCGAGCCGATCACGCTTTACGGCGACGGCAGCCAGACGCGTTCGTTCTGCTATGTCGACGATCTCGTCGAAGGGCTGATGCGCCTGATGGATCACGAAGGCGAGCCGGGGCCGTTCAACATCGGCAATCCAAGCGAAATCACGATCCGCGAACTGGCGGAAACGGTGCTGCGTCTGACGGGCTCGCGCTCGCGCATCGAATATCGGCCGCTGCCGTCGGACGACCCGGTGCAGCGGCGTCCCGACATCGCGAAGGCCCGCCAGCATCTCGACTGGGAGCCGGGCGTGATGCTCGAAGACGGTCTCAAGGAGACCATCGCGTACTTCAAAAAGGTAGTGAAGCAATGAGTTGCGATCTGATCGAAGCGGTTTGCCCCGTTTGCTCGAACACCGTCGCCGCGCGCTTTTTCCCGGCAGGCGAGCAGACACTGGCGACGCTCGCGTGGCCCGGCTCCGCGGATGCTGCGCAAGCGCTGCCACGCCACGCGCAGGATTTCGTGCAGTGCCCGTCCTGTACGCACGTGTGGAATCACCGCTTCGAGTACGACGCGATTCCGTATCAAAGCAATCCGAACCGGATGTTCAACAACGGTAGCATCTGGAAAGGCCATCTCGCGGACACGCGCGATCTCGTGCTGTCGCGGCTGCCCGATGCGCCGAACGTCGTCGAGATCGGTTGCGGCGAAGGGCACTTCGTGCGCGGACTCGCGCAGGCACGGCCGGTTGGTCGCTTCATCGGCTTCGATCCGAATGTGACGCCTGAGACGGGATTGGGCGTCGAGTTTCATCCGCGCCTGTTCGAGCCGCTCGCGGACATGAAAGCGTTCCAGCCGGACGCCGTCGTGATTCGCCACGTGCTCGAGCATCTGACGGAACCGGCGCGGCTCGTCGAAGCGCTGGCGTGGGGCGCGGTGTCGACGGGCAAGGACAGCTGGCTGTTCGCCGAAGTGCCGTGCATCGACCGTGTGTTCGACACGCAGCGTCTCGCTGACTTCTTCTATGAGCATGTGTCGCACTTCACGACGGAATCGTTCCGCGCGCTGATGTCGCGCGCCGGCGAAATCGTCACGCTCGATCACGGCTACGACGGCGAAGTCGTCTACGCGCTCGTGAAGCTCGCGGTGCCCGCGCACGCGCGCTCGCGCGCGGAAGCCGCGACGCGTTTTGCCGCGCGCACCGTCACGAGCCGCGCGACCATCGCGCAGCAGTTGTCGCAATTGAGCGCGTCGGGCAAACGCGTTGCCATCTGGGGCGGCACGGGCAAGGCGGCGGCGTTCATCCATCACTTCGGCGCGGATGCCGTGCGCTTTCCGCTCGTCGTCGATTCGGACCCGGGCAAGGTCGGCACCTTCGTGCCCGGCACGGGCCAGCGGATCGAGTTCCGCGACGTGCTGAAGCAGACCGACGTCGACGTGATCGTGATTCCGACGCAATGGCGTGCCCGCGACATCATCGCCGAAATGACGCGCGAAGGTATCGCGACGAAGAGCGTGATGATCGAACACGACGGCGGTCTCGTCGATTTCTTCGCACAGTCGCATCCTTATTGAACGCGACCGGACGTTTGAACATGCACGACATTCCGAGTCTTTTGAACGCCGCGCTCGCCCACCATCAGGCAGGACGTCTCACCGATGCGCAGGCGCTTTACGACGCCATTCTGCAGAGCGAGCCGGCGCAATCCGACGCACTGCATTTCTCCGGGCTGCTTGCTTGCCAGACGAATCGCGAGGATGCGGGCATCGCGTTGATGCACGCGTCGATTGCCGCGAATCCGAATGCCGTCTACTACAACAATCTCGGCAACGTGCTGCTCGGGCGCCGCCAATTCGGCGAAGCGATTGAAGGCTACCGGCACGCAGTGACGCTGCGCCCAGATTACGCGGAAGCGCACAACAACCTCGGCAACGCGCTGCGCGCTGCTGGCGACGCCAACGCGTCGATGCTGAGCTGCGCGAGGGCAATCGAATTGCGGCCCGGCTATGCGGAGGCCTACAACAATCTCGGCAACGCGCTGAGAGATCTCGGCGATCTCGACAACGCGGTGCTCGCGTATGGGAAAGCCGTGTCGTTCCGGCCCGACTACGCGGACGCGTTCAGCAATCTCGCCCGCGCGCAGGCGGGGCGAGGCAACGCGGATGAGTCGATTGCCGCGTTCCGTCGTGCGATCGCGCTCGATCCGAACCGCGTCGACAGTCAGGACAGTCTCGCGACGCTGCTGCATGCGAGCGGCGACGCGGATGCGGCCATCGCCGTGTTGCAACGCGCCGCGCAACTCGATCCCGCCGATGCCGCACGTCATCGTAAGCTCGCGCAATGGCTGGGTGGCCGCGAGCGCTGGGACGAAGCCGCGCAGGCGCTGACGAGCGCGGTCGAGCGTGTACCCAGCGACGCATCTGGCTATCTGGAACTGGGCGACGCATACCACCAGGGCGACAAACTGGACGCGGCGATCCTCTGTTACCAGACTGCAACCGAACTCGCTCCACACGACGGGCACGCGCACCATCGGCTGGCGGTCGCGCTGCTCAAGCAACGCCGCGCCGATGAAGCGCTCAAAAGCGCGCAAAAAGCCGTTGCGCTGGAACCGCATTCGGCCGTGCCGCACGTGAATCTGGGCGATGTGTTGAGCGTACTCGGCGACGCGGAAGGCGCGATCGCGAGCTATCGGCGCGGCATCGCGCTCGACGGTGAAATGGAACTCGCGCACAACCGGCTGCTGTTCGATCTCGCGACCCACGCGCCGACTCCGCCTTCCGTCACGCTGGCCGCCGCGCGCGACTTCGGCGCGCGTATGGCCGCGCGTGCGCGCCGATGTGAACATCCGGCGCCGCGAAACGATGGGCGCAAGGTGCGCATCGGTTTCGTGTCCGGCGATCTGCAACTGCATCCCGTGGGAATCTTCATCGAATCGGTGATGGAGCATTTCGCGGATGGCAGCTTCGATCTGATCGCCTATTCGACGCGAGCCAAGGAAGACGACATTACCGCGCGCCTGAAACAGCGCTTCACCGCATGGCGCAGCCTCGTGAACGTGCCCGACGATCAGGCCGTGCGAATGATCCGCGACGATCGCATCGACATACTCGTCGACCTCTCGGGCCATACGGTGCATAACCGCTTGCCCGTGTTCGCGTGGAAGCCCGCGCCCGTGCAGGTGAGCTGGCTCGGCTATTTCGGCACGACGGGCTTGAATGAAATCGACTACGTGCTCGGTGATCCGCATGTGCTGCCCGTCGATGAAGCGTCACACTATGTCGAGAAGACGTGGCAGCTGCCCGACAGCTATCTGTGCTTCACGCCGCCCAAAGACGATGTGACAGTCGGCCCGCTGCCGATGACGCTCAATGGCCACGTCACCTTCGGCTATTTCGGCAAGCTCGTGAAGATCACGCCCAACGTGATCGTCGAATGGTCGCGCATTCTGCGTGCGGTGCCGGGCGCGAAGCTGATGATGAAATCGCACGAACTTGGCGCGGAGCATGCGCGGGTTTCGACGATGGAGAAATTTGCCGCGCAGGGCATCGACGCGTCGCATCTGATTCTCGAAGGCGGCTCGCCGCGTCACGAGTATCTCGCGTCGTACAACCGCGTCGACATCATGCTGAGTCCGTTTCCGTACCCGGGCGGCACGACGACGGCGGAAGCGCTGTGGATGGGCACGCCCGTCGTCGCGCTCAAGGGCGATCGGTTCGTCACGCATATCTGCGAGAGCGTGCTGAGCGCGGCGGGACTCGCCGAATGGATTGCGCGCGACGAAGACGAATACCTCGCGCTGGCCGGCGCGTGGGCCACGCAGCCCGAGCGCCTTGCCGCGTTGCGCGCGGGTTTGCGCGCGCAGACGCTCGCGTCGCCGCTGTGCGATGCGCGGCGCTTCGCGAAGAACCTCAAAGCGGCATTCGAAGGCATGTGGGCGCAATACGCCACGCCGCAAGCTGCATGACGCGAGGCGGGCGCGCTCGTCCCGTCTCCGAAGAACCAAAGGATCACCGTGGATCACGCTAACCTTCTCAACACTGCGCTCGCGCATCATCAGGCCGGCCGGCTCGCCGAAGCCAAGGCGATCTACGACGAGATCCTGCGCGTCAATCCGCGGCATTCGGATGCGCTGCATTTTCTCGGGCTGCTCGCCTGCCAGATTCAACAGCACGAAGCGGGCATCACGCTGATGCGCCAGTCGATCGCGATTCTGCCGAACGCGATTTACCACAACAACCTCGGCAACGCATTGCGCGAGCACGGCCAGCTGAAGCAGGCGATCAACAGTTATCGCGAGGCTGTGGCGCTCAACCCCGGTTACGCGGAAGCGCACAACAATCTCGGCAATGCGCTGCGCGAAGATCGTCAGCCGGATGCGGCGATGCGCAGCAGCGCACAAGCCATCGAATTGCGGCCCGGTTACGCCGAAGCGTACAACAACCTCGGCAACGCGCTGAAGGATCTCGGCGAGGCCGAGAGCGCGGCGCTCGCATATCGCAAGGCGATTTCGTTCAGGCGCGACTACGCGGATGCTCACAACAACCTCGGCAACGCGCTGATGGAGCAGGGCAAGTACGACGAGGCGATCGACAGCTATCGCAGCGCGATTGCGCTCGATTCGAACCGCGCGCTGATGCACAACAGTCTCGGCACGCTGCTGCTCGCGCGCGGCGAACTCGCCGAGGCGGCAGCGAGCCTTCGCAGGGCGGTCGAGCTCGACCCCGATCGGCCCGGTGTACACAACAATCTGGCCAACACGCTGCGCGACATGGGTGAGCGCGAAGCGGCAGCGGTGCATTATTCGAAGGCGATGCAGCTCGCGCAGGCGATCGTCGATTCCTGGCTGGGTGGCGCGGCAATGGCGACACCCATGGCGCGCGTCCAGTCGGGCGAGCCGCGCATGACGTTGGCGGAAGCCTATGCGACGCTCGGCAATGCGTGGTACGGACTGTTTCGCTACGAGGAAGCGATCGACAGTTATCGGCGCTCGGTCGCGCTCGCTGACGATGATGCCGAAGTGCATCACAATCTCGCGGTCGCGTATCTGAAGACAGAACACCCAGGCGAGGCGCTGCACTACGCGCGCAAGGCGCTCGAGTTGAAGGACGGCTCGTCGCGGATGCACATCAACCTCGGCGACGTGTTGCGCTCGCTGGGCGAACTCGACGCAGCCGCGAGCAGCTATCGGAGCGCGATTGAACGGTCGCCCGATGCCGATGTCGCGCACACAGCGTTGCTGTTTTGCGAGGCCAGCATGTCGCAGCGACCCGTCAGCGACTATCTCGCCGATGCCGTCTATTTCGGCGAGCGTATCGCTGCCAATGTCACGCCGTTCAAGCACGCGCGCGCGCCGCGCGGCAAACGACCTTTGCGCGTCGGCTTCGTGTCGGGCGATCTGCGCACGCATCCCGTGGGCATCTTCACCGAGAGCGTGTTGCGTCACATCGATCGGTCGCGGGTCGAACTGATCGCGTACCAGACCAACGACATCGAAGACGACATCACGCAACGTCTGAAGCCGCTCTTCGACGTCTGGACACCGTTATGGAAGCTCTCTCGCGACGCCGCTGCGCAGCGCATCTTCGATGACGGCATCGATATCCTGCTCGACATGGCGGGCCATACGGCATTCAACCGCCTGCCCGTGTTCGCGATGAAGCCGGCGCCCATCCAGGTGACGTGGCTTGGCTTTTTCGCATCGACAGGCATCGCGCAAATCGACTACGTGCTCGGCGATCGCTACGTGCTGCCGCCCGAAGAAGCGCATCACTTCATCGAAAAACCGTGGCGTCTGCCCGATGGCTATCTGTGCATGACGCCGCCGGAGTGCGATGTTTCTGTTGGTCCGCTGCCCATGCGTGCCAATGGCTTCGTCACGTTCGGCTATCTCGGCAAGCTCGCGAAGATGACGGATGACGTGCTCGATCTGTGGACGCGCGTGTTGCGGGAGGTGCCCGGCTCACGTCTGCTCGTCAAGGCGCACGAACTCGACCGGAAGCATGCCTTCGATGCAACGCTGCAGCGCTTCGCGGAGCGCGGGATCGACGCGTCGCGACTTATCCTCGAAGGCGGATCGCCGCGCAACGAATACTTCAAGACGTACCATCGCGTCGACATCGTGCTCAGTCCATTCCCGTATCCGGGCGGCACGACGACGGCGGAAGCGCTGTGGATGGGCTTGCCCGTGGTGGCGATGAAGGGCGACCGCTTCGTCGGCCATATCTGCGAGAGCGTGCTGCATTCCGCCGGCTTCGGCGAATGGATCTGCGACGATCAGGCTGGCTACGTCGAAAGGATCTGTGAACTGGCGGCCAATGTCGATGCGCTGGAGACACTGCGCGCCAGAATGCGCGAGCATGTGCTCGCCTCTGCAATGTGCGATGCGCGGAGATTCGCGAGCAACTTCGTCGATGCGCTGGAAGGAATGTGGCGCGTCTACGAGGAAGGCGCCAACTAAGGTCGACTCTGGAAACTGCGATCGCGCCCGCGCGGCGCAATCGCAATCTTCACGCCTCGTCTTGCCTCGCCGCAGGCAAAAAAAAAAGCTGCATCGCTGCAGCTTTATCAATCCGCGCATTTCTTTTTTTTGGACTTCGTCGCGCGGCGTTCTTCAGTTCGATTCCTTAGAGCATGCCCGTCGAGTGATACATGCTCACCGACTTGATGCGCCGCAGCGCATCGCCGTGCCGCTCGGTAAGACGATCCATGCCGGTGCGGGTCTGCTGGCTGATGCCGGCGTCGATGCGCTGGATCGCGCGGATCTTGTCCAGCGCTTCCGGCGTCTGCTCCGGACGCAGCGACATCAGCAGCGGCGAGCGCTCTTCGACGATCGCCGACGCACGCGCCCAGTCTTGTTGCGAAACCGCGCTTTCGAGAGCGTGGGTCAGGTCGAGTGCGCGAGTCAGCGAATCGTTCATCACAGGTTCCATTGAGCGGGGTGTCTGTCCGCGTTACTTCGAGTTCAGCGAGCCCGTCAGGCCGCCGCCGCCGAACAGCTGGTTCAGGTAGGCCGTGTTGTTCGCCATCGTCGACATCAGGGTGTTCAGTGCCGTGAACTGCGCGTTGTATTGATCGGTCAGCGTGCTCTGATAGTTCGTGAGCTGCGTCGCCTGATCCGACAGATTGCTCAGGTCGGTGTTCAGGGCCTGGGTGCGCTGATCGATCGTGCCGCTCGTCTGCGTGTACGTGTTGATGAACGAGTTCAGCGTCGTGCCGATACCGTTCGTTTTGTTGAACACGGCTGCGACGGCCGAGCTGTTGCTCGTCAGCGCGGTCTGCAGCGCGGTCGAGTCGACCGACAGCGTGCCGTCGTGCTGCAGGTTGATACCGATCGACGACAGGCTGAACGTCTTGCCGCCGACGGTGACCCCGCCGCCGATCAGGCCGCCAAGACCGTTCGTGATCGTGTTCGTCATCGCGTCGCCGAGCAGCGCGCCCGCTTGCGAGCCCGTCGCCTGCGTCGGGTCCCAGGTCAGGCCCGTTTCGGTCGTGATGTAGTTGTTGTACGCGGTGACAAAATCGTTGATGGCCTTCGTCGAGGCCGTCGTGTCGTTGGTGATCGAGATCGTCTGCGTGCTGTTTGCCGACGCACCCGAGATGTCGATGCTCACACCCGTGAGCGCCGACGTGATCGTGTTGCTGGCGCTCGTGATCGTGTTGCCGTCGAGCGAGAGCGTGGCGTCCTTGCCGGCAGCGACCTGCGTGAAGCTGGCCGTGTTCAGACCCGCATCGAGGCCTGCGCCTGCGGAAACCGTCACGTTGTTGGCCGCGCCCGTCTGCTTCGACGTCAAGACCAGATGCTGGCCGTCCGCTGCCGTGATGACGGCTGCCGATACGCCAGGATTGTTGTTTGCCGAGTTGATCGCGTTGGCGACGTCCGACAGCGAATCGGTCGATGCGACGCTGATCTGCATCGAGCTGCTGCCTACGCCGACGGTCAGCGTACCCGTGCCGAGGCTTGCGCCCGACGCGTAAGCCTGCGAGGAAATCTTGTTGGCCGTCGCGATGTTGGTGACGGCGAGTGTGTAGTTGCCGGCCACCGCGCCTTTGCTCGGGTCGGCCGTTGCCGTGACACCCGTGCCCGTGCCGCCGAGAGCGACCGCGAGCTGGTTGAGCGCCGTGCCGTCCGACAGGCCGCTCAACGCGGTCTGCAACGACGAAAGCGCCGATTTGATCTTGCCGATTGCGGACAGCTCTGCGTTGTCCGAATTCTGCTTGGTCGTGATTTGCGACGATTGAGCCGCCGTTTTCGCCGTTACGAGCGCTGACACCAGCGAGTTGACATCGAGGGTCGACTTGGTCGAGCCGCTGATAATGGACTGCGCCGCCTGCTGTAGCAGAGAAGTGATGTCAGCTGACGAGTTCGAAGTCGACGTGGTGGTCATGCGGGTGCTCCGATTGGCGAAACAGGATGCTGTTTATTCGTGGCTTGTAAATGCATGATGGGAGGCGAACCTCCCAACCATGCGATCCAGTTACGTACCGAAGCCGGGCGCAAGCCGCGGCTTCGGGGCGCGGCGCCGTGCTGCGCGCCGCTAGTCGTCACTCTTACTGGAGGAGCTTCAGAACCTGTTGCGGCATCGAGTTCGCTTGCGCGAGCACCGAGATACCAGCTTGCTGCAAAACTTGAGCCTTCGACAGGTTCGCCGTTTCCGTCGCGAAGTCTGCGTCGGTGATCTGCGAACGTGCTGCGCTCATGTTCGTTGCTTGCGTGTTCGTCGTCGAGATTGCTGCCGAGAACGTGTTCTGCGTTGCACCCAGCGTTGCCTGGAAGGTGTTGACGCTGGTCAGCACGCTGTCGATCGTGCTCATTGCTGCCTGTGCGCCCGAAGCAGTCGAAACCGACACGCCGCTCACGCCGAGGCTGCTCGCATCCCACTTTTGCGTACCGAAGTTTGCCGTGATCTGCTGGCCGTTGAATGCGCCGATCTGGAAGTTGACCGAGCCGATGCCGTTCAGGACCGATTGGCCGTTGAACGTCGTTTGTTGCGCGACGCGGGTGATTTCCGTCAGACGGGTCGAGACTTCCGACTGGAGGTTAGCCAGTGCGTTCGAGTCGAGCGAGCCGTCGCCTGCTTCAACTGCCAGCTGGCGGATACGTTGCAGGTTGTCGACGATCGATTGCAGCGCGCCGTTCGTGGTTTGCACCATCGAAATGCCGTTGTTCGCGTTTGCAGCACCTTGCGTCAGTGCGTTGATCGAAGCCGTTTGCGACGTCGAGATCGCGAGACCTGCCGCGTCGTCAGCAGCGGAATTCACACGCTTGCCCGACGACAGGCGGTTGATCGCCTGCGACAGTGCGCTTTGCGAACCCGACAGGTTGTTCTGCGCGGTCAGCGAAGCGATGTTGGTGTTGATGTTCAGCATTTTGCGTCCTCGTTTTTAAAACGCCTCGGATGGAGAGGCTGTTTTGGCTCGGCGTCGCGCTTGACGTGTGCATTGCGTCGCCGCCTGTCCTGGTTGACGGCGTGGTCAGAAGAAAACTTTAGGGGCGATCTCGCGAAATTTGGGGGCGCATGGGTGTGGCGCGCGTGCACGCGGGGGCGTCTGTGACGAATGTCAAGACGGCGTATCCTTGTTGGCCCGCTTTCTTTGCTCGTGGAGATGTCATGCAGAAACGCAATCTCGGCACGTCGCAATTGCAGGTCGCGCCGCTGATGTTCGGCGGGAATGTGTTCGGCTGGACGGCCGACGAAGCGACGTCGTTCTCCATCCTCGACGCGTTCGCCGACGCCGGCCTGAATTTCATCGACACCGCCGACGTCTATTCCGCCTGGGTGCCGAACAACCACGGCGGCGAATCGGAGACGATCATCGGCAAGTGGTTCGCGAAGTCGGGCAAGCGCGACAGGATCGTGCTGTCGACCAAGGTCGGCATGCTGGGAAGCCGCAAGGGATTGTCGGCGGGCAATATCCGCGCGGCTGTCGAAGACTCGCTGCGTCGTTTGCAGACGGACTATATCGACGTGTATTTCTCGCATCTCGACGACGAGGAGACGCCGCTCGCGGAAACGCTGGGCGCGTATCAGCAGTTGGTCGAAGCGGGCAAGGTGCGGGTGGTCGGCGCGTCGAACTACGGTGGTGCGCGCTTGCAGGAAGCGCTGCAGATAGCGCGGGACAACGGCCTGCCGCAATATCAGGTGATCCAGCCGGAGTACAACCTGTACGACCGCGCGGCCTACGAAACCGATCTCGAACCCGTTGCGCTCGCCGCGCGGCTGGGCGTCGTCTGCTATTACAGCCTCGCGAGCGGCTTTCTGTCGGGCAAGTACCGTTCGCGCGACGATCTGTCGAAAAGCGCGCGCGGCCGCAAAGTCGAGGGTTATCTGAATGACCGCGGCTTCGCGATCCTCGATGCACTCGACGAAGTGGCGCAGCGGCATGGCAGCACACCCGCCTCGGTGGCGCTCGCATGGCTGATTGCGCGGCCCAGCATCACGGCGCCGATCGCCAGCGCGACGTCGGTCAAACAGCTGGAAAGTCTTGTCGCGGCAGTGCATCTGACGCTCACCGACGCGGATTTGCGCATATTGAACGACGCAAGTGCCTGAACGGTATCGCTAAAATGCTGGTCTGAAAGCGAATTTCCTGGTATGATCGGGAGTGAATTGAGATCTTTGCTCGTTTCGTCATGGGTTGCTGGTGGCGAAACGCTAGCTAGGCGCGGCGCCGCAACGTGCGCTGCCCGCGTTTCGCGGTGAACTCCCACCTCTCTTTTCCGGCCTCCGTGGCCGCATTGCCTCTCGTTTTCAGTTGTGCTTCGCCAGTCTGAAACGACCGGAGGGCCGGCGCGTGTGTGGGTTGACCGCCACGCCATTAACCGTATCAAGCGTATTTAGGAATTACATGACGACGATTCTTCTGAAGGAAAACGAGCCGTTCGAAGTGGCAATCCGCCGCTTCCGCCGCGCAATCGAAAAGAATGGCCTGATCGCAGAACTGCGTGAGCGCCAGGCGTACGAAAAGCCGACGACGGCACGTAAGCGCAAGAAGGCAGCTGCAGTGAAGCGCCTGCACAAGCGCCTGCGCAGCCAGATGCTGCCGAAGAAGCTGCACTAAGCACGCTTCCTCCGGTACGCGAAAGCACGCCAACGGCGGTGTGAGCTTCGAAAGAAGCCACACCGCCGTTTTTCATTTATGGGGCTTGGTTCACGCGCTGACGCCGCTCGTGAGGATGAATATCAGGCGGCCGTTTTGACGCGTTCGTCGGAAAGGACGAATTGGCGGGCGATCGAGCGTAGCCGGTCGCGCCATTCCCAAGTCCCGAAAACGTCGTGCACGTTTTGCAGGCAACTGAGCAATTCGACGGTGACGGGATCGTAGATGTTCAGGCGCGAACGCAATAGCGCCTTCTTCAGCGCGGCCATGCCGACGTCCATGTAAATGGGCGTATCAGATGCCGTCTTGCCGACGTATCGCACGGGAATGCCTTCCATCGCGGTCATGTAGTCGCGCGGATGGATAAAACTACCGACCGGACAGCCGCCGCAATAACCGCGGTAGGCGCCGCCACCGCGCGGCAGCAGCGCCGCGCGGCCCTGGCCGAACAGATGTTCGACTGCCCGGTCGAAAATTTCCTGATGTGTCAGGAAGTTATGATTTTTCATGTTGGTCTCCCCCCGCGCACTGCGCAGCGGTCATTCGTTTCTGGTGCAATCGCCGACAGTATTCCGTGACGTGCTCACGCCCGAAGCCGCGACGAGAGCATCATTTGCCGCCCAATTCACGGCTTGCGAAGCGCACGCCCTGCACCAGCGACGCCGCCGACGCCCGGCTGACTATCCCCGTCCGGAGGCGCGTCGAACGACATCGCATACATTAGTTATAACGAGCGGAATGCGGTAAAGGTCAGCCGTTGTGTTGGCTAGCGCTCAATGCGCGCATGGACGGCCGTCGCTCCGCTCGTCAACCTCTGTTCGAGGCCTTGCGGGAAGCGGGTTTGCGGGTGACGCTATGCAGCAGGCCACGCCCGTTCGAGCCGGGCGCGATGATGCCATGTGTTGCAACGGCGCGACACATACGCACAACCCGTCGGAACAAGCCGCACTCGTCACTTCGCGCTCTTCTTGCGGCCTTTCTTCCCGAGCAGGGCGCACCGCGAATAGCAGGCGCAATCGGTCTGATGGTCGTTGACCATACCGACTGCCTGCATGAACGCGTAGCAGATGGTTGTGCCCACAAATTTGCAGCCATAGCCTTTGAGCGCTTTGCTGAGCGCGTCCGACACCTCCGTCGACGCCGGCGCATGCGTGTAGCTCGTCCAGGCGTTCTGGATCGGCGTGTTATCGACGAACGACCACACGAAATCCGCTAACGATCCATGCTCCGTCTGAATCTGCCTGACGGCTTTGGCATTGAGAACCGTCGACTCGATCTTGCCGCGATGGCGCACGATACCTTCGTCGAGCACAAGCGCGTCGATCTTTTTCGGCGTGAAGCGGGCGACCTTGTCGATGTCGAAGTTTGAGAAGGCGCGCCGGTATCCGGCGCGTTTGTTCAGAATCGTCGACCACGAAAGCCCGGCCTGCGCGCCTTCGAGCACCAGCATCTCGAACAGATGCTGGTCATTGCGAGAAGGGACGCCCCATTCGGTGTCGTGATAGTGTGCGAGCGCTTCGCTCGTCGTCGCCCAGTTGCATCGCTGCTCCGCCACGTTCAGGCTCCTGCATGATTGGTTGATCGCCCGTCTGTCGGGCCACGCCAGCATAGCGGAACGGGTTGCCGCCGCAACCTGGCCGATCGGCTAATTGTCGCGGGCGAAAAGACCTGCCACGCTATGCAGTAACACATCAATGAGCATATCGATGAATCAAGACCTCTATCTGATCGGCGTCGACGGTGGCGGCACCGGCACGCGCGTCGTGCTGGCGAACGCCGAAGGGCAGGAACTCGCGCAAGGCGCGGCGGGGCCGTCCGGCCTTGCGTTGGGCGTCGAGCGCGCGTGGGACGCGATTCTGGCCGCGAGCGCGCAAGCGTGCGAGCGCGCCGGCGTCACCGCCGAGTGGCCGCGTTTCGTTTTCGGCTGCGGGCTCGCGGGTGTCAACAACCGCGACTGGCTGGCGGCATTTCGCGCGAAGGCGCCGGCGCTCGCCGGCCTCGCCATTGAAAGCGACGCCTATTCGACCTTGCTCGGCGCGCACGGCGGCGAGCCCGGCGTGATCGTCGCGCTGGGAACGGGCAGCGTCGCGGCGGTGCTGGACCGCGACGGTCAAAGCCGCATGGTCGCCGGCTACGGCTATCCGTCTGCCGATGAGGCCGGCGGCGCCTGGCTCGGCCTGCGCGCTATCGTGCATGCGCAGCAGGCGCTCGACGGCCGCGTTCCCGCCGACGAACTCTCGCAGGCATTGATCGAGCACGTCGGCGCGACCGATCGCGACGGGCTGGTGGTCTGGCTGTGCGACGCGAACCAGACGGCTTATGCGAGCCTTGCGCCCGTCGTCGTCGCGCACCGCGAGCATCCGTTTGCCGCCCGGCTGCTCCGCGAAGCCGGTCAGGAGATCGGCAAGATGATTGCGGCGCTCGACCCGTCCGGAACCTTGCCTGTCGCGCTGTGCGGCGGGCTTGGCAAGCCGTTGAGCGAGTATGTGCCCGCGCCTTATCGCGAGCGCCTGCGCGCGCCGCTCTCCGATTCGGCGCACGGCGCGCTGCAGATGGCTCGGCGGGAGGCCGCGCAGATCGGCGACGCATGACGGGCGAAATACATGGGAGCGGCCGGAAACGGAAAGCGCCGCGCCAAGAGGCGATAAAATAGACGTTTTCCGATGCCGTCTGCCGCCCGCCCATGTACAAAGTCATCGCCAGCGATCTGGATGGAACGCTGCTGAACAGCAACCATCAGGTGGACCCCTTCACGATCAGTACCGTGCGCACGCTCGAAGCGCAAGGCATACATATCGTGATCGCGACGGGGCGCCACTATAGCGACGTCGCGGGAATTCGCGATGTGCTGGGTATCCGGCCATATCTGATCACGTCGAACGGCGCGCGAGTCCATTCGCCCGACGACGAAATGATCTTCGCCGACGATCTTCAGGCGAACGTGGTCCAGCAACTGGTGAAGCCGGAGATCGCGGGCGAGCATGGGCGCGTGATCGTCAATCTGTTCGCCGACCGGGAATGGTTGATCGATCGCGACGCGCCTGAGCTGTTGCGCTATCACCAGGACTCGGGCTTCACCTACAACGTGACCGATCTGCAGCTGCACGACGGCGCGGATATCGCGAAAGCGCTGTATATCGGCGATCCCAAGGATCTTGCCGTGATCGCGACCAACCTCGAGCGCACGTTCGGCGAGGCGCTTTACGTCACGTACTCGTTGCCGGACTGTCTGGAGGTGATGTCGGCGAACGTATCGAAGGGGCGCGCGCTGCAGTTCGTGCTCGACCGGCTGAATGTTCCGGCGGCGAGGTGCGTTGCGTTCGGCGACAACATGAACGACATCGACATGCTGGAAACGGCGGGCCATCCGTTCATGATGAACAACGCGAATCCCGATCTCATCAAGCGTCTGCCGAATGTGCCGCGTATCGGCAATAACTTCGAAGCGGGCGTCGCACACCATCTGCGCAAGCTGTTCGAACTGGACGACGAACTGACGGCGTAGATCCCGCCCGTCGAATGCACATGGCGCGGCTCCTGTCAGGGGCCGCGCCATGCTGAAGTGAAGGCGACTAAGCCAGGCGAAAGTCTGAAGCCAGCAGGCGCAACAATAAGACGATTTACGCCGCCAAAGCCGGCTGCTTAGTCACGCTTCTTAGTCACGATAGCCGCCCCGGTGGTTGTCGTTCCCACGGTAGCCATTGTTGTTATCCCAACGGTTGCCATGATCCCAGCGGCCGCGATCCCAGCCGCGGTCATGTCGATAGCCGTCGTAGCGGCGGTCTCCCCAATACCGGTTGCCGTAGTACACCGGCTGCGGCGCGGCCGCGACGTACGCGGGCGCGACGTAAGCAGGGGCAGGCGTCCCCAGCGACAAGCCGATGCTCAGATTCGTGTGCGCCTGTGCGACACCGCATGCGCCAGCGGCGAGGCCAACTGCAACGAGCATGTGAGTGACGATGCGCTTCATTGTGATTCTCCTGTGGATGCGGCGTGTTTGCCGTACAGGTTCAATCTACGCGTCGCCGGCGAGCGGCACTGCGACAGGATGTTACGAAGTGAAAGCGTGCAATGCCGCCGTATCAGGTGGATTGCGGCTTTCGCGCAATGCTTTGCAGATGGCGCTTTACGGGCGTCCGGCATTTGCCCGTATAGCGCGGAGCTGAGCGAGGTGGGCCTTTCAAAAAGCTAAAGCGCTTCTTCAATAGCGATGAATACGGCCGTAAACCAGCCTTACATTTGAACCATCTATTAATGCTGGAAGGACCCCACGAAAACGACAACGAGGCGCCGAAGCGCCCCGTTTTCACTCAGACCGGATAGCCAGCAATCAGGCCGTCACGCGTACGCGTTCTGCGTCCGCGGCATGCCGGGCATCGCCAGCCACCAGCGGATAAACGATAGCGGCGATCACCGCGCCGAGAATCGGCGCGACCCAGAAGAGCCACAACTGGTCGACGGCCGCGCCGCCGACGAACAGCGCCGGCCCCGTCGAACGCGCCGGATTCACCGACGTATTCGTGACGGGAATCGAGATCAGATGGATCAGCGTGAGGCACAGGCCGATTGCGATCGGCGCAAAACCGGCGGGCGCGCGCTTGTCCGTGGCGCCGAGAATCACGAACAGGAAGAAGGCCGTCATCACCGTTTCGCAGACGAACGCAGCCGGCAGCGCGTAATGGCCCGGCGAGCGGTCGCCATAACCGTTACTCGCGAAACCGCTCGCGACCAGATGGAAGTCCGGATTGCCCGAAGCAATGACCGACAGCACATACGCGCCGAACACGGCGCCCAGCACCTGCGCGACGATATACGGGACGAGCTCGCGCGCCGGGAATCGGCCGGCGACAGTCAGGCCGACGCTCACCGCCGGATTCAGATGGCAGCCGGAGATATGCCCGATGGCGTAGGCCATGGTCAGGACGGTCAGGCCGAAAGCGAGCGAAACGCCCACGAAGCCGATGCCGAGCCCGTGAACGGGACCGGCGAAATTTGCTGCCAGGACGGCGCTGCCGCAGCCTCCGAGTACGAGCCAGAAGGTGCCGAACAGCTCCGCCGCGAGGCGCTTGGAGAGGTTCATCGTGTGTAATCCTAATAAGTACGGGGATTCAAGGACGAGAGCGCACGCGCTACCCGGCACTTGGGAGCGCAAATTTTAAGCAACGTTGCACAAATGGACTGTCAAGAATTGTCATTCACGAACGCGGAATTATTTCGTGATAAAAGTCCACCGGTTTGAACGATTCAGTGCCGCTTTATAAATACTCAGACGAAAACTTTTGATAACGCGGTATTAGCCGCCATTGCGAATTTCGTTAGCACCGGCTAATCTCCGTGCTAACCACTTTTAGAAAAAGAGGGGAGCCCAAATGTCACAATACGCAGATCTCAAGGCGCAAATTGCCCGCTTGCAGCAGGAAGCGGACGAAGCACGCCGTAGTGAAGTAGGCAATGTGATTGCCGAAATCCGCCAGAAAATCGCCGAATACGGCCTTAACGCGCATGACCTGGGTTTTGCCGAGGCGGCTCGCCGCGGACGCCCGCCCAAAAAGGCGCCGTTGCCAGCGAAATATCAGGATCCGAAGTCGGGCAACACGTGGAGCGGCCGGGGAAAGCCGCCCAAGTGGATTGCCGGCAAGAACCGCGAGCGCTTTCTGATCGGACAGGCCTAATTAGGGGAAACGGCGAAAGCCGCCTGAAGGCGATCTGGCGAAATTCGCCGCCTTTCAGATTCTGTTAATGCGCGGTAAGCCGTCTGAAGCGGGGATAGCTTCATTCGGTAAAAGCGCATTGCGGCGCATTGAAGAAAGCGCTTCCATTGCCGATCCGGTTCCGAACGCCGGAAAAGAAAAAGCCGCCTGGGGAGGCGGCTTTTTCATGTGAGAGGCGCAATAACTGTCTCTGAATGACAGCGCAAACGTTCAAGTGAACAAATTACGCAATATGTCGCAGCATCGGCAGAGTTGACCTGTGTAAGCCGGCGATCAACCCACTGCCACGCGGCGCAGCATCGGACGGCGCGTTGCTTCCAGCATCGCCGAATAGCTGTCGACATAGTTCTGCGCCATGATCTTCGAGCTGAAACGGCGTTCGAACTGCGCGCGGATTTCCGTGCGCGACAGGTCATCGATACGTTGCAGCGCGGCCACGGCGCCCTGCACGTCTTCGCAGATGAAGCCCGTCACGCCGTGGTCGATCACTTCCGGTACCGAACCACGGTTGAACGCGATCACGGGGGTGCCGCAAGCCATCGACTCGATCATCACCAGGCCGAACGGCTCCGACCAGTCGATCGGGAACAGCAGTGCCTTCGCGCCCGACAGGAATTCCGGCTTCTGCGCCTCGTTGATCTCGCCGATGAACTCGACGTGCGCCATCGACAGCAGCGGCTCGATTTCCGTCTTGAAGTATTCCTGATCGACCTTGTCCACCTTGGCGGCGATCTTCAGCGGCAGACCGCTTTGCGCGGCGATCTTGATGGCTGTATCGACGCGCTTTTCCGGACAGATCCGACCCAGGAACGCGAGATATTCCGGCTTCTTGTGCGTTTGCGGCGTAAGCAGCTGCTCCGGCAGGCCGTGATAGATCGTGTTGAGCCAGTTGGCCTGCTGCAGCGGCAGACGCTGCGAATCCGAAATCGAGATCACGGGCGCATCGGTGAACGTGTCGAACACCGGCTGCAGCTCCGGCAGGTCCAGACGGCCGTGCAGCGTCGTCACGAACGGCGTGTCCAGCGTCGAAAAGAGCGGGAACGGCAGATAGTCGAGGTGGAAGTGCAGCACGTCGAACTCATGCGCGACCTTGCGCACCTTTTCGAGCAGCAGCATATGCGGCGCAAGCGCGTCGCGGATCGTCGGATCCAGCCGCAGCGCGCGCGGCCACGACGCTTCGAGTTTCGCGGAGGTCACCGAATCGCCGCTCGCGAAGAGCGTCACATCGTGGCCCAGGTCGACCAGCGCCTCGGTCAGATACGACACGACGCGTTCTGTGCCGCCATAGAGTTTCGGTGGGACAGCTTCATACAACGGTGCGATTTGTGCGATTCGCATGGGTGATCTCCTTATGCAAAGCAAAGGGCTTCGCGCTGTGCTGCCTGCGTGTGGCAAAAAGCGGAAAGCCTGTCGGACGGTGGGCGCGGTGTGCCGCCGCCCGGGGCAGGAAGCCCAATGGGGTTATCCCTAGGTGCCATTATCGGGATCGCTGGCGCTAATTCGAGCTATTTTTCAAACACTTAATGTTGTTACAGCGCGAAACATGATGCGTAACAACTCCGCGGATGCTGCCGGAAAGCTCGCGGCGACGGGCATCGAGGCAATATCCGCCGCACTTCGGGTCGATTGACGCAGCATGTTGCGCAGTCAATTCGTCGGATCAAATGGTGCGCTGCCGAACATACCGCTGCGAAATTCGCTTTGTTTCCGCTCAAATATGGGCGCATAATCCGCTTCCCAAACCTTTCACGCCTGATCTCGCGTGTAAGTAGTCGGCACTTTCAGTCCGCCAATACCCTCCAAAATCCCCCGTCGCGAAAATTTGTAGGAAAAACTCCTACAGAAATCCTGGATTTTTCCGTCAATCAGTTGGGGTGCCTGTCCGATTTTCATCGACTGCCCCTTTCGGGAAAATGCACGCTGACCATAAGCGTGCCGTTCGTGGTTTTTTTTAACGCGAGCGAGCAAACGTTTTACCAGGCCTGACCAGCCAGATTTGAATCGGGGGATTCAATGAGCACCCAAAGTGACATGCTCAATGAAATTAGGGAAGTGAACTTGTCCTATCTGCTACTCGCGCAGCGTCTGCTGCGTGAAGACAAGCCGATGGGCATGTTCCGCATGGGCATCTCGGAGCAGCTCGCCGACGTGCTCGCCAACCTGTCGCTCGCACAGACTGTCAAGCTGGCCGCATCGAACCAGGTGTTGTGCCGATTCCGCTTCGACGATCACCAGATCCTCTCGTCGCTGGCCGACAAGGGCAAATCGTCCGCCGTCGCCCAGGCGCACTCCGCCATCCTGATGGCGGGCCAGCCCGTCGAGCAGATCGGCTGAGACTGGCCGACGGCCGGCGCGCAGGCGCCGGGACAGACGCACCCTACGCGCGCCGGCAACGGCGCTTTTATCGTTTTTCCCGGCCGTTCGCGCCGACAGGAAAACGACAACGGACGCGGGAAGCGAGGCGGATGGCACAGAAAAGCGTGGTGCTCGAAGTCAGGGAAATCACCCTGGCGATTGAACTGATCGAACTCGGCGCGCGCTTGCAGCTGCTCGAGGCGGAGACGACGCTGTCGCGCGACCGGCTCATCAAGCTGTACAAGGAAGTGAAGGGCGTATCGCCGCCCAAGGGCATGCTGCCGTTTTCGACCGACTGGTTCATGACGTGGCAGCCGAACATTCACTCTTCGCTGTTCTACAACATCTACCGCTTCATGTCGGGGCTGGGCGGCTGCGTGACGATCCAGTCGATCGTCAAGTCATACCGGCTCTACCTCGAACACGCGCGCATGCACCATGACGAGCCGGCGTTGAGTCTGACGCGCGCATGGACGCTGGTGCGCTTCTTCGACTCCGGCATGCTGCAGATGACGTCCTGCACGCGCTGCCGCGGGCAATTTGTCGCACACGCGCACGATCCGCAGCACGGCTTCGTATGCGGCCTGTGTGCGCCGCCGTCGCGCGCCGGTAAGACCCGGAAAGCCGCCGACGCGCGCTACGAGGAAGCGCAAGCGGCCCTCGGCGCGCCGCTCGACGAAACACTCGAAGCCTTGCCCGAGGCCGTCGTCACGGCCGTCTGACAGGCCACCGGAGCGCCCGTCGTGCAGCCTTCGACAGGCGCGCGGCGGCACTCTGGTTAACACCGTCCCAGTCCGGCGCTCATTCCGCCAAAGTTTTCCGACTGCATGCCGTAAACCTGAATAACGACGGTCTCCGTCGCTTTTCGAGAGGGCTCGGCAGTGCTGATTTTCGTGGGAACACTCGTTACGCTGTTGTCCGTCTTCGGCGGCTATGCGCTGGAGGGCGGCCACCTGGGCGCGCTTATGCAGCCCGTCGAAGTGCTGATGATCGCGGGCGCGGGTCTAGGTGCGTTCATCCTCGGCAACGGGATGAAGACGATCAAGGCTACGTTGCGCGTGATTCCGACGCTGTTCAAAGGCGCCAAGTACAACAAGGACGTTTACATGGAGCTGATGGCGCTCCTCTACGTCCTGTTGGCGAAGGCGCGTAAGGAGGGCACGCTCACGCTCGAAGCGGATATCGACGATCCGCAGAAGAGCCCGATCTTCACGCAGTACCCGAAGATTCTTGCGGATCATCACATCGTCGAATTCCTGACGGATTATCTGCGCCTGATGGTCGGCGGCAACATGAATGCGTTCGAGATCGAAAGTCTGATGGACGAAGAGATCGAAACGCATCACGCCGAAGGCGAAGCGCCCGCACACGCGCTGATGAAGGTCGGCGACGCGATGCCCGCGTTCGGTATCGTTGCGGCCGTGATGGGCGTGGTGCACACGATGGCCTCGGCCGACAAGCCGCCCGCCGTGCTCGGTGAAATGATCGCGCAGGCGCTGGTCGGTACGTTCCTCGGCATTCTGCTGTCGTACGGTCTGATCGGGCCGCTCGCAAGCGTCGCCGAACAGCGCGTCACCGAGTCGACCAAGATGTTCCAGTGCATCAAGGTGACGATCCTCGCGAGCCTGAACGGCTATGCGCCCGCAATCGCCGTCGAATTCGGCCGCAAGGTGCTCTTCTCGACTGAACGCCCGTCGTTCGCCGAGCTGGAAGAACACGTGCGCCGCGTGAAGGCGAAATAAGGAACGCGGGCGATGAGCAAGGACAAAGACCGCGCAATCGTTGTCAAGCGCGCAGCGCCGAAGAAGGGCGGCCATCACGGCGGCGCGTGGAAGCTCGCATATGCGGACTTCATGACGGCGATGATGGCGTTCTTCCTGCTGATGTGGCTGCTGAGTTCGGCCTCGACGGTGCAGTTGAAGGGCATTGCCGATTACTTCAACCAGCCGCTGAAGATCACGCTGTGGGGCGGTGACCGCAGCGCCGTCGATTCGAGCCAGATCCCCGGCGGCGGCCGCGATATCTCGACCGACAAGGACGGCATCACGCGTCAGACGGACGGTTCGACCAATCGCGCCGAGCACACGGCCGCACGCGCCGACGACCAGGCGCTGCAGCAGTTGCAGGGCGCCGTCGAACGCCGCGAGCAGGTGCGCTTGCACGACCTGCAGGTCAAGCTGATGGCCGCGATCGAGGCGAACCCGGTGCTGCGCCAGTTCAAGCAGCAGATCCGCATCGATTCGACGTTGCAGGGCTTACGCATCGAGATCGTCGATACGCAGAAGCGCCCGATGTTCGCGACCGCGCAGGCCATCGTCCAGCCGTACATGCACGACATCCTGCAGGCGATCGGCAACACGCTGAACGACGTGCCGAACCGCATCGTCGTGCAGGGCCACACCGACGCCGTGCCGTACGCCGGCGGCGAGAAGGGCTACAGCAACTGGGAATTGTCGGCGGACCGCGCGAACGCGTCGCGCCGCGAGCTGATCGCGGGTGGCATGGACGAAGCGAAGGTGCTGCGCGTGCTGGGTCTCGCGTCGACGCAGAACCTGAACAAGGCCGACCCGCTCGACCCGGAAAACCGGCGCATCAGCATCATCGTGTTGAACAAGCGCTCGGAAGACGCGCTGATGCAGGACGACTCGAGCTCGACCACGTTGTCGAACGATGCCGCGGGCTCGAACAAGCCGTTGCTGCAAAAGATCACCCAGCCGGTTTCACCGCCCGCCGCGCAACCTCCATCGCCGCCCGCCAAAGCGCCGCACGCGATGCAAAAGGAAGCGGAGCAAACCAGCGCGGTCGCGCAGCGTGCGGCTGAACCGGCTGAAGCGACAGACAAGAGCGCGGCGCCTGCAACGGCGACGCAATGACAGATAGCGGGATAACGGATGCGCCGATGGCGGCGCTACCTTGATCCATCGTGAGCGCAGTGAGGATTGAATGATCAGGCACATTCTGGCAATCGACGATTCGGCGGCGATGCGGCAAATCCTTGCCGCGACGCTGACGGGTGCCGGCTATCAGGTGACGCTCGCGGCCGACGGCGACGAAGGGCTCGAAAACGCACTGTCGATGCCGTTCGATCTCGTGCTGACCGACCAGCACATGCCCGGCCGAACCGGCCTCGATCTGATCGCCGCGCTGCGCGGCAACCCCGCGTACCGCGACACGCCGATCCTGGTCCTCACGACCGAATCCGGCGAGCCCTTCAAGGCCGCGGCGCGCGATGCGGGCGCCACAGGATGGATCGAAAAACCGCTGGACCCCGACATGCTGACCGAACTGGTCGCGGCGCTCGCCTGAGCGCGGCAGCCAGCAGGCAGCAACCGATATTTGGAAGTGGCATAGCAGCCAGGACTCTCGCGGTGACACACGCATGACTCTCGACATCACTCAGTTCTACCAGACGTTCTTCGACGAAGCGGACGAGCTGCTCGCGCAGATGGAGCAGCTGCTCCTGAACCTGGACGTCGGCCATCCCGATCCCGAAGATCTTGCCGCCATCTTTCGCGCGGCTCACTCGATCAAGGGCGGCGCGGCCACCTTCGGCTTCACGGCGCTGACCGAGACGACGCACATTCTCGAATCGCTGCTGGACCGCGCGCGCAACAACGAGATCGTGCTGCGCAAGGACATGATCGACACGTTCCTCGAAACCAAGGACGTGCTCTCAGGCCAGCTCGCCGACTATCGCGCGAGCGCCGAGCCGGATGCGGCCACCGCCGCCGCGATCTGCGCGAAGCTCGAACAGCTCCATAAGGAAAGCAGCGGCGCCGCGCCCGCAGCGGCGGCACCTGCCGCGGCTGCGCCGGAGGCGGCAGCCGTGCAAGGGCACACGCCGGAGCACGTGGTCGAACAGGCTGCACAGGCAGTAGAAGCCGCAGGCGTTTGGGCAGACAACGAACCGGCACAGACCGGCGCTGCTTCATCCGATGCGGCTGCAGGACCCCATCTGAAAATTACGCTACGGGGCGTTGGGGAAAAGGACCAGGAACTGCTCACCGAAGAGTTGGGCAACCTGGGCCGTGTCGTCGGACAGGTGAAGACGGGCAGCGATATCACGCTGTGGCTGGAATCCGATGTGTCGTCCGACGATATCGTCGCCGTGTGCTGCTTCGTGATCGACGAAAGTCAGATCGTGATCGGCCGCGGCGCAGCGCCGGCAAACGGTGCGGAACAGGGTGCGCCTGGAGCATCCGAAGCCGCGCAGACCGAGCCGGCGAATGCGGGGGGCATGGCGAGCGGCGGCGCGGGGGCGCCGGCCGCTGTCGTGCAGCCGGCTGCTGCTGCACCGGCGCCTGCCGCCGCGCAGCCGGTCGCGCAGCCCGCAGTGGCGCAAGCCGCAGCACAGGCGGCGCCTGTTCCGGCCGAGGCCGCAATCGTTACACCAGCTGCCGCAGCCGCGCCCGCCGCGTCGAAGGCCGCGCCTGCATCCGCCGAAGGCGATCGCAAGGCGCGTCCGGCGGCCGCCGCGAATGCGGGCGAAGGCAGCTCGATCCGCGTGGGCGTCGAAAAGGTCGACCAGCTGATCAACCTGGTCGGCGAACTGGTGATTACGCAGGCGATGCTGGCCGAAACCACCAGCACGTTCGACCCGGCGCTGCATGACCGTCTCTTCAACGGCATGGCGCAACTGGAGCGCAACGCGCGCGATCTCCAGGAAGCCGTCATGTCGATCCGCATGATGCCGATGGATTACGTCTTCAGCCGCTTCCCGCGTCTGGTGCGCGATCTGGCGGCGAAGCTCGGCAAGCAGGTTGAACTCGTCACCTTCGGTCAGGCGACCGAACTCGACAAGAGCCTGATCGAGCGCATCATCGACCCTCTGACTCACCTCGTGCGCAACAGTCTCGACCACGGCATCGAAACGGTCGAGGCGCGCAAGGCAGCGGGCAAGGATTCGACGGGCCAGCTGGTGCTGTCGGCCGCGCACCATGGCGGCAATATCGTGATCGAAGTGAGCGACGACGGCGCGGGCCTGCGCCGCGACAAGATTCTCGCGAAGGCCGCCAAGCAGGGCATCACCGTCAGCGACACGATGACGGACGACGAAGTCTGGAACCTGATCTTCCTGCCTGGCTTCTCGACGGCGGAGCAGGTGACGGACGTCTCGGGCCGCGGTGTCGGCATGGACGTGGTGAAGCGGAACATCCAGTCGATGGGTGGTCACGTCGAAATCACGTCGCATGCGGGCAAGGGCAGCACGACGCGCATCGTGTTGCCGCTCACGCTGGCGATTCTCGACGGCATGTCGGTCAAGGTGGGCAGCGAGATTTTCATTCTGCCGCTGAACTTCGTGATGGAGTCGCTGCAGCCGCGCGCCGACGACATCTACACCGTCGCGAACGGCGAGCGCGTCGTGCGCGTGCGCGGCGAGTATCTGCCGCTGGTCGCGCTGCACGAAGTGTTCTCCGTCGAGGACGCGCGCACCGATCCGACGCAGGGCATCGTCACCATCATGCAGACGGAAGGACGGCGCTTCGCGATGCTGATCGACGAACTGGTCGGCCAGCAGCAGGTGGTGGTGAAGAACCTCGAAACGAACTACCGCAAGGTACACGGCATTTCCGCAGCGACCATCCTCGGCGACGGCAGCGTCGCGCTGATCGTGGACGTCGCGGCACTGAACCGCGAGACGCGCGCGTCGCATAGTGCGTCGCTGGCGCTCGCCTGAAACTGAAACTGAAATTCAACTCATCCCAACCGTTTGGGGGCTAACGTGGCAGAAGTCCAATCCATCAATTCGAACGGCGTAGCCGGTTCGATCGGCCGCCGCGACGCGCAAGCCGACGCGAGTGGTCAGGAATTCCTGATCTTCACGCTCGGCGCCGAAGAGTACGGCATCGACATCCTGAAGGTGCAGGAAATCCGCGGCTACGACAGCGTGACGCGGATCGCAAACGCACCGGAGTTCATCAAGGGCGTGATCAATCTGCGCGGCATCATCGTGCCGATCGTCGATATGCGTATCAAGTTCCACCTCGGGCGGGTCGAGTACGACCATCAGACGGTGGTGATCATTCTGAACGTCGCGGGCCGCGTGGTCGGCATGGTCGTGGACGGCGTGTCGGACGTGCTGACGCTCGCCACCGACCAGATCATGCCCGCGCCGGAATTCGGCGCGACGCTGACGGCGGAATATCTGACGGGCCTCGGCACGGTCGACGGCCGCATGCTGATCCTGATGGACATCGAAAAGCTGATGACCAGCCGGGAAATGGCATTGATGGAAGCGCTGGGCAAGTAAGTCGGGACCAGAGTAGGCGCTAAAGCGCCGACTCTGATCGACGGGTAATCAGGGAGTACAACAATGCTGAGCAGATGGTCGATTCGGACGACGCTGACCGTCGTGGGGATCATTCTCGTTGGGCTGACGGTGATCGTCGGGGCGCTCGGGCTCACCGCGCTGAGCCGTTCGGGCGACGCGCTCGACAGCATGGCGCACGGCGACATGGTCGCGATCCGCACGCTGAACGACTCGGGTTCGTTCCTGCTGCGCTCGCGCGTGTCGCTCGACCGCGTCAACGCGCTGACGGCGGCAGGCGAGATCGAGCAATCGAAGCAGGTGCTCGATCGCGCGGCCGAACTGCTCGGCAAATCGAATGAAAACTGGCAGGCGTTTCTGAACACGCCGAAGAACGGCATCGATCAGACGCTGATCGACGCCGTGGTCGCGAAGCGCACGGCGCTCATCAACGACGGCGTGAACCCTGAGTTCACGGCGCTGCGCGCAAGCGATCTGTCCGGCTATCACGCGATCGCCGACACGAAGATCAGCCCGATGTTCGTCGCGTACGACAACGCGGCATCGCCTGTGGTCAAGGCGCTGCAGGCACACGCGGAACAGCAGCAGGCGGACACCGCCGCGCAGATGTCGATGCTGCGCGCAGCGATCATCGGCGTCATCGTGGTTGCGCTGGTGCTGGTGGTGGCGATCCGCTTCGCGATGCGCGGCATGATCGTGCAGCCGCTGGATGATGCCGTCACGTGCTTCGAACGCATTGCGAAGGGCGACCTGTCGCAACACGTGGACACGTCAGGCACCAATGAAATCGGCCGGCTGTTCAAGGCCGTCAAGGCGATGCAGGACAGCCTGTCGACGATGATCCGGTCGGTGCACACGAGCGTCGAGTCGATCGATACAGGCGCGCGCGAAATCGCGATGGGCAATACGGACCTGTCGCAGCGCACCGAACAACAGGCGGCGTCGCTGCAGGAAACGGCGTCGAGCATGGAGCAACTGACGGGCACCGTGAAGCAGAACGCCGACAACGCGCGTCAGGCGAGTCAGCTTGCCGTGAACGCGTCGGACATCGCGACGCGCGGCGGCGAAGTGGTGGGCCAGGTGGTGAGCACGATGCAGGGTATCGCGACCAGCTCGAACAAGGTCGTCGACATCATCAGCGTGATCGAAGGCATTGCGTTCCAGACCAACATCCTCGCGCTGAACGCCGCCGTCGAAGCTGCGCGCGCAGGCGAGCAGGGCCGCGGCTTCGCGGTCGTCGCAGGCGAAGTGCGCAGCCTCGCGCAACGCAGCGCGAGCGCGGCGAAGGAAATCAAGGAGCTGATCGGCGACTCGGTCGACAAGGTCCAGAGCGGCTCCGCGCTAGTCGGCCGCGCCGGCACGACGATGGACGAGATCGTGCAGGCCGTGCGCCGCGTGACGGACATCATGGGCGAAATCAGCGCGGCATCGGAAGAGCAGTCGGGCGGTATCGAGCAGGTCAACCGCGCCGTCGTGCAGATGGATGAAGTGACGCAGCAGAATGCGGCGCTCGTCGAACAGGCTGCCGCCGCGGCGGCATCGCTCGAGGAGCAGACGCGCTCGCTGCAGACGGTGATTGGACAGTGGCGCGTGAGCGGCGCGCAGCAGACAACGAAGGCGATGCCGACGGCCAACACAGCGAAGAGCCGCGTGAAGGCAGCCGTCGCGCACGCGAAGCCGGCTCATGCGCAACCTGCCGTCGCGAAGACGGAGGCGGCAGCGCCAGCGCGCGCCGAACCGGTGGTGCGGAAGGCGAGGGTCGCGGCGGCCGAGTCCGCGCCGCGTCAAGCGGCCGTGGCCTCCACGTCCGACGCCGACTGGGAAACGTTCTGAAGGACGATGGATCGAGATGCGGACTTCCGGCACATCGTCCCGTGATGGACGTTTCAGCGCGGCGCGTCGTGAAGGCGCGCGTGCAGCAGGCTGGATCCGGCCGCGCGCAGCACAGTGGGAACAGGTAGAACAGAAGGCCGCGGCGCTGGCGACAGCGCATGCAACATCGCAAGCAGTATCGAAGGCAACAGCGGCATTGGCGGGATCGACGGGCGGTGCGGCGCTCCTTATGGCAGACGGAAGACATGATGATGGCAACGCGCGCGCAATCACGCCCTGAACGGGCAGAGCCGGGAAGATCCGGCGAACAGGCACGCGACTTCGAGTTCACTTCGGCAGATTTCGCGCGGATTCGTGAGCTGATTCATCGCAGCGCAGGCATTTCGCTGTCCGACCACAAGCGCGACATGGCGTACAGCCGGCTCGCGCGACGGCTGCGCGCACGCGGGCTCGACTCGTTCCGCCAGTACCTCGACATGCTCGAGGCGGACAACGATCCCGCCGAGTGGGAAGCATTCACGAACGCACTCACGACGAACCTCACCGCGTTCTTTCGCGAAGCGCATCACTTTCCGATCCTCGCGGACTTCGTTGCGCGCCGGCAGGCGCCCGTGTCGGTGTGGTGCTCGGCGGCATCGACGGGCGAGGAGCCGTATTCGATCGCGATGACGCTGATCGAAGCGCTCGGCGACCATGCTGCGCGCCAGGCGACGGTGCTCGCCACCGACATCGACACGCAGGTGCTCGCGAAGGGTGAAGCGGGCACGTACCAGTTCGATCAGGTCAAGCACCTGTCGCCGGAACGGCTCAAGCGCTTCTTTCTGAAGGGCACGGGCGCGCACGCGGGCATGGTGAAGGTGCGTCCCGAAGTGCGCGCGATGATCCGCTTCGAACAACTGAACCTGACGGATCGCGATTACCGGCTGAACACGCAGTTCGACGCGATCTTCTGCCGCAACGTGATGATCTACTTCGACAAGCCGACGCAGGGGCAGGTGCTGTCGCGCTTCGAGCCGCTCGTGAAGCCGGGCGGTTTGCTGTTCGCCGGGCATTCGGAGAACTTTACGTACGTCACGCAGGCGTTCCGTCTGCGCGGACAGACCGTCTATGAACTGACACGCGATGCCGGCGCTGCGACGGCTGGCGGCCGCGCGGCTCAACGTGCAACGAGCGGGGTGCCAGCATGAGCAGCACCCTGCCGATCGCAACGAACCTGTATTACGACAACCACTTCCAGCGCCCCGGCGTGAAGCTGCTGCCGAACGAGTTCTACACGACGAGCGAAGACATGGTGCTCGTCACCGTGCTCGGCTCGTGCGTGGCGGCATGCATTCAGGACCGCACGGCGGGTATTGGCGGCATGAATCACTTCATGCTCCCCGACGACGGCGCCGACGTCGCACAAGCCGCGTCCGACTCGATGCGCTACGGCGCGTACGCAATGGAAGTGCTGATCAACGAGCTGATCAAGGCGGGCGGCCGCCGCGAACGCTTCGAAGCAAAGGTGTTCGGCGGTGCCGCCGTGCTGGCCGGCATGACGACGATGAACATCGGCGACCGCAACTCCGAGTTCGTGCGCCGTTACCTTGCGCTCGAAAAGATCCGCATCGTCGCCGAGGACCTGGAAGGCAAGCATCCGCGCAAAGTCGCGTTCATGCCGCGTACCGGTCAGGTGATGGTGAAGAAGCTGCGTCTTCAGCAGGAAGAAGGCGTCGCGGAACGCGAACAGGCGCTCGCCCGGCAATCGGCCGAAGAGCGCGCCGAGCGGCTCGCGAAAGCGCGTGCGCGCGTCGAGTTGTTCTCGTCGCCCGCTGCCGCGAAGCCGCGCATCGAGCTGTTCGGCTCGGGCGGATCGGCGGGAGCCAACCAGGCTTCGGGAACGGGCGCTGCGCGCCCGGCTGGCGCGAAGCCGCGTATCGAACTATTTGGCGCCGCCGCGCGCCCGACCCAACCAAATAACGCCAGGACGGTAGAGGAGGCGTGAGCACCGTGCAAAAGATCAAAGTATTGTGCGTCGATGATTCGGCGTTGATTCGTAGCCTGATGACGGAAATCATCAACTCGCAACCCGACATGACGGTCGTCGCCACGGCGCCCGATCCGCTCGTCGCGCGAGACCTCATCAAGCAACACAACCCGGACGTGCTGACGCTCGACGTCGAAATGCCGCGCATGGACGGCCTCGACTTTCTCGAGAAGCTGATGCGCCTGCGTCCGATGCCCGTCGTGATGGTGTCGTCGCTGACCGAGCGCGGCTCGGAAATCACGCTGCGGGCGCTCGAACTGGGCGCCGTCGATTTCGTGACGAAGCCGAAAGTCGGCATTCGCGACGGCATGCTCGACTACTCGGAAAAACTCGCGGACAAGATCCGCGCGGCAGCCCGCGCGCGCGTTCGCCAGGCCGCGCCCGCGCAGCATGCGGCAGCCGCCGCCGGGCACACCGGCGCCGCTGCGCATGCCGCGGCGCCCGCGCCGCTGTTCAACAATCCGCTCGTGTCGACGGAAAAGCTGATCATCGTCGGCGCGTCGACGGGCGGCACGGAAGCGATCCGCGAAGTGCTCGTGCCGCTGCCGCCCGATGCGCCCGCTGTGCTCATCGCGCAACACATGCCGCCCGGTTTCACAAAATCTTTTGCACAACGCCTTAATGGTTTGTGCCGGATTACCGTTAAAGAGGCAGAGCACGGCGAACGCGTGCTGCCCGGTCATGCGTACATCGCACCCGGCCACGCTCACCTGTTGCTCGCCCGTAGTGGGGCCAACTATATTGCGCATCTGTCAGACGACCCGCCGGTCAACCGGCATCGTCCGTCTGTCGATGTGTTGTTCCGCTCGGCGGCGCAACATGCGGGAAAGAACGCTGTCGGCGTGATTCTCACGGGCATGGGACGCGACGGCGCGGCGGGTCTGCTGGACATGAGGAAAGCGGGTGCGTACACGCTCGCGCAGGACGAAGCGAGCTGCATCGTGTTCGGTATGCCGCGCGAGGCGATCGCGATGGGCGCCGCGGACGAAATCGCGTCGCTGTCGGAAATGAGCCGGCGCGTGATGGCACGTTTGTCCGCAATGGGCGATCGCGTTCAACGCGTATGATGCGAGCCTCGGCGCAAAATTGAGATAAGCCGAAGATCACCGCACGATCTGGATTGGGGAAAAAGGAACAGGAA
Organism: Paraburkholderia hospita; assembly: GCF_002902965.1. Lineage (GTDB taxonomy): Bacteria > Pseudomonadota > Gammaproteobacteria > Burkholderiales > Burkholderiaceae > Paraburkholderia > Paraburkholderia hospita. The sequence continues at coordinate 3,863,433 of NZ_CP026105.1, read as the reverse complement.
ATGGATAAGGGAATGAAGATTCTGGTTGTGGACGACTTTCCGACGATGCGCCGGATCGTTCGCAATCTGTTGAAGGAACTGGGCTACTCGAACGTCGACGAAGCGGAAGATGGCGCGGCGGGTCTTGCGCGTCTGCGCAGCGGTGCGTACGAGTTCGTGATTTCGGACTGGAACATGCCGAACCTGGACGGCCTCGCGATGCTGAAGGAAATCCGCGCGGACGCGTCGCTCACGCATCTGCCCGTGCTGATGGTGACGGCCGAATCGAAGAAGGAAAACATCATTGCGGCGGCTCAGGCTGGCGCAAGCGGCTACGTGGTGAAGCCGTTCACGGCTGCGACGCTCGACGAGAAGCTCAACAAGATTCTCGAGAAGATGGCAAAAACCGGGAGCTGATGTGAACCCACCCATCGACGAGCAGGGCGCCAGGGACGACGGCACTGACCTCGCTACCGACCGCATCCTCGCCCGCATTGGACAGTTGACGCGCACGCTGCGCGATTCGATGCGCGAGTTGGGGATCGACAAACATGTCGAGCGCGCGGCGGAGGCGGTGCCGGATGCTCGCGACCGTCTGAAGTACATCGCGACGATGACCGAGCAGGCGGCCGAGCGCGTGCTGTCGGCGATCGAAGTGGCGAAGCCGATGCAGGAGCAGTTGCAGCAGGACGCGGCGGAACTCGACGCGCGCTGGGAGCAGTGGTATGCGGCGCCTATCGAGCGGGAGGAAGTGCGCGCGTTGATGAATGACACGCGGACTTTTCTCCGCGGGGTGCCGGAGCTGACCACTGCGACTAACGCGCAGATGCTCGAGATCATGATGGCGCAGGACTTTCAGGATCTGACGGGCCAGGTGATCAAGAAGATCACGGATGTTGTTTATCTGATCGAGCAGCAGTTGCTCGGGGTGCTGATCGACAATATTGCTGCCGAGCGGCGTGAGCAGTTTGCTGCTACGGCGCAGCAGCTTGTTGCTGAGGCGCAGCATGAGGCGATTTCGCCGACTGGCAGTCCGGAAAGTTTGCTGAATGGGCCGCAGATCAACCCCGAAGGCAAGGCCGATGTTGTGCAGGATCAGGGGCAGGTCGATGATCTGCTGGCTAGTCTCGGGTTTTGATTTTTTTTGTCTGCGACGCTGGGTGGTTTGCTTGTGTTTTCGCTGGCATCCGCGTGTTGCCTTCGTGCTTCAAGCGTCGCCCCTGTGCGGGGCGGCACCTACTTTTCTTTGCCGCCGCAAAGAAAAGTAGGGGCGGTTTCAAAGGCTAAGTGCAACAGCGGGGTTGATCGCAATATCCTGTTCCGCGCATTTTTCCATAAAAGCTTCTGCAGGGGTCTTCCAGCCGAGCGTCTTGCGCGGACGGATGTTCATGCGCATCGCGATCAGGTCGAGCTGGCGCTGCGAGAACACGGAGAGGTCTGTGCCTTTGGGCAGGTACTGGCGCAGCAGACCATTGGTGTTCTCGCAGATACCGCGTTGCCAGGGGCTGTGCGGATCGCAGAAGTAGATACGGATACCGGTGGCCTCGGCAAGCTTTTTATGTTCTGCCATTTCCTTGCCCTGGTCGTACGTCAGGGTCTGGCGCAGTTCTGCCGGCAGCGGCGCGAACGCCGCACTGTAGGCATCAAGCGCCGCCTCGGCGGTGCTGCCATCAATCTTCACCAGCATCACGAACAGGGTGCTGCGATCAATCAGGGTCCCCACGGCCGAACGGTTGCCCGCACCCTTGATCAGATCGCCTTCCCAGTGGCCCGGAATCAACCGGTCGTTGGCCTCGGGCGGGCGCACATGAATGCTCACCATGTCGACGAGCTTCCCACGGCGGTCCTGCCCGCGTGTGCGCGGCTTGCGCGTGCTACGCCCCTGCCTGAGCAGGGCAACCAGTTCACGCCGCAATGCGCCACGCGGCGCGGCATAGATGGCGTGGTAGATCGTTTCGTGCGAGACGTTCAAGGCAGGTTCTTCGGGATGCACACGTTCGAGTTGGGCGCACACCTGCTCAGGCGAGAGGCCGCCTTCCAGGTATTGACGTACCTCGGCCCACAATGGTCCGTCAGGATGCAGCTTGCGCTCACAGCGCGGCTTGCGCCGCAGCCTTGCCGCCCGGCGGCCCGCGTTCGCGGCATTGTAGCCGCCAGCGATAGCGGGACGTCCCATTGGACCTCGCTCATGATCCGGCTTCCAGCCATTGCGCCTGAGTTCACGGCTGATCGTGGCTGGCGAACGCCGTAACACACGTGCAATCTCCCGCGTACTCTTGTTCTCCTGCTTCATTGCAAAGATAGCACCGCGCTCCTCGGCACCAAGGTGTTCGTATTTTTGTCCCATGCAACACATCCTAAATGAAGTGTTGCACTTGATCCTTGAAACCGCCAGGCAAAAGAAAGCGGCTAACACCGCTAATTCTTGTTCCTGCCTGAGGGCCCCCAAAGGGTCCTACGCTTCACACGGCAACCACGTGACTCATGTTTGTTGCCAACGCTCTTGCGGTGCGCCTCACCCGCTTCACGCACCCGCGTCTCAGCGTGTCGCGCCAGACAATCCACGGCCGCCCAGGTGGCAAACTGTGTGTAGGCCGTAGCACCTCACACGCCTCACTCCGGACCGATAGCGCACGCGTCCCACCCTGTAAGAGCGCCAAGCTATGCGCCGCGACAACCTACACACAGTTTGCCACCTAGGCGGCCGATACCATTCGCTGCCGTTAGCCCAAGTTCGGATGTTTGAAGTGGGTGAGGCGCTCATTCGAAGCGTTGGCAACGAACGCGAACAGAAATGCTGCCGTGTGAAGCGTAAGACCCTTTGGGGGCCCTCAGGCAAGAAGAAATGTTGGCGGTGTTAGCCGCTTTCTTTTGCCTACTTTTCTTTGCGGCGGCAAAGAAAAGTAGGTGCCGCCCCGCACAGGGGCGACGCTTGAAGCACGAAGGCAACACGCGGATGCCAGCGGAAGAGCTAGAACAACCAACCCCACCGAGCCACGAAGTCATAACCCGGACGCCAGCGCAAAGCCCAAAAACCAAACCGCTCGCGCCGCGAAGACGCTACGCGGATGCCAGCGCAGAAAAGCAAACCACCACCCAGCGTCGCAGACAAGAAACCCCAAAAACCCGTCGCAGACACAAACCGCTGGCATACTACCCCCAAGGGAGACAGGCGCGCGACGTAATCGACGCCCCATTACGCATAACGCGCGTCTGCACGCGCCATGCAGCTTGCTCCCTGAATCAACAAGCCGGGCCCGCGAATTGCGCGGGCATTGTCCGCTGTCGATTGTGGGAGGCACACAACCATGTCGATCCGCTTCAGCCGTGCTGTGTTTGCTTCAGCTCTGGGATTCTGCTGCTCGCTGCCCGTCCTGCTCGTTCCGCTACCCGCGAACGCCGCGCTAGGCGGAGATCCAATGACGCCGCCCACCGGATCCAGCGAAACCACGCGCACCATCCCCGCGCCATCGTCAAATGGCATTGCCGTGATGCGCAGCGCATCGTCGGCCAGTTCGGGCGCCACGACTTCTTCCTCTTCAACCGGCGCATCGGCGTCCTACACCGTCCGGCAAACGACGCTCGGCAACGGCACGGTGATCCGCGAATACATCTCGTCGGCGGGCAGCGTGTTCGGCCTCGCATGGAGCGGGCCGCAAATGCCCAATCTGTCCGACCTGCTCGGCAGCTATTTCCCGCAATACGTGGCGGGCGTGACCAGCGCGCGCAAGGTGCGCGGCGGCGGCCACGGCCCGGGCATCGTGCAGGACAGCGGACTCGTCGTGCATTCGGGCGGCCACATGGGCGCGTTCTCCGGCCAGGCCTATCTGCCGCAGGCATTGCCCGCCGGCGTGAGCGGCACCGACATCCAGTGACGACGGGAGATCCATCATGCGATTTGGGTTGAAGCTCGAAGCGTGCGTCAGCGTCGTGAAGGCCGTACTCGCCATGTCCGTCGTCGCGATGACAGCATTCGTCGCGGGCTGCGGCGGCGGAGGCGGCGATTCGTCGTCTTCGTCGAACAACAGCAGCAGCAACAGCGGACCCAACCAGCAGCCGATCGCCGCGAATGCGGCGAACACGGTTGCCGTGACAGTCGGGCGGGGCGTAGCGGGCATCATCAATATTCCGACCGTTTCCGTGACGGTCTGCGCGCCGGGCTCCACAACCAACTGCGCAACCATCGACAACGTGCTGCTCGACACCGGTTCGTTCGGCTTGCGCGTCGTCAATTCGGCGCTCGGCTCGCTCGCGAACTCGCTGCCCGTCCAGCAGGCCACGGCAGGCGGCCAGCTCGCCGAATGCACCCACTTCGCGGACGGCTTCACGTGGGGCACGACGCGCACCGCGACCGTCAAGATCAGCGGAGAAGTAACGAGCATCATCCCGATCCAGGTAATCGGCGACATGGCCGACTCGACCATTCCGAGTGGCTGCGTAAACGGCGCGAACGAGAGCTCGGCCAGTGCGCTCGGCGCCAACGGCATTCTTGGACTTGGCGTCGCGCCCGTCGATTGCGGCGTGGCCTGCTCGGTCCAGGCCAACGTCTCGCAGTTCAGCAACTATTACGCATGCCCGAGCGGCACGAACTGTACGCGTACGCTGGCCGAGACGACGAAGCAGGTCGCCAACCCGATTCCGAACTTCCCCGTCGATAACAACGGCGTGATCGTGCAGATGGCGCCGATTTCATCGAACGGCGCAGCGACGGCGACAGGAACGGTCGTATTCGGCATCGGCACACAGTCGAACAACGGCAACGCGGCCGGCACGACCTATACGACCGATGCGTCGGGCGACCTCGTCGCCAGCATGTTTAACGGCTCGACGATCCGCACATTCATGGATTCGGGCTCGAACGGCTATTTCTTCCCGGACAGCTCGCTGGCGCTGTGCGGCGGCAACCTGGCGTCGTTCTATTGCCCAGCCTCGACGCAGCAGCGCACCGTGACCCTGGTCGGCGCAAACGGTGCGACGGGGGCGCTGACGATCAACATCGCGAACGCCCAGACGCTGCTCAGCAACGCGAACAACTACGCGTTCAACGATCTCGGGGGGCAGATCGGCTCGCTGAGCGCATTCGACCTCGGCTTGCCGTTCTTCTTCGGACGTTATGTCTATTACGGGGTCGACAAGCGCGCGACGGGCGGCGCGGCGCCATTTGTTGCGTTCTGACGCCGCGGCTTGCTGGTCGAGTTTCGATGTCGGCGCGGGCGGCCCGCTTCCGGGCGGGCCGCCGCGCGTCGCGCCATGCCCGCCCGCCCGCGAACCCGGCGGCGCGCCCTTGCGCCGTCCATCGGTTGAAATACCCCGGTTTCCCCGCCCTTATCCGCCAATCGCCACTCGACGTCTGCAGGAATAATCGCTCTCACTGAAAAAGGGCATGGTGCCCGTCCAGCTGGAGAGCGCATTGGCAGAGGATAGCGACCTCGAAAAAACCGAATCAGCCACTCCCCGGCGCCTGGAAAAGGCGCGGGAGGAGGGGCAGGTTGCGCGTTCGCGGGAGCTGGCGACGTTCGCGCTCGTCGCGGCCGGGTTTCTCGGCGCGTGGGGCATGTCCGGCATGATCGGCGAGCACGTGCAGACGATGCTCCGCACGGCCTTCACGTTCAACCACGACACGGTCTTCGACACGAAGCGCGCGCTGACGAGTGCCGGCACTGTGGCTCGCGAGGGCGGCTTCGTACTGCTGCCGCTGCTCGTAATGACGGGCCTTGCCGCGCTGCTCGCGCCGATGGCGCTCGGCGGCTGGCTGCTGTCGACCAAATCGCTGTCGCCGAATTTCGGGCGGCTGAACCCCATCGCGGGCATCGGCCGCATCTTTTCGATCAACGGCGTGATCCAGCTCGGCATGTCGCTGGCGAAGATCCTCGTCGTCGCCGTGATCGCCGCGACGGCGATCTGGCACCGGCGCGATGACATGCTCGCGCTCGGGACACAGCCGCTGCACGTGGCGCTGTCGAATGCCGGGCATCTGGTTGCCGTGTGCTGCGCGATGACGGTCGCGGGCATGTTCGTGATCGCCGCGCTCGACGTGCCGTATCAACTGTGGAGCTTTCACAAGAAGCTGCGCATGACGAAGGAAGAAGTGAAGCGCGAACACCGCGAAAGCGAAGGCGATCCGCACGTGAAGGCGCGTCTGCGTACGCAGCAACGTGCGATGGCGCGGCGCCGAATGATGGCGAACGTGCCGAAGGCGGATGTCGTCGTGACCAACCCGACGCACTTCGCGGTCGCGCTGCAATACACGGACGGCGAAATGGGTGCGCCGAAGGTGGTGGCCAAGGGCGTGAACCTGGTGGCCGCGCGCATCCGCGAACTGGCGGTCGAGAACAACGTGCCGCTGCTCGAAGCGCCGCCGCTCGCGCGGGCGCTGTATCACAACGTCGAACTGAATCGCGAGATTCCGGGCGCGCTGTACGGCGCCGTCGCGGAAGTGCTCGCGTGGGTCTATCAACTGCGCCGCTTCAAGGAAGACGGCGGCGTCGCGCCTGTCGCTCCGAAGGATCTCGAAGTTCCGGCGGAACTGGACAAGGGCGGTGTGCCGGATGACGACGCCGACCAGGAAGCTGCCGATTCGCTCGGCGGCGACAATCAAAGTAATGGAGTATCAGCATGAACGCGCGCGCGGGTTTCCTTTCACGACGGCCGGACGCGCTGAGCGGGACCAACTTGCGGGCGCTGGCGGGCCCGCTGCTGATCTGCATGATCCTCGGCATGATGATCCTGCCGTTGCCGCCGTTCCTGCTGGATCTGCTGTTCACGTTCAACATCGCGCTGTCGATCATGGTGCTGCTCGTCAGCATGTACACCATGAAGCCGCTCGATTTCGCGGCCTTCCCGAGCGTGCTGCTGTTCTCGACGCTGCTGCGGCTGTCGCTGAACGTCGCGTCGACGCGTATCGTGCTGCTCGAAGGCCACACGGGCCCGGGTGCGGCGGGCGCCGTGATCGAGGCGTTCGGCCACTTCCTCGTGGGCGGCAACTTCGCGGTCGGTATCGTCGTGTTCGTGATCCTGATGGTGATCAACTTCATGGTGATCACGAAGGGCGCGGGACGTATCGCGGAAGTGTCCGCGCGCTTCACGCTGGACGCGATGCCCGGCAAGCAGATGTCGATCGACGCCGACCTGAACGCCGGCATGATCAACGAGGACCAGGCGCGCAAGCGCCGTCTGGAAGTCGGGCAGGAAGCCGAGTTCTACGGGTCGATGGACGGCGCGAGCAAGTTCGTGCGCGGCGATGCGATCGCCGGTCTGCTGATCATGGTGATCAATATTCTCGGCGGGCTGATCGTCGGGGTCGTGCAGCACGGCATGGACTTCGCCGACGCGGGCAAGACCTACACGCTGCTGACCATCGGTGACGGCCTCGTCGCGCAGATTCCGTCGCTGGTGATTTCGACGGCGGCGGGCGTGATCGTGTCGCGCGTCGCGACCGACGAAGACATCGGCACGCAGTTGACGGGCCAGTTGTTCACGAACCCGCGCGTGCTGATGATCACGGGCTCGATCCTCGTGCTGATGGGTTTGATCCCCGGCATGCCGCACTTTGCGTTTCTGCTGCTGGGCGGCGGCGCGATCCAGCTCGCCCGCGTGATGAAAAAGCGCGCGACGCAGAGCAAGACGTCGACGGCCCTCGCCGAAGTCGCGCCGCAGGCGCTCACGCCGACGGAAGGCTCGGAAGCCAGCTGGGACGACGTGACGATGATCGACGCGCTGGGGCTGGAAGTTGGCTATCGGCTGATTCCGCTTGTCGACAAGAACTCGGATGGCGAACTGCTCAAGCGCATCAAGAACATCCGCAAGAAGTTCGCGCAGGAAATTGGCTTCTTGCCGCCGGTTATTCATATTCGCGACAACCTGGAGTTGCGGCCGAACGGCTACCGAATCGCGCTGAAGGGTGTGGAAGTGGGCGTCGGCGAGGCGTATCCGGGGCAGTGGCTCGCGATCAATCCTGGTCAGGTCACCGCGGCGCTGCCCGGCACCCCGACCACCGATCCTGCGTTCGGCCTGCCGGCGATCTGGATCGATACGAATTTGCGTGAGCAGGCGCAGGTGTACGGCTACACCGTGGTCGACTCGAGCACTGTGGTCGCGACGCACCTGAATCACCTCGTTGTCACGCACGCGGCGGAGCTGCTCGGCCGCCAGGAAGTGCAGGCGCTGATCGAGCGGATGCAGAAGGATGCTGCGCCGCTGGTTGATGATGTCGTGCCGAAGATGTTGCCTGTTGCTACGTTGCAGAAGGTGCTGCAGAACCTGCTCGAAGAGGGGGTGCCGATTCGTGATATGCGGACGATTCTCGAAGCGCTGTCGGAGCATGGGTCCAAGATTACCGATCCGCACGATCTGACGGCTGCTGTGCGGCTTTCGCTTGGGCGCGCGATTACGCAGCAGTGGTTCCCTGGCAATGGCGATATCCAGGTCATGGGGCTTGATGCGCATCTGGAGCGGCTTTTGACCCAGGCGCTTGCGACGGGGGCGAATCCGGGGCTTGAGCCGGGCCTCGCTAATACGCTTTTGATGGAAACGCAGAAGGCGATGACTCGGCAGCAGAATATGGGGCTCTCGCCGGTGATGCTTGTGCAGCATTCGCTGCGGGCGATGTTAGCGAGGTTTTTGCGGCGTAGCTTGCCGCAGTTGAAGGTGCTTTCTTATGCGGAAGTGCCGGATACTCGGCATGTGCGAGTGGTCAATGTGATTGGAACGTAAGGGGTTTTTGGTTTGTCTGCGACGCTGGGTGGTTTGCTTGTGTTTTGCACTGGCATCCGCGTTACGGTGTTGGCCGTTCAAGCGTCGCCCCTGTGCGGGGCGGCACCTACTTTTCTTTGCCGCCGCAAAGAAAAGTAGGCAAAAGAAAGCGGCTAACACCGCCAGTTCTAGTGTTTGCCTGAGGGTCCCCAAAGGTTCTTACGCTTCACACGGCAACCACGTGACCCAAGTTCGTTGCCAGCGCTCTTGCGGTGCGCCTCACCCGCTTCACGCTCCCGCACTACTGCACGCCGTGCCAGCTATTCCACGGCCGCCCAGGTGGCAAACTGTGTGTCGGCCGTAGTACCTCACACGCCTCACTTCGGACCGATAGCGCACGCGTTCCACCGTGTAAGAGCGCCAGGCTATACGCCGCGACAACCTACACACAGTTTGCCACCTAGGCGGCGCGTACCTTTCGCTGCCGCTTGCCGTTGTACAGGTGCCTGAAGCGGGTGATGCGATTGTTCAAAGCGTTGGCAACGCACGCAAACAAAGACGCCGCCGTATGAAGCGTAAGACCGGTTGGGGGCCCTCAGGCAGGAAGACGTGTTGGCGGTGTTAGCCGCTTTCTTTTGCCTACTTTTCTTTGCGGCGGCAAAGAAAAGTAGGTGCCGCCCCGCACAGGGGCGACGCGTGAAGCACGAAGGCACAGCGCGGATGCCAGCGCAAACGCCAAAGCAACCAAGCCGACCGAGCCACGAAGGCAAACCGCGGACGCCAACGCTAAGCCCAAACACCAAACCGTGTGCGCAGCCAACACCCCGCCCGGGAGGCAAAAAAAACTCCATACCCAGGCGGGATGCCCGTGCCGCAAAGGCACACAACAAATCCCAACCGGGAACCGGCACAAAGTTCCATTGCCCGAATTGCCAGCGTTTCACCGTCTTTATTGCCCGATGGCCAATAGACGTCTCCCGCAATAATTCATCTCATCGGGAAACGGTATATCGCCGAACCGGGCAGCTCATCGGAGAACAGCTTGAACATTCGCAAATTTGTCGGTGCAACGAGTCGCGACGCGCTGCGTCTCGTCCGCGAGGCATTGGGCTCCGATGCAGTCGTGCTGTCGAACCGCACCAACGATGATGGCAGTGTCGAAATCGTCGCAGTCACCGACCGCGATCTGAGCGCGATCACGCCGCGCAGCCAGGAAGGCGCCGCCAGCCAGGGCGCAGGCGCGAACGGGGCAGCCGCCGGCGCACGCGTGCCGATGCTCCCCTCGATGCCCGTCAACAACCCGTATGCGAGCGGAATGCCCGACGTGTTCTCGTCGGTGTTCGGCGCAAGCCCCGAAGCAGGCACGGAACGCATGCCCGCCACGAGCGAAGAGAAGGCCGAGCCGCAAACGGCCTCCGCCGACAACGCGGCAGTCGAAAGCCAGACGAACCCCGCGCGCGCAACGGACGACGTCCGCGTCGACCTGCGCAGCGAAATGCCCGCCGCACCGGCGAAACCCGCAGCGGCAGCCATGCCGGACATGCTGGCCCGTCAGCGCACGATGGCCGAAACGAACCCCTGGCTGATCGATCACGCGCGCCGCATCGCGTCAAAGGACGTGGTCCACGCAGCCAATCCGACGATGACGCCGGCCGCCGCGATGGCGCGAGGCCTGGGTACGCCCGTCGATGCAGTCAACGAAGAAGCGAAGCCCGACTGGGCCCGCGAAGCCGCGCAACTCGCCGCACGCCGCGCCGCGCAAAAGCACAACGTGATTCCGACGACCGCAGAGGGCGCAGGCGACATCAACACGGCCCGCGACCCGCGCAAGAACGCAGCCACCGCCGATATGACGCCGAAGCAGGCCGCCGCGCTGACGGAATCGATCAAGTCGCGCCTCGAGCAGATGGTCAACGAGACCGTGATGCAGGAGCTCACTTCCATGCGCGGCATGATGGAAGAGCAGTTCGCAGGCCTCGTGTGGGCCGATCGCCAGCGCCGCAGCCCGACGCACGCAGCGTTGACGCGGCACCTGTTCGCTGCCGGCCTCTCGGCGCAGCTCGTGAAGATGGTGATCGACAACCTGCCCGAAGTCGAAGGAATGGACGAGGGCATGGAATGGGTCAAGACGGTGCTCGAATCGAACGTGCCCGTGATGGAAAACGAAGACGCGCTGATGGAGCGCGGCGGCGTGTTCGCGCTGATGGGCCCGACGGGTGTCGGCAAGACCACGACCACGGCCAAGCTCGCCGCGCGCTGCGTGATGCGCTTCGGCGCCAGCAAGGTCGCGTTGCTCACCACCGACAGCTACCGGATCGGCGGCCACGAGCAACTGCGCATCTTCGGCAAGATTCTGGGCGTGTCCGTGCATGCCGTGAAGGACAGCGCCGACCTGCAGCTCGCGCTCTCGGAGCTGCGCAACAAACATATCGTGCTGATCGACACGATCGGCATGAGCCAGCGCGATCGTCTGGTTTCGGATCAGATCGCGATGCTGTGCCGCGCCGGTCAGCCCGTGCAGCGCCTGCTGCTGCTGAACGCGACGAGCCACGGCGACACGCTGAATGAGGTCGTGCAGGCATATCAGAATGCGCCGGACCAGCAACCGCTCGCCGGCTGCATCCTGACCAAGCTCGACGAAGCGACCAACCTGGGCAGCGTCCTCGATACGGTGATCCGCTACAAGCTGCCCGTGCACTACGTGTCGACGGGACAAAAGGTGCCGGAGAACCTGTACGTCGCGACGAAGAAATTCCTGATCAAGAGCGCCTTCTGCATTCCGCGCGAGAACTCGCCGTTCGTCCCACAGGATGAGGACGTGCCGGCGCTGCTGTCGGCCCTGTCGGCCCGCTCGACCGCCGATCTGCACGAGGTTCGCTTTGGATAAGTTCGTGCTGGACCAGGCTGAAGGACTGCGGCGTCTGCTTGCGCGCTCCGGCTCGCGGGTCATAGCGGTCGCAGGGGGCTCGCACGGCGTAGGGGTGACGACGACGGTGGTGAATCTCGCCGCCGCGCTCGCCGAGCAGGGCAAGGATGTGCTCGTCATCGACGAAAGTCTTGGCGAGCGTTCGGTGAGCGCGATGCTGGGCGGCGTGCGCGGCGCGGGCAATGTCGCTGCCGTGATGCGCGGCGAGATGACGCTCGACGAAGCGGCTGGACGGCATGCGCTGGGCTTCGCGGTGCTCAATGCGTCGCGCGGCAATCGCGAGAGCTGCACGCGCGAGCAGATGGGCGTGGTGCTGAGCGGACCGGCGGATGTCGTGCTGATCGACGCGCAGGTGGACCGCGAAGGCTCGCTGTCAGCGCTCGCGATGCAGTCGCACGACGTGATGGTGGTGACGCGCGTCGCGGCGCAGGCGATCACCGACGCGTACGCGTGCATGAAGCGCCTGCACTTCGCGCATGCGATCGCGCAGTTCCGCGTGCTGGTGAATCACGTGCAGAGCGTGGCCGACGCGCATACCGCGTTTGAGAACCTGGCAGGCGTGGCGGGGCGTTATCTCGCCGTGTCGCTTGAAGATGCCGGCTGCGTGGCAGCCGATCCTTTGATGGCGCGAGCCATGGAGTTGTCGCGTTGTGTCGTCGATGCATTCCCATCGGCACCTGCTGCGCGCGATTTCCGTCATATCGCAGCCGAACTGCAGTACTGGCCGATGCGGCCAGCGATTTCGTCACGGACGCATGGCGTGCCGCCGACGACCGTAACAGCGGCGCAATACGCCGATCAACCGTCAGCGCAGCACGCGTGAAGGCAAGGACAAGGGGAGCACGATGTACAACGCTCAAGGAAAAATTTCGCAAGCCGAGGTTCTGACGAAGTACGCACCACTGGTGCGCCGTCTCGGTTTGCAGCTCGTGGCGAAGATGCCGGCGAGCGTCGATCTCGACGATCTGATTCAGGCGGGCATGATTGGTCTGCTGGATGCGGCGAGCCGCTACAAGGAAGACCAGGGCGCGCAGTTCGAGACATACGCGAGCCAGCGGATTCGCGGCGCGATGCTCGACGAGTTGCGCAGCAATGACTGGTTGCCGCGGAGCTTGCGGCGCACGTCGCGCGAGGTCGAGTCGGCCGTGCATCAGGTTGAGCAGTCGCTGGGGCGCTCGGCTAGCGAGACTGAGATTGCTGAGCATTTGAAGATGCCGCTCGATGAGTATCAGTCGATGTTGCAGGATCTGCACGGCAGTCAGTTGATCTATTACGAAGACTTTGATCGGTCGGCCGATGATGAGCCGTTTCTTGATCGGTATTGCGTTGATCATTCTGATCCGTTGTCGGCATTGCTTGATGACTCGCTGCGCGGGGCTTTGGTTGAGGCGATTGATCGGTTGCCCGAGCGGGAGAAGCTCTTGATGTCGCTCTATTACGAGCGTGGGTTGAATTTGCGCGAGATCGGGGCGGTGATGGAAGTTAGCGAGTCGCGGGTTTGTCAGCTGCATTCGCAGGCGGTTGCGCGGTTGAGGACTCGGCTGCGCGAGCAGGCATGGGCTTCGGCTGAAACTAGCTGATGCGCTTTTGATTTTGCTGTTGCTGTTGCTTTTGCCCTGCGGGCTGCTGGGATGGCTTTATTCTTCTTCGAGGGCCGATCTTTTTTAAGGTCGGCTTTTGCTTTTGGGGTTTTGGTTTGTCTGCGACGCTGGGGTGGTGTGCTTGCTTTTTCGCTGGCATCCGCGCTACGGTGTTTGCCGTTCACGCGTCGCCCCTGTGCGGGGCGGCACCTACTTTTCTTTGCCGCCGCAAAGAAAAGTAGGCAAAAGAAAGCGGCTAACACCGCTAATTCTTGTGTTTGCCTGAGGGCCCCCAACCGGTCCCACGCTTCACACGGCAACCACGTGACGCATGTTTGTTGCCAACGCTTTGAATTGACGCCTCACCCGCTTCACGCGTCCGCGTCGCGACACGCCGTGCCAGATATTCCGCCGCCGCCCAGGTGGCAAACTGTATGTAGGCCGTAGCACCTCGCACGCCTCACTTCGGACCGATAGCGCACGCGTTCCACCCTGTAAGAGCGCCAACCTATACGTCGCGACAACCTACACACAGTTTGCCACCTAGGCGGCACATACCGTTCGCTGCCGCTAGCTCTTGTTCGGGTGTTTGAAGTGGGTGAGGCGATCATTCGAAGCGTTGGCAACGAACGCGAACAGAAATGCTGCCGTGCGAAGCGTAGGACCGGTTGGGGGCCCTCAGGCAAGAAGAAATGTTGGCGGTGTTAGCCGCTTTCTTTTGCCTACTTTTCTTTGCGGCGGCAAAGAAAAGTAGGTGCCGCCCCGCACAGGGGCGACGCGTGAAGAAGGCTAACGCATCGCGGATGCCAGCGGAAGCCAAAGCAAACCACACCAGCTTCGCAGACACCCCAAAAACGAAAAAGCCGATACTCAAAAAGAGCACCGGCCAGGAAAAAGCAAAAAAACAGGGAATCCAGAAGGGGAGAACCCCCTTCAAAAAAAATCACATCCCAAAGGCTGGAACCCGCCCATCGGGCCCATAAAGCGCGCCCCGCTCGGGCCCAACAGCAACATTAAGCGCGGCGAGCGCCCGCCGGTTGTACTCCATTCGAGTCCGAATCAAAGCACCGTTGGTGGTATTAAACCGCCGAGCCCGCTCAACAGCCTTCTGCAACAAAGCCCACTGCGTCGCAAGACGAGAATCAGCCGCCACAGCCAGCTCCATCCCCTTCCATCCACCAGGATAACCCAGCTGCGAAAGCTGCGAATCCCGCGCCTTCTCCAGCGTGGAGAGCCGCTCCACCAATTCCATCTTCTTTTCGACGATGGGCGGCAGCGTGTCGATGGGATGCACCGTGGTCAGCGCCTTCTCCTCAGCAGCGAGGACGGAAGCGAACAGCTCCACAGCGGAATATTCGTCAATGACGGTGGCAAGCAGGGCGTCTTTCATCACAAAGCAACTCGCTAGGCACCGGCTCGCGCAGCACGCAAACCGGATTTGTCACAAATACCGCCCGGCACCCGCCGCACCGTCCATCGGTGCGTCCATCAGTTGCCGGACGACTGGCTCTTCTTCTGCAACAGGTCGCGTGCCGTCGCCAGCACGCCATCGGCGATCTTGCCGGAGTCGATCGTCAACGTGCCGTTTTTGATCGCCGACTTGATCGACTCGACATGCGCCGTGTCGATATCCGACGAACCGGCGCTCGCGAGGCTGTGCAAATGCGACGACAGCCCCGACAGATTCACATTGGCGTCGCCCGACGCGCCCGTGGCCGTCGACGTTGCCGTACCTGCGCCGCCCGTCGTGGCGGCGTCGCCTTGCTGCGTGCGCTGCAGCCCGTCTTTCAACGTCTGCAGGCCTGAATGGGTAGTGGAATCAACTTTCACGATTGGCTTCCTGAACGATTTGAATGAATTAACGGCATCCATCCATCGAACTTTAGGTCAACCGATCCGACACGTTTTTCAAGTTGTAACCGCTGGTAACACCCGTCAGAGCTGGATCACGACGGTTCCGCCGTCCTTCACGATGCCCTGGATGATCTGCCCATTCGCCGTCTTCACCCGCACCGGCTGGCCCGGCGACGCGTTGTTCATCGCGCTGCCTTCCGCCGAAATCGCAAAATTCGCACCTTGCGCGACCACTTTTACCGACTGCCCGATCGTCACCGAGTCCGCGCTCTTCAGCATGTCCCGGCGCAGCGGCAACCCTGCCGACACACGCATCAGCGACACCGAGCCGACAGCCTGCGCCGGGTCGGTGATCACGGCTTGCGGCAGCAGCGTCAGATCGCCGTCGCGCGCGATGAGATCGGCAGCGGACAGCAGCTCGCCCGGCGCAATCGAGCGCGAGGCGAGAAAGTAGGTCGCGTGAATCGACACCTTGGCCTGCAGATACAGCGTCCACGGACGCTCGCCCGAGCAGCGCACGCCGACCGTCGTGCGGCCCCAGACGCGCGCGCCCGTCGGTAGGAACGGCTCGAGCGTCGTGCATGCGGCGAGACCGCGCGGAAACACCGTCGCGACGCTGATGTCGACCTTGCCGGGCAATCCCGCCGACTGCTGTTGCAAATACGCGAGCGCGGCGCGGCGGATCGCTTCGCCGTCCTGCTGTCCAGCGGGCACGGGCGCCGCCGGTTGCGCGGCGGCCTGGGCCGGAGTCTGTGAGGCGGCGGGCGGCATAGCGGCCGCGCCGCGCAGCTGCGCCGCTGCGGCATTGCCGGCGGCCGGATTCACCGCAATCGGCTGAACACCCGCTGTCGGCCGCGCGACGGCCTGAGCCGGCGCGACCACGACCGGCATCACCTGACGCGATGCCGGTTGCAGGCTCACGCGCATCATGCCCGGCGCGCCCGCATTCATATTGGCGGGCGCAGCGGCAACACCTTGCTGCGCTGACGTCTCGCCCGCGCCCGCAATCACGATCGCGCCATCCGCATGCGCGGCTTGCGCGAAACGGTCCGCTTCGCTGCGCGGATTCGCGGCGAGCGTTGCGGGTGCAACCATCGGCGCCGGGACGCTCGCACGCGGTGCAGCGGCGGGCGCAGGCGTGTTGATCCGCTCGGCCAGTGCCTGAAGATCGGCGGGATTTTTCTCGCCGGGTCCCGCAATGACGATCGGTCCGTTGTTCTCTTGCGCATGCGAAATGGATGCGGCCGCGCAAGCGCTGACCAGCGCCATCGCCGAGAGCGTCCGGGCAGCACGCGCGCTCTTACGGCGAGCTTCGCGTGAAGCGTTGACGGGCAAGGGCATGGTCTGACTCCTTCGTTGATGCATAGGTACGAATCGCATTCTAGAGATCGCGCCTGCGGTGCAAACGGTGAATAGAGGCGTCCTTCCCCGGCTATTCGTCCGATTAAGACTTGCGCACCGCCCGCACAATTCACCACATGCAAAAAGGCCATCCCGGCCAGCGCAGTCGAAACGCTGCTTACCGAACAAGGTGGATCGGCGGTGCGAAACGGGAAGCCACGGACCGTTCCACGGAGAACCCAATGCTGGACAAACTCGATGCCGAATTTGCCTTTGGCCGCCAGGCGCTCGATGTGCGTGCCTATCGGCAGGAACTGCTGTCGTCGAATATCGCGAACTCCGATACGCCTGGCTACAAGGCGCGCGATGTCGACTTCGCTTCGTCGCTCGCGGGCGCGCTGAAGAAAAGCGGCGGCTCGACAGCGGGCGCCTCGAACAACGCACCCCTCGCGATGACGCGGCCGGCGGGCGTGTCGCAAGGCATGTCGATGGCCGCGACGGAGCCGGGCCACATGACGGGCAAGGCGCGCCTCATCCCGACGGGCGGCCCGACCGACGACTTCGGCAGGGTTGCCTACCGCATTCCGTCGCAGCCTTCGCTCGACGGCAACACCGTCGATCTGGACGCCGAGCGCGTGCAGTTCGCCGACAACTCGCTGCACTTCGAGTCCGGCATGACGGTGCTGTCGCAGCAGATCAAGTCGATGCTGTCGGCGATCACGTCGAACGGTTAACGACATTGCGCCGCCTTCCATACAGAGGGCAGCGCGCTGGACCAACGCTAAAAACTAACAACGCTACGGGATTAGACGCCGGTGTGCCGGCAAGAGAGGTCGAAAAGCCATGCCATCCCTGATGAACATTTTCAACGTCGCCGGTTCGGCGATGTCCGCGCAAGCACAACGCCTGAACGTGACGGCGTCGAACCTC
Organism: Paraburkholderia hospita; assembly: GCF_002902965.1. Lineage (GTDB taxonomy): Bacteria > Pseudomonadota > Gammaproteobacteria > Burkholderiales > Burkholderiaceae > Paraburkholderia > Paraburkholderia hospita. Next base: position 3,846,132 of record NZ_CP026105.1, on the reverse strand, counting down.
GCGAACGCCGACAGTACGACGGGCCCCGACGGCCAGCCGTACAAGGCGAAGCAGGTCGTGTTCGCCGTCAACCCGATCGGCGGCGCGCGCACGGGCTCGGGCCAGCAGGTCGGCGGCGTGCAGGTGACGGGCGTCATCGACGACCCGACGCCGATGAAAACGTCCTACGACCCCGGCAACCCGGCCGCTGACGCAAACGGTTACGTCCAAATGCCGAACGTCGACCCGGTGCAGGAGATGGTCAACATGATTTCGGCCTCGCGCTCTTATCAGGCCAACGTCGAAACGCTCAACACCGCGAAACAGCTGATGCTGAAGACGCTCACGATCGGAACCTGAGGAGAGTTTCCTTGACTACGCAATCCACAATCGGCAACAACGGCGCGACTGTTTCGCAGACGTTACTCGACACGATGAACGGCACGGGCAGTGCGTCGTCGTCGAGCTCGTCGGCCAACCCGACGTCGGGCAGCGACCTGCAGAACACGTTCTTGCAGCTGCTCATCGCGCAGATGAAGAACCAGGACCCGACCAATCCGATGGACAGCTCGCAGATGACCTCGCAGCTGGCCCAGATCAATACGGTGACGGGTATCGCGCAGCTGAACACGTCGCTGACTTCGCTCGCCACGCAACTGACGACGAACCAGCAGACCCAGGCCGCGAGCCTGATCAGCGCGACGGTGCTCGCCCCGGGCGACGGCTTCGCTGTGGCATCGGGCAAGGCGACGGGCTTCGGCGTCACGCTCGCGAACGACGCGACGGACGTGCAGGTCACGGTCAAGAACTCGGCCGGCCAGATCGTCAACACGATCGACCTCGGCAAGCAGTCGGCAGGCACGATTCCTATCGGCTGGACGCCTGTGGACACGCAAGGCAACGCACTCCCCGACGGCAACTACACGTTCACCGCAAGCGGCACGACGGCAAACGGCACGACCAGCCCGGCCACGCTGTCGGCGGCCACGGTGCAGGGCGTGATCAAGCAGCCGGACGGCACGCCGGGCCTCGTCCTCTCGAACGGCAAGACGGTCGGCCTGACGTCGATCGCCGCCATCATCTAAACGCATTCAGCATCAGCAGATACGGAGACCGTCATGGGTTACCAGCAAGGATTGAGCGGACTGGCAGGCGCATCGAGCGACCTCGACGTCATCGGCAACAACATCGCCAACGCGAACACCGTCGGCTTCAAGCAAGGTGCGGCGCAGTTCGCGGACATGTACGCGAACTCGGTCGCCACGGCCGTCAACAACCAGATCGGCATCGGCACGCGCATGTCGGAGGTCGAGCAGAACTTCTCGCAAGGCACGATCACGAACGACGACATCGCGCTGCACGTCGCCATCAACGGCAACGGCTTCTTCCAGATGTCGAATAACGGCTCGGTGACGTACTCGCGCAACGGCGTGTTCCAGCTCGACAAGAACGGCTTCATCGTCAACGCCGACGGCCTGAAGCTGATGGGCTACGCGGCGAACGCGAACGGTGTCGTCAACACGGCGGGCACGGTGCCGCTGCAGGTGCCGACGGCCAATATTCCGCCGACGGCCACCAAAGGCATCACGGCCGGCCTGAACCTGAACGCGCAGGACAAACTCGCGCTGGGCACGCCTACCGCGGCGTTCGCCGGGACCAACACGGGCACCCTGACGAACAACGGCGTGTCGATCACGGACGGCACGCAGGGCACGAACGCCAACACCTACACGGTCACCTTCACCAGCGCGACGGCGTACACGGTGACGGGCAGCGACGGCTCGAGCGTGTCGGGCACGTACTCCGCCAACTCGCCGATCAAGCTCGGCAACGGCGAAACGATCACGCTCGCCGGCACGCCGGCCACGGGCGACGCGGTAACGATCACGCCGACGCCGCTGGCGTTCGACCCGAACAACAGCGCGACGTACACCTACTCGACGTCGGTGCCCGTCTATGACTCGCTGGGCGGCAAACAGCAGGTCGACATGTACTTCGTGAAGACCGCAGCCGGTTCGTGGGACGTGTATGCAGGCAAGGACGGCAGCGTCCCGACCACCAAGGTCGGCACCGCAAAGTTCGACACGTCGGGCAACCTGGTCAGCACGCTCGACGCGTCGGGCAACCCGACCTCGACGCTGTTCGCGTTCAACTTCTCGATCCCGAACTCGGACGGTTCGGCGACGCCGCAAGGTCTGACGCTGAACATCGCTGGCACGACGCAGTTCGGCAGCAAGGACGGCGTCAACTCTCTGACGCAAGACGGTTTCGCAGCGGGTCAGTTGACGAGCTTCTCGGTCGGCGCCGACGGCACCATCACGGGCAACTACTCGAACAACCAGACGGCGGCGCTCGGCCAGGTCGCACTCGCGACGTTCGCGAACCAGAACGGCCTGATCAACCTCGGCAACAACGAATTTCAGGCAACGGCTGCTTCTGGCGTCGCAGTGATCGCAGCGCCCGGCTCGACGAACCACGGCGTGCTGCAAGGCGGCGCGACGGAAAACTCGAACGTCGACCTGACGAGCGAACTGGTGAACCTGATCACCGCGCAACGCGATTACCAGGCGAACGCGCAGACGATCAAGACCCAGCAGGCCGTCGACCAGACGCTGATCAACCTGTAATAGCTGACGCACCGACACCATCATGGACCGGCTCATATACACCGCGATGTCGGGCGCTTCCCAGGCGCTCGAACAGCAGGCCGTGGTCGCGAACAACCTCGCGAACACCTCGACCACGGGCTTCAAGGCCCAGCTCGCGACGTTCCGCGCCGTGCCGATGGCGTTCGGCGACGGCAGCACGATTCAGAACGACACCACGCGCACTTTCGTGCTGTCGTCGACGCCCAGCGCGGACTACACGCCGGGCCCGACCCAGCAGACGGGCAATCCGCTCGACGTCGCGATCCAGGGTCCGGGCTGGCTGTCGGTGCTGACGCCCGACGGCCAGGAAGCGTACACGCGCGCGGGCAACCTGCACGTCGATGCAAACGGCCAGCTCGTCACGGCCAGCAACATGCAGGTGGTGGGTGGCGGCGGTCCGATTGCTGTGCCGCCCGGCGCGGAAGTGACGATCGGCAACGACGGCACGATCTCGGCGCTGATGCCGGGCGATCCCGCCACGACGATTGCACTCGTCGATCAGCTGAAGCTGGTGAATCCCGCGCCCGGCAGCCTCACGCACGGCGACGATGGCCTCTATCACACGACTGACGGCAATCCCGCCGACGCCGATCCCGCCGTCAAGGTCGCGGCAGGCGCACTCGAAGGCAGCAACGTGAATCCGGTCGCGGCGATGGTCTCGATGATCACCAACGCCCGCCAGTTCCAGATGCAGACCAAGATGATCGAGTCCGCCGACCAGAACGAGCAGTCGGCCAACAAGTTGCTGAGCTTCAGCTAATCCCGACGCAGATTTAACGGAACGCACCACGCTGCGTTCAGGAGAAAGTAAGTGAACCGCTCACTCTATATCGCCGCCACGGGCATGAATGCGCAACAGGCGCAGATGGACACGATTTCGAACAACCTCGCGAACGTCAGCACGAACGGCTTCAAGGGCTCGCGCGCGGTGTTCGAAGACCTGCTGTATCAGACCATCCGCCAGCCGGGCGCGAACTCGACGCAGCAGACGGAACTGCCGTCGGGCATCCAGCTCGGCACGGGCGTGCAGCAGGTTGCGACCGAGCGTCTGTACACGCAGGGCAACCTGCAGCAGACGGGCAATTCGAAGGACGTCGCGATCAACGGCCAGGGCTTCTTCCAGGTGCAGATGCCGGACGGCACGACCGCGTACACGCGCGACGGCTCGTTCCAGACCAACGCACAGGGCCAGCTCGTCACGTCGAGCGGCTATCAGGTGCTGCCCGCGATCACGATTCCGCAGAACGCGACGTCGCTCACGATCGGCAGTGACGGCGTGGTGTCGGTATCGACGGCAGGCTCGACTGCGACGACGCAGATCGGCTCGTTGCAGGTCGCCACGTTCATCAACCCGACCGGTCTCGATGCGAAGGGCGAAAACCTGTTCCAGGAAACGACCTCGTCGGGCACGCCGAACGTCGCGACGCCGGGTCTGAACGGCGCTGGCACGCTGAATCAGGGCTATGTCGAAGCATCGAATGTCAACGTCGTGCAGGAACTGGTGAACATGATTCAGACCCAGCGCGCGTACGAAATCAACAGCAAGGCCGTGACGACGTCCGACCAGATGCTGCAGACGCTCAGCCAGATGCCGGTTTAAGCGGGCTGACAGTAAGGCTGAAAGTCGGAAACACTTAGGCGGTAACCAAGATGTCGCATTTCATTCGAACCCAGATTCCTCTGCGCAGCGCGCGGGCAGTGTCGATGCTCGCTGGCGCTGGCGTGCTCGCCGCCGCGCTCGGCGGCTGCGCGCTCGTGCCGAGGGAGCCGATCACCCAGCAACCGATGACGGCCGTGCCGCCGCCGCCGCCGTCGCTGCAGACGCCCGGCTCGATCTACAACCCGGGTTACGCTGGCCGGCCGCTGTTCGAAGACCAGCGTCCGCGCAATGTCGGCGACATCCTGACCATCGTCATTTCCGAAAACATCAACGCGACGAAGTCGTCGGGTGCGAACACGAACCGCAACGGCCAGACCGCATTCGGCGTGCCGACGGCAGGCTTCCTTGGTGGTCTGTTCGGCAAGGTGAACCTCGACGCGACGGGTTCCAACACGTTCAAGGCGACGGGCGGCGCCAATGCGTCGAACACGTTCAGCGGCGTGATCACCGTCACGGTGATCGGCGTGCAGCCGAACGGCAATCTGCTCGTGAGTGGCGAAAAGCAGATGCTGATCAACCAGGGCAATGAGTTCGTGCGTTTCTCGGGTGTCGTCAATCCGAACACGATCAGCAGCCTGAACGCGGTTTACTCGACCCAGGTCGCGGACGCAAAGATTGAATACTCGGCCAAGGGCTATATCAACGAATCCCAGGACATGAGCTGGCTGCAACGCTTCTTCCTCAACGTCGCGCCGTTCTGATCATGCGTACCTTCTCTTTCCTCCGCCTGACGTCCGTTTCCGGTTTCGCGGCACGCGCTTTCGCAGTAGTCGCGCTCGCGTGCGCCGCGCTGCCCGTCACGACGGACGTCGCACATGCGGAACGCCTGAAGGACCTCGTGCAGATCCAGGGCGTGCGCGACAACCCGCTGATCGGCTATGGCCTCGTCGTCGGTCTCGACGGCACGGGCGACCAGACCACGCAGACGCCGTTCACGACACAGACGCTCGCGAACATGCTCGCGAACCTCGGCATCTCGATCAATAACCAGCAGGCGGGTTCGAGTTCCAGCAACAATTCGCTGTCCAGCATGCAGTTGAAGAACGTCGCCGCCGTAATGGTGACGGCGTCGCTGCCCGCGTTCGCGCGGCCCGGCGAAGCGATCGACGTAACCGTGTCGTCGCTGGGTAATGCCAAGAGCCTGCGCGGCGGCACGCTGCTGCTCACGCCGCTCAAGGGCGCGGACGGCCAGGTGTATGCACTCTCGCAGGGCAACATGGCCGTCGGCGGCGCGGGGGCGAGCGCGAACGGCAGCAAGGTGCAGGTCAATCAGCTTGCGGCGGGCCGCATCACGGGCGGCGCAATCGTCGAACGCGCGGTGCCGACCACGATTTCGCAGGCTGGCACGATGCAGCTCGACCTGAACGACATGGACTACGACACGACGCAGCGCATCACGTCCGCGATCAACAACGCGTTCGGCTTCGGCACGGCTGTCGCGCTCGACGGCCGCACGATCCAGCTGCGCGCGCCGACCGATCCGGCGCAGCAGGTGCAGTTCATGGCGCAGTTGCAAAACCTCGACGTGAAGCCCGGGCAGGCCGCCGCGAAGGTGATTCTGAACGCGCGCACCGGCTCGATCGTGATGAACCAGATGGTGACGCTGCAGACTTGCGCCGTCGCGCACGGCAATCTGTCCGTTGTCGTCAACACGCAACCGGTGGTGAGTCAGCCGGGCGCGTTCTCGAATGGTCAGACGGTCGTCGCGCAGCAGTCGCAGATCGCGCTGAAGCAGGACAACGGCGCGCTCAAGATGGTGAACGCGGGCGCGAATCTCGCGGACGTCGTGAAGGCGCTCAACGCGCTCGGCGCAACGCCCGCGGATCTGATGTCGATTCTCCAGGCCATGAAGGCAGCGGGTGCGCTGCGAGCCGATCTCGAGATCATCTAAGGAACAACAAGAATGAACTCCGACACGACGCGCAACGCCGCGAATGACCTGACCAATCGCTTCGCCCTCGACACGCAGGGCTTCGATGCGATGCGCGCGCAGGCTGCGGCGAATCCGCGTGAAGCGATGAAGTCGGCGGCCAAGCAGTTCGACGCCGTTTTCACGCAGATGATGCTAAAGAGCATGCGCGACGCGACGCCGTCCGACGGTCCGTTCGATTCGCACGACACGGCGACCTTCACGTCGATGATGGACCAGCAGCTTGCGCAACAGATGTCGTCGAAGGGCATTGGTGTTGCCGACGCGATGCTCAAGCAGTTGATGCGCAATTCCGGCGTGTCCGCCGACGATGCGAACGCGGGCAACAACGTCGCGATGAATGCGCTGGCGAAGGCGTACGCGAACCCGGCGAACAACGGCGCGCTGAAGATGGGCCGCGGCTACTCGGCGAACAGCGCGTTGACGCCGGCCGTGCGCGGCGACGGCTCGTCGGACAAGGTGGATGCATTCGTCGACAAGCTCGCCGCGCCGGCGCAGGCCGCGAGTGCCGCGACGGGCATTCCGGCGCGCTTCATCATCGGCCAGGCCGCGCTCGAATCGGGCTGGGGCAAGCGCGAGATCCGCAAGTCGGACGGCTCGACGAGTCACAACATCTTCGGCATCAAGGCCTCGGACGACTGGAACGGCAAGACCGTCGCGACGGTCACGACTGAATACATCAACGGCCGCCCGCAGCGTGTGGTCGAGAAGTTCCGCGCGTACGATTCGTACGAGGAAGCGATGACCGACTACGCGAGCTTCCTGAAGTCGAACCCGCGTTATGCGCAGGTAATCAATTCGTCGCGCGACGTGAACGGCTTCGCGCAGGGCATGCAGCGCGCCGGTTACGCGACCGATCCGCACTACGCGAAGAAGCTGATTTCGATCATGCAGAAGATGGTGTGACGCGCTTGAGCGCGGCGCATGCCGCGTTCGTTCTGGTCACTCATCGTCGTTACGCAATACTTCAACGGCATCATGCTGGCGACGGAGCCATGTCGCACCATCAGACGGATGGTGCCGCCGCCACGGCGGTTGGCTCGAGCCGCATGGCTTCCCGTTTTTGTCTTATGTCACTTTCGGACCGCGAGCAGAATTCGCGTATCCTGTCTTCGTTGCGGTGTCAAACGTTTGCGGAAAATTTTTCGTAAAACCGGTCTAAACTTTGGGCTGACGCTGCCGCTAAACAGTCAGACCCGATACCGGAATGGTGCGGAGAATTCCGGACCCACGCGTGTTTCGCGAAGTATGCAGGCCGTGCCGAGCCCCGGCTGGCGGTGCTTTCGCGACGTGCCCGCAAGAACGAAGAGAAATTGGCAAGGCCATGAATACCACCCAGTCGAATGGTGACAACCGCGAGATGGAAGGCGTCGACTTCGGCCGCCGCAATCCGCTTGAGATCGGTGTGCAACTGCGCAATCTGCTCAATCGCGGCGATTTTCTGACCGTGCAGTACAAAGGCGGCCAGCTCGTGACGAAGATCCTCGAAGTGGACGTGCGAGAGCGCACCTTCACGTTTGACTGGGGCGCGCTTGCCGAGCAGAACCGCGGGCTGCTGACTTCGCCCGAGGGCCATTTTCATGCGACGCCGGACGGTGTGCGCGTGCACTTCGTCACGAAGACGCCGCGCGAAACGACGTTCGAAGGGCGGCCTTCATTCGAGGCCGATTTTCCTGAGGTTTTGTATTACTTGCAGCGGCGTGAGTATTTCCGCGTCGATGCGCCGTTGCTTGATCCTTATATTTGCCGTGGGCGCTTGCCGGATGGGGAAGGGTTCCGGTTCGAGGTGCAGGATCTTTCGCTTGGCGGCATGGCAATGCGGACGAGTGATGAGCGCGTGTCGACGCTCGAGCATGGGGTTCAGTTGCTGGATACGGAAGTGATACTTGGGTCGCTCGGGACGTTGCAGCTCGATCTTGAGTTGATGTCGAATCGGGCTGTGGATCTGCCGAATGGCACGCAGCGTTACACGCTTGGGTTTCGGTTTTTGTCCCTGCCCGGGAATGCTGAGAATACCCTTCAGCGGTTGATTACTCAGCTTGAGATGAAGAGGCGGTCGTTGGCGCGGACTTAACGGTTTTGGTTTGGTTTGGTTGTCTGCGACGCTGGGTTGTGTGCTCGCCTTTGCGCTGGCATCCGCGAGTTGTTATCTAGCTTCACGCGTCGCCCCTGTGCGGGGCGGCACCTACTTTTCTTTGCCGCCGCGTAACTATTCAGCGCTTGTAAACTGCTACCAGGCTATGCATAGTGAGGGACATGACGAAGATGCCCGACATCAAGGACCTGACACCGGAGCAGAAGGACGCACTCATCGTTGATCTGGTGAGGCGTCTGAACGAGCTTGAGGCAAAGCTTGAGAAGGACAGTCATAACTCCAGCAAGCCGCCGTCAAGCGATGGTCCAAGACGCAAGCCGAAGTCATTGCGCGGCACGAGCGGCGCCAGGCCTGGCGCGCAACCGGGGCACAAGGGCAAGACGCTCAAACGCGTCGCGCAACCCGATCACATCGAGATTCACCCGGTGACGCGGGTGTGCGATGCATGTAGGAGGCTGATCGCGGCAGCCAGCGTCACCGTGTTGCCCGAAGGCCGTCAGGTGATCGATCTGCCGCCCACGCGCTTTGAGGTGACCGAGCATCGCGTGCAGATCGCGCAGTGCCGCTGCGGCAAACATCACTCGGGCGCATTTCCCAAGGGCGTGAGCCAGGCGGTTCAGTACGGCCCCCAGATTCGCGCCGCGGCCGTCTATCTGACGCAATACCAGCAGTTGCCGGTTGCGCGTACCGCCCAGGCGTTAAAAGACCTGTTTGGTCTGCATGTGGGTACGGGAACCGTCCAGCACAGCATTGATCAGGCCGCGCAGATACTGGCGCCGGCGGTCGAACAGATCGAGCAGGCGCTACGCGGGCAACCCGTAGTGCATTTCGATGAGAGCTGTATGCGCGTGGGGCGCGAGTCCCACTGGCTGCATGTCGCCTCGACGCACGCGTTGAGCTGGTATGGCGCGCACCGCAAGCGCGGCAGCGAGGCGCTGGACAGCTTCGGCATTCTTCCCGGCTTTACGGGAATCGCGGTCCATGACGGCTGGCGGCCATATGCCGGCTATGAGTGTGAGCACGCGCTGTGCAATGCTCATCATCTGCGCGAACTGGTGTTCGTCCAGGAGTCCACGCAGCAACCTTGGGCCCAGCAGATGATTGATCTGCTTTGCCAGGCAAAGCGCGAGGTCGACCTCAGTCGGGCGTCAGGAAACACCGCGCTGAGCCAGGCGCGCCAACGCTATTACGCACGGCGCAGCCGCGTCCTGATCGCACAGGCGCGCAAGCTCAATCCGCAGCAGGCACGTGAGCCCGGGCGCCAGGAACGCCGCGGCAGGATCAGGCAAAGCTTTACCTGCAACCTGCTCACACGGCTTCACAAATATGCCGATGAGGTGTGGCGTTTCATTACCGATCACCGCGTACCGTTCGACAACAACCAGGCCGAACGCGATATCCGCATGCCCAAACTCAAACAGAAGATCTCCGGGTGCTTCCGCTCGGAATCGGGCATGGAGGCGTTCTGCACAATCCGCTCCTACCTTGCCACCTTACGCAAGCAGAACCGTTCGCTGATCGATGCGCTGGCATTGGGCTTTGCCGGATTCGTCGTTTCGCCTCTGGTTACCGCTGAATAGTTACGCCGCCGCAAAGAAAAGTAGGCAAAAGAAAGCGGCTCACACCGCCAACATTTCTTCTTGCCTGAGGGCCCTCAAAGGTTCTTACGCTTCACACGGCAATCACGTGACCCACGTTCGTTGCCAGCGCTCTAAATGAGCGCCTCACCCGCTTCACTTACCCGCGCTGCAGCATGCCGCGCCGGATATTCCCCCGCCGCCCAGGTGGCAAACTGCGTGTAGGCCGTAGCGCTACACACGCCTCACTTCGGACCGATAACGCACGCGTTCCACCATGTAAGAGCGCCAAGCTATACGACGCGACAACCTACACACAGTTTGCCACCTGGGCGGCACATACCATTCGCTGCCGCTGGCCCTTGTGCGAGTGTCTGAAGCGGGTGATGCGCTTGTTCCATGCGTTGGCAACGCGCGTGAACGAGTGTGGTGCCGTGAGAAGCGCGGGACCGTTTGGGGGCCCTCAGGCAAGAACTAGAACTGACGGTGTTAGCCGCTTTCTTTTGCCTACTTTTCTTTGCGGCGGCAAAGAAAAGTAGGTGCCGCCCCGCACAGGGGCAACGCATGAAGCTAGATAACAACTCGCGGATGCCAGCGCAAACGCCAGAGCAACCAAACCGCCCGCGCCACGAAGGCAAAACGCGTAAGCCATAGCAACGACAAAAAACCCAAACCGCATGCTCAGCGAACCCCGCCTCGCCGAGGCAAAACCCAAACCCCAACGTCGAAGACAAAACCAAACCCCATCCAGCGCTTCGCGCAACAAAACCACGTGCGCTTCGCGCAAAAAAACCATTCCCGCCCTCAATCTTCCCGCCGGGAGGCCGATATACAAATTGTTCGGTCAACCTGGCGGTGCCACACACACCGCCCCTTACGCCGTCTTTCAGGATGACGCATGTCGAGTAACCTTTTTAGCATCGGCCTTAGTGGACTCAACGCAGCCCAATGGGGCCTGACGACTACGGGTCAGAACATCTCCAATCAGGCGACGCCCGGCTATTCCGTCGAGCGTCCCGTCTACTCGGAATCGAGCGGACAGTACACGGGCTCCGGCTATCTCGGCAGCGGCGTGTCGACCACGACCATCCAGCGCCAGTACAGCCAGTACCTCACGACCGAGCTGAACAACGCGCAGTCGCAGTCCGGTTCGCTCAACACGTACTACAACCTGATCGCGCAGCTCAACAACATGGTCGGCAATCCGACCTCGGGCATTTCGAGCGCGATCACGTCGTACTTCACCGGCATGCAGAACGTCGCGAACGATGCGTCGAATCCCGCGATGCGCCAAAGCGCCATCAGCAGCGCGCAATCGTTGGCGGACCAGATCAACGCAGCAGGCGATCAGTACGACCAGCTGCGCACCAGCGTCAACACGCAGATCGGCGACACGGTCAAGCAGATCAACACGTACAGCGCGCAAATTGCGCAACTGAATTCGCAGATCCAGTCGCTGAGCGCACAAGGCCAGCCGCCCAACCAGTTGCTCGACCAGCGCGACCTCGCCGTGTCGAACCTGTCGCAACTCGTCGGCGTGCAAGTCGTGCAAGGCGATAGCGGCTACAGCGTGTTCATGGGCAACGGCCAGCCGCTCGTCGTCGCCGACAAGAGCTTCAATCTCACAACCGTCACATCGCCGTCGGACCCGACGGAAACGGCCGTTGCCTACGCAGGTCTTGCGAGCCAGGCCGGAACGACGACGCCGCAAATCCTGCCCGACAGCGCCCAGCTGGGAGGGCAGATCGGTGGGCTGATGACGTTCCGCAGTCAGACACTCGATCCCGCCGAAGCGCAACTCGGCGCGATCGCGACGAGCTTCGCCGCGCAGGTCAACGCGCAGAATTCGCTCGGTATCGACCTGAACGGCAACAAGGGCGGCGCGCTGTTCACGGTCGGCAATCCGACCATCTTTGCGAACCTGAAGAACACGGGCGGCGCGACGCTGGGCGCTTCGTTGTCCAATCCGTCGCAGCCCGTATCGGGCGACTACACGCTGTCGTACGACGGCTCGAACTACACCCTGACCAATCGCGATACGGGCCAGGTCGTCGGCCAGGCGGCCAACCTGACCAACCCGATCGGCGGCATGCAGTTCTCGCTGACGGGCACGATGAACGCCGGCGATTCGTTTACCGTCGAGCCGACGCGCGGCGCGCTGAACGGCTTCGGGCTGACGACGAGCGACGGTGCGGCCATCGCGGCTTCGTCGCCCGTTCTGGTGTCGAAGGGCACATCGAATACGGGCACGTCGTCGGTGACGCAGGGCACGGTGTCGTCGGGCTACACGTTGCCCAGCACGACCACCACGCTGACCTACGACTCGACGACGGGATCGATCTCCGGCTTCCCGGTCGGCTCGACCGTGACCATCGGTGGCACGCCGCCGACCTCGTACAACATCACGGCAGCGACGCCCAATGTGCCGTACAACCCGGCCATGGGCGCGTCGATGACGATCACGGGCAGCACGATCAACAACGTGTCGCTGCAGATCACGGGCACGCCCGCGAACGGCGACACCTTCACGATCGCGCCGAACCCGGCGGGCGGCAAGGACGGCCGCAACGCGCAGTCGATCTCGAATCTCGTGACGACGAAGTCGATGGGCAACGGTACGCTCACACTGACCGACTCGTACGCGAACTACGTGAACGACATCGGCAACCAGACGAACCAGATCCAGGCGTCGAGCAAATCGCAGACGGCACTCGTGACGCAGATCACGACCTCGCAGCAGGCGATTTCCGGCGTGAACATCAACGAGGAAGCGGCGAACCTGCTGCAATACCAGCAGTTGTATCAGGCGAACAGCAAGGTCATCCAGACGGCCCAGACGCTGTTCCAGACGATCCTCGGCATTTTCCAGTGAGGCGTTGAACGCATATGCGCATCTCTACCAGTCAATACTTCGGCATGAACGTCCAGACGATGGACGATCAGCAATCCACGCTCGCGTCGCTGTATCAGCAACTCTCGAGCGGCGTGAGTCTCGCGACGCCGTCGGACAACCCGGTCGGCGCGGCGCAGGCCGTGCAGCTCAGCATGCAGGGCGCGACGCTGTCGCAGTACGCCGACAACCAGAACACCGCGCTCGCTGCGCTGCAATCCGAGGACGGCTCGCTCTCCAGCATCAACAACGTGCTGACGTCGATCAGCACGCAGCTCGTGCGCGCGGGCGACGGCTCGCTCAACGACGGCGACCGCGGCGCGATCGCAACGCAGCTGCAGGGCTTGCGCAATCAGCTGATGGGTCTTGCGAACGGCACCGACGGCTCGGGCAACTATCTGTACGCCGGCTATCAGGCAGCGACACCGCCGTTCTCGATCAACGCGAGCGGCGCTGTTCAGTACAACGGCGACAGCGGCGTGCAGAACGTGCAGGTGACGGGCACCCGTAACATCGCGATCGGCGACACGGGCCAGGCGGTGTTCCTGAGCATCTCGCCGGCGGGCAGCGCGGCCGTGACGGCGGGCAATTCGGCCAACACGGGCACGGGCACGATCGGCAACGTGTCGGTGACCAATCCGACTGACCCGACGAACCAGCATCAGTACACGATCAACTTCACGTCCGCGACGACGTACACGATCACCGACGCGACCACGTCGACGACGAGCGCGCCGCAGACTTTCACGGCTGGCCAGGCGATTTCGCTTGGCGGCGGCGGCCAGAACGTGACGATTTCCGGCGCGCCCAATGCGGGTGATGCGTTTTCGGTGACGCCCGCGGCGCAGTCGAACAAGGACGTGTTCGCGAACCTCGATAGCGTGATTGCCGCGCTGCAAACGCCCGTCTCGGGCACGGGCGGCCAGGCGAACCTGACGAACGCGCTGGGCACGGCGCTGACGCAGTTGCACAACACGATGAACAACGTGACGTCGATCCAGACGTCGGTTGGCGGTCGCGAGCAGGAAGTCGAGGCGCTGCAGACGGTGACGCAGACGAACTCACTGCAGACCACGAGCAATCTTGCGGATCTGACGCAGACTGATCTGACGTCGGTGATCAGTAAGTACACGATGACCCAGTTTTCGCTGCAGGCTGCGCAGCAGGGTTTTTCGATGATTCAGAAGTTGTCGTTGTTTGATTACATCGGGAATTGATTTTTTCGTTGTTCATTTTTGTTTTTGCTTTTGTAGGTGTGAGACGCCTGGCTCTTTGAATAGGGTTGGGCGTTTTTTTTTGTCTTGCGACGCGGGGTGGTTTGTTTGTGTTTTCGCTGGCATCCGGGGGGGTGCCCCTATGTGATTCGTCAAGCGGTAGGGGCGGATTTTGGTTGGTAGAGGGTGCCGTCGCGCAGCATGGCGAACAGCACGTCGCAGCGTCGTCGAGCGAGAGCGATGAGCGCCTGATTGTGGCGCTTGCCCTGCTGGACCTTGCGCGCGTAATAGTCCCTTGAGATCGGGTCTCGCAGGGCAGCAAAGGCCGAGAGGAAGAGCGCTCTCTTGAGTACCTTGTTGCCCCGTCTGGACGGGTGTTCGCCACGGATCGACGAGCCCGAGCGTCGGGTCACCGGGGCGAGGCCGGCGTAGGCGGCGAGATGCGCAGCCGATGCGAAGGCTTTGTGAGCGACTTCAGTGAGGAGTCTGGCGGCGGTCCTGACGCCGACTCCCGGCATGCTGGTCAGGACCGGCCAAAGAGGGTGTGCGTGCACCAGACGTTCAACTTCGCTGGCAACCTCCTCGCGTTGCTTGCGCAAGGATGCGAGTTGCTGGGCAAGACGCGGCATGACGATGGTTGCGGCCTGAGTACCGGGCACGATCACAGCCTGTTCGCTGAGCGCCTGGACGATGTCGGCAGCCAGGCTCTTGCCCATGCGAGGCGCGAGTTTGGTGAGGCGGTTGGCGAGTGTTTTCTCGCTGGCTGAGGCGAGCTCGGCGGGTGACGGGTATCGCTCAAGCAGATCGAGCACGGCCGGATGGTCGAGGCGCGGCCCCAGGACCCTTTCCAGCGCCGGATGGATCTGGGTGAGCAGACCTCGAATGCGGTTGCTGGTCTGCGTGATCTGGGCCGCCAGATCGTCGTCGAAGCCGCACAGCATGGTGAGTTCGGCGAGTGGTTCGTCAGCCAGCCGAAGTGAGCGCAGCGTATGCGGCATTGAGCGCGCGGCTTCAGCGATGATGGCGGCATCGCGAGCATCAGTCTTGGCTTCACCGGCGTGCAGGTCGGCGATGCGGCGCATAGCCAGACCCGGTAGATATGCGACCAGAACACCTTCATCACGGGCGACTGCCACGGGCAACGCGCCGATGGTGGCGGGTTGATCGACGACGAACAGGAGCTGGCCGTGCGTCTTGAGTTCGGTAATGAGGGCGCGCAGCTTGGCCTCATCGTTGGGCAGCGCCTTGTTGTAAAGGCGCTTTCCGCGCCGATCGAGGGCGACGGCGTGATGGTGGCCTTTGCCGACATCGACGCCGACGAATACATCGACAGAGCTATGTTGTTGGTTTTCTTGCATCGAAGGCTTTGCAGGTTGAACGGTTTGGCCTGCAACATCGGTGGCAAGTCTCGGCATCCACGTTACGGACGGCCTCAAGATATCCTGGCCGAGCCCCTATTAGCGATCACCAGCCACCCACCAGGCCCGGTGACAACACCCCCCTATAAGGACTTTCCCTTTTTGCAAGCTGGGGTTGATTTATCCATCCATCCATTCGACTCCCATGTCATCGGAGACACATTCGGCATTCAGCGGCGAGACAGACTGCACACCTATAAGCGGCCTTGTTGAGCACTATCGTTGCGTGTGCCCGGGCCCGGATAGTAACCGCGCAGCAGGACTCCATCCGGATCACGGCGAATACATGCGATGTAGCGCCTGGGGGGTGTTCGAGTTCGCCCGCTGCCGGTCTGACCTGTCGCTATCCTTGCCTTTGCGTCCTGGGTTACGAAGTCACGCTTTTAGGTGACGCTGCGAATTTACCTGTTCATGCTGTTGTCCTACAGTGGCCGGCGCGGTGTTGAGACATGCGAGGGATCGAAGCGCTCGCCCTTGGCCAGAATCGCCCACAGGATGCGCGCGTGCTTGTTGGCGACGGCCACCAGTGTTCGATACCAGCCCACGCGTGCCTGGAGCTGAACGATCCAGCGCGAGAGCCGGTCGGTTCGTCGATGGGCGCTCGTTACCGCGGCGCGCGCGCCCTGGAACAGCAGCGTGCGCAGATACGTGTTGCCCTGCTTCGTGATGCGGCCCAGCCGGGTCTTGCCGCCGCTGCTCTTCTGTTTGGGCACCGTGCCGACCCAGGCGGCAAATTGCCGGCCGTTGTTGAACAGGTGAGCGTCGCCGACGGTGGCCACCGCGGCCGACGCGGTGAGCGGTCCGATGCCGATGACCGCCATGACGCGCTGCGCGTTGCTGTCGTGCTTCACGTGCGTGGCGACTTGCGCGTCGCACCAGGCGATTTGCCGGTCGAGGGCCTGCAGGTGCTCCCAGCCTCGCAGCAGGGCAGTGCGCGCGACACCGTTCAGTTCAGTAGCCCCGTCCTCCAGTGCCTCGACGAAGTGGGCACGAAATGCGTCGATGCCTTGCGGCAGGAATGCGCCGAACTCGACCAGCTCACCGCGCAGCCGGTTGACGAGCGCGGTGCGCTCCTCAACGAAACCGTCCCGCATCCGGTGCAGCACCAGCACGTTTTGCTGGTCTGCCGTTTTGACGGCCACGAAGCGCATATGCGGCCGGCCCGCGGCCTCGCAGATGGCCTCAGCATCCAGCCTGTCGTTCTTCACGTGCTTGCCGCCCTTGCGGTATGGCGCGGCGAACTGCGGCGCGATCAGGCGGACTTCGTGGCCGAGCGCGCGCAGCTTGCGCGCCCAGTAGTGGGCTGCGCTGCACGCTTCCATTGCGACCAGGCACGGCGCGAGGTTGGCAAACCACTCGAGAAACTTCTGTCGTGAGATGGCTTTCCTGACCACCACGCGTTCCATGCTGTCCACGCCGTGTACCTGAATCAGGTTCTTGGCCAGATCCACGCCGATACGAGTAATCTTGTCCATGACTTTCCCCTTCTCAGATGGGTTGCCTAGCACCAACCATCCTGACATATCGCTATGCCACGAGATCGGGAAAGTCCTTACTAATTCGGATCATGACTGCGACTGGGGGCGAGAATCATGCCGGGCCTAGCTGGCCAAATCCTCGATTGTCGAGGAATGAAGATAGTAACGGGGCGGTGTTTGCTGCGCAAGCGGTGTGGTTTGCTTGTGTTTTCGCTGGCATCCGCGCTACGGTGTTTGTCGTTCAAGCGTCGCCCCTGTGCGGGGCGGCACCTACTTTTCTTTGCCGCCGCAAAGAAAAGTAGGCAAAAGAAAGCGGCTAACACCGCTAATTCCTGTCCTTGCCTGAGGGCCCCCAACCGGTCCCACGCTTCACACGGCGGCGTCTCTGTTCAGCGCATGTTGCCAACGCTCCGAATGAGCGCCTCACCCACTTCGAGTACCCGTGCATGGGCTAGCGGCAGCGAATGGTTTGTGCCGCCCAGGTGGCAAACTGTGCGTAGGTTGTCGCGGCGTATAGCCTGGCGCTCTTACAGGGTGGAACGCGTGCGCTATCGGTCCGAAGTGAGGCGTGTGGAGCACAAGGGGCCGACACACAGTTTGCCACCTGGGCGGCGGTGGACTATCTGGCAAGGCATGCTGAAACGCGGGAGCGCGAAGCGGGTGAGGCGCACTGCAAGAGCGCTGGCAACGAACTTGAATCGAGAAGTTGCCGCGAGAAGTAAGGGACCGGTTGGGGTCCCTCAGGCAGGAACAAGGATTGGCGGTGTGAGCCGCTTTCTTTTGCCTACTTTTCTTTGCGGCGGCAAAGAAAAGTAGGTGCCGCCCCGCACAGGGGCAACGCTTGAAGCACGACGGCAAAGCGCGGATGCCAGCGAAAACACAAACGCCAAAACGCGGATGCCCGCGAAAAGGCAAAAAAACCACATCAAGGCTTGCGCAGCAAAAACCTCACCTTAACCCAGCCGCGACCCGCCCCATCTGCTCAATCCCACTCTCAAACAACCGAGCAAAGAAGGGCATCATATTGGGCAACATCAACTGAATGAGCAGCAACCCAGTAATAACGGTGACAGGCAACCCAACCTGAAACACCCCAATCTGCGGCGCAGCCCGATTAAGAATCCCGAGCGCAAGATTAGTGATAAGCAGCGCAGTGACAATCGGCAGAGACAGCAGCAGCGCTGCACTGATCACAGTGCTCCCCCACCCGGCGATTACTCGCCATCCATTAGCCCCAAGCACATTCGCCGACACAGGCAGTGCCTGAAACGTCTGAATCAACGCAGAGATAACCTGCAAATGCCCATCAAACGCGAGAAAAGTCAAAATCGCGAGCATATTCATGTAGCGCGACATGACATCCGTCGCCCCCGCAGCATGCGGATCGAAGAACGTCGCGAACCCGAGCCCCATGCTCATGCCCATAATGTCGCCGGCGGCCTGAATCGCACCAAACACGAGCTGCATCGTAAAACCAAGCGCCGCACCGATCAAAAACTGGTTGACGATGATCCACACGCCCTGCGCGGAAAACACAGTAACCTGCGGCAACGCACCGATAGTCGGCGCAACGATCAGCGTAATGAAACCCGCGAGAGCGACCTTCACGCGAGTCGGCAACGACTTGTCGCCGAACGCGGGCGCCGTCGCCATCAGCGCAAGAATCCGCACGAACGGCCACAGGAACGCGGTCAGCCAGACGTTCAGCTGTTCGTAGGTGACGGAGAACATCGCGCGTCGAAAGAAGGAAAGAGAAGGGCGCTCAGTTGGCGAGCGTCGGAATGCTGGTGAACATGTGGCGCATGTAATCGAGCATCTTCGCGAGCATCCACGGACCGATCAGCACCAGCGTCACGGCGATCGCGAACAGCTTCGGAATGAACGACAGCGTCGCTTCGTTGATCTGCGTCGCTGCCTGAAACAGGCTCACGATGAGACCGACAACGAGCCCCACGAAAAGCGGCGGCGCAGCCAGCAGCAACGCAATGTACATCGCTTCGTGCGCGAGCGTGGTGACGGTTTCCGGCGTCATGGCGTGATTCTCCCTGCGGAATTCAGACGAAGCTCTGTGCAAGCGAGCCGATGATCAACTGCCAGCCATCGACCAGCACGAACAGCATCAGCTTGAACGGCAGCGAAATGGTCGCGGGCGAAATCATCATCATGCCCATCGACATCAGCACGCTCGCCACCACCATGTCGATAATCACGAACGGAATGAACACGGTGAAGCCAATCTGAAAACCCGTCTTCAGCTCGCTCGTCACGAACGACGGCACCAGCAGCGACAGCGGCACGTCTTCCGGACCCTGCATCGGCGCGGCGTGCGAGATGCGCGCGAACAGCGCGAGATCGCTCTCGCGGGTCTGCTTCAGCATGAACGACTTGAACGGCGCGACGCCGCGCTTCACTGCTTCGTCCATCTGGATCGTGCCTTCGGAGAAGGGCTTGTAGCCATCGGTGTAGGCCTTGTCGAGCACCGGCGTCATCACGAACAGCGTGAGAAACAGCGCAAGACCGACCATCACCTGGTTGGGCGGCGTGGTCGGCGTGCCGATCGCCTGACGCAGCAGCGACAGCACGATGATGATGCGCGTGAAGCTCGTCATCATCAACACCATCGCGGGCAGGAACGACAGCATCGTGAGCAGCAGCATCGTCTGCACGCTCAGCGAGTACGTCGTGCCGCCGTTCGGGCCGGGGCTCGTGTTGAAGGCGGGCAGACCGTTGGCCTGAGCGTGCGACAGCGTCGGCAGCGCGAACAGCAGCGCGGGCACGGCGAGCGGCGCAATCAGCGCAGCGCCCTTCAGGATGCGCTTTTTCATCGAAGCGGAAGCCTGCGAGGAAGGCTGGGTAAGGACGTGGGAAGTCACAGCGCAGCTGCGCCGCGCGTCAGATCGGTCGTGCTGCATTACTGTTCTCCGCTCGCGCGTCGCTGGAAACGTTTGGCCGCTTCGTTTTTGAGCGCGTCGCGAAAGCGTTGTCCGAAGGTGCCGCTCAACTGGACCGGGCCGCCGGGATTGGATGCGCCGGGCACTGAAAAAGGCGTGCCGGTGGGAAGGGATGCGCCCGACGCCGAGCCGGCAGGCATCGTATGCAACAGGCGCACATTGCCGGGCGCAGCGCCGAGCACGAGCCATGTATCGCCGATCTCGACGACGGCCACGCGTTCCTTGCCGCCGAGCGACGTGCCGCCGATCGTCTTCACGATCCCGCCGCGCTGGCCCGGTTGCAGGCCGAAGCGGCGCGCGAGCCATGCGAAGCCGAACACGAGGCCGATCACGACAGCGAGACCTACGATCGTCTGCAACACGGCGCCGACACCAAGCGACGGCACCGCCGTTCCCGCACCGACGCTCGAGGCGATCTGCGCGGCGTTGTTGACGGCATTCATGTCGGCGGCGTGGGCGAGATTGCAAGCGCTGGCGCAGAGCATGAGCCCAGCCACGACAACCGTCGACATGAAACGGGCGCGGCGCGGCAGCGGCATGCCGCTCCCGTGGGACGCGGCCCGGGTTACTGCGTGTTTCATCGGTTCAGCTTCCGGATACGCTCGGACGGCGTGATGATGTCGGTCAGGCGAATACCGAACTTGTCGTTCACGACCACCACTTCGCCTTGCGCGATCAGGCAGCCGTTGACGAGCACGTCCATCGGCTCGCCCGCGAGACCATCCAGCTCGACGACGGAACCCTGCGCGAGTTGCAGCAGGTTGCGGATCGCGATCTTCGTGCGGCCCAGCTCGACCGTCATCTGAACGGGAATGTCCAGAATCATGTCGATGTCGTTGCGCGTCGTGGACGGCTCGACCTTCGACAGCGGCTGGAACACGCCAGCCGTGGTTGCGCTGACCGACGTGTTGTCGTTCTGCTCGGCGAGCGCGCTCGCCCAATCGTCGAGGGCCGCTTCTTCGGCGCCCGCGCCGGGCAACGGATCATTCACCTTCGACTCTTCCGGCATGTCCATATCGGGTGTCGAGTTCAACTCAGTCATATCCCGCTTCCTTCATCTGTTCCGCTGCGCTGATCATCTTCTGCACGCGCAACGCGTATTGACCATTGAAAATTCCGTAGCCGCATTCCATCACCGGCACGCCGTCGACCTTCGCCGTGATGTGCTCGGGAATGTTGATGGGCAGCACGTCGCCCGCCTTCATGTTGAGAATGTCCTGGAACGTCACGGGAACCTGCGCGAGATCCGCCGTCAGCTCCACTTCGGCTGCCTGCACCTGCTGCGACAGCACGCGCACCCAGCGGCGGTCCACTTCGAGTGCTTCGCCCTGGATCGGCGAGGACAGCACGTCGCGGATAGGCTCAATCATCGAGTACGGCATGCAGATATGCAGCGTGCCGCCCGTCGGCCCGAATTCGATCGAGAACTGCGTGACGATCACGATTTCGTTCGGGGTCGCGACGTTGGCGAACTGCGTGTGCATTTCCGAGCGCACGTATTCGAACTGCATCGGCCGCACGCTCTTCCATGCCGTCGTGTAGTGCTCGAACACGAGGCCGAGCAGCTTGCTGATGATGCGCTGCTCGGTCTGCGTGAAGTCGCGGCCTTCGACGCGCGTATGGAAACGCCCGTCGCCGCCGAACAGGTTGTCGACCACGAAGAACACGAGGTTCGGATCGAACACGAACAGCGACGTGCCGCGCAGAGGCTTCACGTGGACGAGGTTCAGGTTCGTCGGGATCGGCAGGTTGCGCGTGAACTCGCTGTACTTCTGCACCTTCACCGGGCCGACGGAAATTTCCGCCGTGCGCCGCATGAAGTTGAATATGCCGACGCGCAACAGACGCGCGAACCGGTCGTTGATGATTTCGAGGCCGGGCATCCGGCCGCGAACGATGCGTTCCTGCGTCGCAATGTTGTAGGGGCGGACGCCGGACCGATCGCCCTGATCGGATTGCGAGTCAGACTCGCCGGTGACGCCCTTCAGGAGGGCATCGACCTCCTCCTGGGACATGAACTCTTCGTGGCCCATTCCTATTCCTCGTACGTCCCTTCAATGGCGCGGTGGAAGATCAAATCAGTCGGCACAAGGCGCCGTTACTGGACGACGAATTCGGTGAACAGCACGTCGGAGACGTGCACGGGTTGACCGTTGGGCTCGGTCGGCTCTTCGATCAGCTTTTCGAGTTCCGTGGCGAGTGCTTTCTTGCCGTCGAGCGTCGCGAGTTCCTCGGGATGCTTGTTCGACAGCGCGAGCAGCACGCGGCTGCGGACTTCGGGCATGTGTTCGGTCAAATGTTCCTGCACCTTCTGGTCGGTCAGCTTCAGCGTCAGACCGATACGCAGATAGTGCTGCTGGCCGTCGTCGGACTGCAGGTTCACCGTCATCGATTCGAGCGGAAAGAAGATGGGTGCAGGCGCGGGCGCCGGCGCTGCTGCCGTCGCGGCGGCGGGCGCGCGCTTCGACATGAAGAACCAGGTGGCGCCGCCGGCTGCGCCTGCCGCGACCAGTACGATCAGCAGGATCACCAAAATGCGCTTGACGAGGCCCGGAGAGGAGGGCTTCGCGTTGGCTTGCTGGTTTGCGGTCGTGGTTGCCATGGAATTGATTGCCTCAATGCTGTAGGTTGAATTTTCAGGTGTCCGACGCTGCTGCGATGGGTCGAAAAGAAGGGATATTCAGGGTTAGCTCGTGTGTTTGCCTGCCCGGGGGTGGTTTTGTTTTTTTGCTGCGCAGGCGTCCTGCGGTTTTTTCGCTGCGCGGGCATCCGCGTGATGTTGTCGTTTTTCATGCGTTGCCCCTGTGCGGGGCGGCACCTACTTTTCTTTGCTGCTGCAAAGAAAAGTAGGCAAAAGAAAGCAGCTCACACCGAGCCGCTTGACCGTTGCTCCGGAGCTTCCAGCGCCCCATTTGCGGCAAACTGTGTGTAGGCTGTCGTGCCACACACGCGAGCACTCCGGACCTGGTCCGAAGTGCTCGCGCTCAAGGCGAGAAAACCTACACACAGTTTGCCGCAGCTTGGGCCGTTCCCGTTCCCTGGCGATGGTCAAGCGGCTCGGTGTGAGCCGCTTTCTTTGGTTACTTTCTTTGCGGCGGCAAAGAAAGTGACTGCCGCCCCGCACAGGGGCAACGCATGAACAACGACAACATCACGCGGATGCCAGCGCAACAGCAAACTGCAAACCGCATAACGTCACGCGAACGTGTCCACCAACCCAACCGTGCGTCGCACAGGCATGCTCACCGTCGTAGCGCCGCTATCCGCGACGTCGATGCCCGCATCGCCACGGCCGTTGCCGCGGCCGCCGCGAGCGCCGCCGCTCTGCTCCTGGCCCTGCTGGCTGCTCTGGCGGGCAAAGCCGTCGCTGACGCTGGCGCTGCCCAAGCCGATGCCGCCTTGCTCCATTGCTTCGCGCAGTTTCGGCAGCGCGGCTTCGACCGCCTCCCGCACCTGCTGATGCTGCGAAACAAAAAGGGCATGTGCATGGTTATCGGCAACCTGGAGGACGACCTGTAGCGGGCCGAGGTCGCGCGGATTGAGCGTGAGTTCCGCGGTCTGCTGATGCGCGTTGGTGAGGAACACGACCTTCTGGCTGAACGCGTCTTCCCAATCGTGCGCGCCGACTTGCGGCGCGATCGCGTTCGCCATCGCGGCCGTTGCCGGGTTGGAACCCTGCGTCACCGTCGTCGTTGCGCTCGCAGCCGCTGCCGCCGATGCGGCCTGGGTCGCGGCGAGCGCGGCGCTCGTGTCGGTATTCGCGGCGGGCACGGCGCTCGCCTGCGAGACGCTCGCGCTGGCAGCGGCAAGCGTCTCGGCAGGGCTCGGCTGCGCGGCGGCTGCAGCGGCCGGTGTCGTAGCGGCCGTGGCGTTCGTACCGTTCGCCATCGCGTCGCCCTTCATGTTGCGCAAGTCGCCGAGCGTCAGGCCCTTGGCGGCGCCTGCACCAGCGCCGCCGAGCGTCGCGTCGCCCGTGGCCGACGTACCCGAGCCGGCGGATGCGCTCACGCCCGTCGCAGGTGTTGCGCCCTGGCCGTTCGCCATCGCGGCGAAGGCGGCCTGCAATGCGTCTTGAGTCGCTTTCGGATCGAGCGATGCGATCTTCTTCGACGGTGTCTGGATCACGGGCGTCGTCGTGTTGCCGGCGACGGGGGGCGAAGCGGGTGCCGACGGCTGTGCGTCGGCCGTTGCCGCATTCGCTGCATCGGCCGCACCGCTCGCCTGTGCCTGAGCTTGTACAGCGGCGGCTGCGGCCGCTGCGGCTGCTGCCGTCTCTGCGGCTGCGGCGCCCTTGGTCGGCGCACCGTCGTCCGGCTTCGAGGCCGTGTCGGTCTTGTCCTTGCCGGTCGCGCCATTCGTGCCGTCTGCACCGTTCGACGCGCCGCTTTGCTGCGTGTTGTCGCTCTGGCTCGTGGACTTGGTGCTGTCGGTGTCGTTCGAGCTGTCGGCGGCGCTACTGTCCTTCGAGCTGTTATCGGCGGGCGGCACGTCGTGCACGCTGGAGCCATTCGATGCGGACGGCGCCGGCGTCGGCGTGGGTGCCGGCGCGGGAGCAGGCGACGGCGCGGCAACCTGGTTCTGCGCGGCGATGCTTTGCTGCAGCGTCGTCGAGAACGGCAGCGTGCTGGCGTGCACGCCGTTCGACGCGCTGCTGCCCGATGTGCCGCTCGTCGAGCCGAGCAGCGAGTTGATCAGTGAAAGAGGCGACATGCTGGATCTCGTGTGGTCGTGTCAGT
Source organism: Paraburkholderia hospita (assembly GCF_002902965.1). Taxonomy (GTDB): domain Bacteria; phylum Pseudomonadota; class Gammaproteobacteria; order Burkholderiales; family Burkholderiaceae; genus Paraburkholderia; species Paraburkholderia hospita. Next base: position 3,821,556 of record NZ_CP026105.1, on the reverse strand, counting down.
CCCGTTGCGCGCCGCAGCGCTTCGCGGCGTGAGGCGTCTTCATGCGCCTTCTGCGCGCATCCGGAGAATTCGTGCGCCGAACTCGTCGGCGTCCCGTTGCTCGCGGCGCGCCGCGACTTTTGCTTCGGCGGCGATGCCGCGTGCTTCCAGTACTTCGTAAGAACCGAGCTTCTGCTTGCTGTGCTGCCATTCGGGCTTGGCCGCTTCGACACGCGCCGTCGCCGTCGCCAGCAAGCCACGCTGCTGTTCGATGGCGGCATCGAGCGTGTCGATGAACGCCTGAAAGTTGCGCATGTTGCCGGCGGGCATGCCCGCCTTGGCGGTTTCCGTGAAACGGCGGTGATACTCGTCGCGGTATTCGATGAGCGCGGTCAGTTGCGCTTCGACTTCGTTGCGCTCGCGCTGCACGCGGCCCAGCTTGCGCGCGGCGGCATCGACGTCATCCTGCGCGAGGCCAATCAGCGTCTTGATCGGAAAGTGCTTGCTCATTCAGTCTCTCCTGGCTTGCTAGCCGAACAGCGAATCGAGGTGCGCGATGCTGGCGTCGAAGCCGGCGCTCTCGCGAAAACCTTGCTGCAGGAACGCTTCCATCCGCGGATACAGCGCGATGGCCTTGTCGAGCACGGTGTCGCGGCCCGACGAATACGCGCCGACGTTGATCAGATCGCGGTTGCGCTGGTAGCGCGACAGCATCTGCTTGAACTGGCGCGTGCGATCGAGATGCGCGTCGCTGATGAGCGAGGTCATCGCGCGGCTGATCGACGCTTCGATGTCGATGGCAGGGTAGTGACCCGCTTCGGCGAGCGCGCGCGACAGCACGATATGGCCGTCGAGAATCGCGCGCGCCGAGTCGGCGATCGGGTCCTGCTGGTCGTCGCCTTCCGTCAGCACTGTGTAGAACGCTGTAATCGAACCGCCACCTTCCGGGCCGTTGCCCGTACGCTCGACGAGCGCGGGCAGCTTCGCAAACACGGACGGCGGATAGCCCTTGGTCGCGGGAGGCTCGCCGATCGCCAGCGCGATCTCGCGCTGCGCCATCGCGTAACGCGTGAGCGAGTCCATCAGCAACAGAACGTGCTTGCCCTGATCGCGGAAATACTCGGCGAGCGAGGTCGTGTAGGCGGCGGCCTGCATCCGCAGCAGCGGCGACACGTCGGCGGGCGCGGCCACGACGACGGAGCGCGCGAGACCTTCCTCGCCGAGAATCTGCTCGATGAATTCCTTCACTTCGCGGCCACGTTCGCCGATCAGACCGATCACGATCACTTCGGCGCTGGTGTAGCGCGCCATCGTGCCGAGCAGCACCGATTTACCGACGCCCGAACCGGCGAACAGACCCATGCGCTGGCCGCGTCCGACGGTGAGCAGCGCGTTGATTGCGCGCACGCCGACGTCGAGCACCTTGTGAATCGGCTCGCGATGCAGCGGGTTGATGGTCGGTGCCGTGAGCGGCGCGTCGTTGCGCGAGTTGAGCGGGCCGAAGCCATCGAGCGGTTTGCCCGATGCATCGACCACGCGGCCGAGCAGTTCCCAGCCGACGGGCAGACGCTTCGCGCCCGCCATCGGATCGGCGATAGGCGCCACTTCCAGCGGGTAGACACGCGCGCCGGGCAACAGACCAGCGACTTCCGTGGTCGGCATCAGAAACAGTTTGTCGCCGTGAAAGCCGACCACTTCGGCTTCCGCCATCGTGCGCGTGCTGCCGGGCGGCAGTTCGATCATCACTTCCGAACCAACGGCCAGGCGCAGGCCGACGGCTTCGAGCACCAGACCGGCGGCGCGCGTCAGACGGCCGCAGGCGCGCAGTGGGCGCGCTATCTGGTTGCGCTCGCGCAGGCCATTCAAACGATTGCGCCACGCCTGCAGATGCGGATTGGATGCGAGTGCGGGATCAGGCGCGCGCTTTTGCGCAGCCGCCGATTCGCGGCTCGCGGGCGCGGCAGCGGGATGTGCGCCGCTGGCGTTGCCGTTTGCGTCGTCGTGCGTTTCATCGCGGGATTGGCCCGCCGAATGCGCGTCAGAAATCGCGGATTCCAACGCGGCGAGCGACTCTTCCATCTGCGCGACGGTGAGCGCTTCCGCACCGAACGACGCCAGCGCCAGCTCGCGCTCGAGCGGCGTGAGGTCGCTGTGCTGAATGTCTTCGATGGTCGGCTTTACCATGTGCTTGCCTTGCCGAGCGCAGCCGTCACGCGCTCCCAGCGCGTGCCGATGCCGGCGTCCACTTCACCCGTGGTGGAGACCGCGCGGCAGCCGCCGCGTTCGATCGCGGGGTCGGTGCGCACGTTCCAGCCGCGCGTCTGCAGTTCTTCCAGCAGATACGCTTCGACGACGGGCAGATCGGCAGGACTCACGATCAGAGCCGGCGCGCCGACCAGCGCCGGTTCCGTCGCCATCACCTCACGCGCGGCGGCAAGCAGCGCCGTCGGATCGTGCTGGACATGCTGGCGAACCACTTGTTGCGCGATGTCGAGCGCGAGCGCGACGATCGTTTCGGACAATTCGTGCTGCACGTTGTCGAGCGCGGCTTTGAACGTCTCGGCGAGCGCGGCAAGCTGCGCGGCTTCCGAGTGCGCTTCCGCCTGCCCCTGCTCGAAGCCTTGCGCGCGGCCCTGTTCGTAGCCGGCCTGATAGCCGAGCGCCTGGCCGGCCACATGGCCGGACGCGACACCCTGCGCATGCGCGGTGTCGCGCAGGCGTTGCAGTTCGGCTTCGAACGCGCCGTCGTCGTCGACCTCGGGTTCCGGCTCGGGCACCGGGTCGAACGAGGCCATCTCCCAGCGCTGGTAGGCCGAGAGGCTTTCCTTGCGCACGGGATCGTGGTCAGACATATGCATCTTCCGCCTTGCCGCCGATCACGATTGCTCCCGACTCGGCGAGATTGCGCACGACCTGGAGGATCTTGCGCTGCTGCGTTTCCACTTCCGATACGCGGACCGGACCGCGTGCGTCGAGGTCTTCCGCGAGCAGCTCGGCTGCACGCTGCGACATGTTCGACAGGAACTTCTGGCGCAGCGCGGGTTGCGCGCCCTTCAGCGAGATGATCAGCGTTTCCGACTCGACTTCCTTCAGCAGCAGCTGGATCCCGCGGTCTTCCAGGTCGAGCAGGTTGTCGAACACGAACATCTGGTCGATGATCTTCTGCGCGAGTTCCGCGTCGTACTGGCGGACGTTGTCGATGACCGACTCTTCGTGATTGCCCGGCAGGAAGTTGAGAATTTCCGCCGCCGTGCGGATGCCGCCCATCGGGCTGCGCTTCAGGTTGTCGCTGCCCGAGAGCAGGCCCGTCAGCACGTCGTCGAGTTCGCGCAGCGCGGCGGGCTGAATGCCGTCGAGCGTCGCGATGCGCAGCAGCACGTCGTTGCGCAGGCGCTCCGTGAAGCACGCGACGATTTCCGACGCCTGATCGCGGTCCAGGTGCACGAGGATCGTCGCGATGATCTGCGGATGCTCGTTCTTGATGAGTTCCGCGACGGCCGCCGAATCCATCCACTTCAGGCCTTCGATGCCGCTCGTATCGCTGCCTTGCAGGATACGGTCGATGATCGCGCCGGCCTTGTCGTCGCCGAGCGCCTTGGTCAGCACCGAGCGGATGTAGTCGCTCGAATCGAGCGAGAGGGCAGTGTGCTTGTCCGCCTCGGAGACGAACTCGTGCAGTACCTCGTCGATCTGCTCGCGGGTGATGTTCTTCAGCGACGCCATCGCGACACCGATCTTCTGGACCTCACGCGGCCCCAGAAACTTGAATACCTGAGCCGCCTCTTCCTCGCCGATCGACATCAGCAGGAGCGCGCTCTTCAATACGCCTTCAGTGCTCATCGGACACCCAGCTCTTCACGACGGTTGCAACGATCTTCGGATCCTGACGCGCGATCTGACGCGCGTATTCGAGGTTCCGCTCATATTTGGCCTTGTCGCTTTCCAGCGAGACCAGCGATCCTTCGACTTCCTCTTCGGCGGCGATGGCGGCTGCGCTCGGCAGGCCGTCGAGCACCGGCTCGTCCGGCGACATCAGCGCGGCGACAGCGGGCTCCGGCGGCGGGAACGCGCGGCGCAGCGCCGGCTTGACCATCACGAAGTAGAGGAACAGGGCGACTGCGCCGATGCCCACGTACGTCGCGATCTGCTTGTACATCGCGATCATGTCCTTGGTGCGCCACCACGGCAGGTCGGCATCCGGATCGACGACCTGCGTGAACGCGCTGGTCTCCACGTTGACCGAGTCGCCGCGTGCCTTGTCGTAGCCCATCGCGTCGCTGACCAGCAGCTTGACCTGCGCGAGCTTGTCGGCGGGAACCGGCTGCATCGTCGCGTGGCCCTTCGCATCGACGACGCGCATGTAGTTCACCACCACGGCCACCGACAGACGCTTGATGCCGCCAATCCCCTGCTCCGTGTGGCTCACGGTCTTGCTCAGCTCGTAGTTGGTGGTCGAGTCCTTGTGGTCGCTGATCGGCGTCGTCGTCACGCCGCTGGCGCCATTCGCGCTGGCGACGATGGGCGCGGACGCCGGCTGCGGCGGCTGGTTCGACAGCGCGCCCGGCACGCCCGAGGCGCCGCCCTGCGACATTTCCGTCGCGGTGCTGGTCTGCTGGCTGCGGATGGCGGCCTGCTGCGGGTCGTTGTTCGGGGCGTAGCGCTCCGAGGTCGACTCGTGCCGGGAGAAATCGATGTCCGCGCTGACCGACGAATGCGCGTTGCCGGCGCCGAACATCGGTCCAAGGATCGCGTCGATGCGCTGCTGCGTGTTGCGCTCGATCTGCTGCACATATTTGAGCTGTGTCGCGTCGAGGCCGCTGCCGCTGACGCCCGCCTGCGTGAGCAGGTTGCCGTCCTGGTCGATGATCGTCACGTTGCGCACGGGCAGGTCGGGCACGGCGGAGGCGACCATATGCGTGATCGCCACGACCTGGCCTTCGTCGAGCATGCGGCCCGGATACAGGTTGACCATCACGGATGCCGACGGCGCTTCGCGGTCGCGCACGAACACGGTCGGCTTCGGAATCGCCAGATGGACGCGTGCCGACTTGACCGTCGAGATGGATTCGATCGTGCGCTGCAGCTCGCCTTCGAGCGCGCGCTGATAGTTGATCTGCTCGGCGAACTGGCTGATGCCGAACTTCTGGTTGTCCATCAGTTCGAAGCCGACCGAGCCGCTTTTCGGCAGACCCTGCGACGCGAGGCGCAGGCGCATTTCATGCACCTGGTCGGCGGGGATCAGAATCGCGCCGCCCGCATCGGAAAACTTGTACGGCACGTTCGCCTGCTGGAGCGCGGCAACGATTGCGCCGCCGTCCTGATCGGAGACATTGCTATACAGCACCCTGTAGTCGGGTGCGCGCGACCAGAGGATCAGCCCCGCGACCACGGCGACCAGCAACGCGACGGCGAAGATCAGCGGCGCGCGCGGGTTGCCGCGCATCTGCGACAGCGACGTCGGAAGGCCCGGGAAGCGCGTGGCGAAACCACCGCCCGTGCCGCCAAGGTCGAGGCCTGCAGCGCCGCCTGCTGCTCCCGCTGTGCCCGGCTGCGCGCCGGCGAGGCCCATGCGGGCGTCGGGGTTGATCAAAGAGTTGGCTGACGAATCCATGCGTCGGGTTTCTCCGGAATGCTTTTGCGTTCTGCGGCTTACGGCGCCTTACCTTGCCTGCCGACAGAGACTTTCACGCTAGGGATTATCCGCATGGGTAAGCAACCCGATGCGCCGAATAGCGGGGGGTTTCCCCCTTACTTTCACGGCTTTCGCAAAAGGCCCGCTGCTATGCTTCCTGTCCAATCGGTGTATGGCGCGAACGCTCGCCTGCATCTCACTCAGGAGAGAACATGACGGCACTCATCAATCCGATCCAGTCGGCCTTGCAGCAGATGCAGGAGATGGCGGCCCAGGCCACGGGCGGCAGCGCCCCGGTTGGGAACGGCAATGGCGCGGCCACGGCAGGCGGCTTCGCGTCGGCCCTGAAAGCCTCGATCGACAAGATCAGCGGCGACCAGAAGAGCGCGATTGGCGAAGCCCATGCGTTCGAAATCGGCGCGCCGAACGTGTCGCTGAACGACGTGATGGTCGACATGCAGAAGGCCAACGTCGGCTTCCAGTTCGGTCTGCAGGTGCGCAACAAGCTCGTGTCGGCCTACAACGACATCATGCAGATGGCCGTCTGAGACGCCTGCGACGCTTGCGACTCATGTCGCCGGCGACCGCGGCCAGCCGCCGGCCTCTGGGCGGCGGAGCGCGGTCGATGCAGGCGGCATCGCGTCTGTCGCAAGCGTGCGCAGCGTCCCGTCGCCCGCCTCGCCGAGCGGCGATGCGCGCCGGTTCCCTGCACCGTGCCGGTGCGGCGGCCCGCCGTTCGCAGCCAACCCCGCGCCCGCGCGGCGCCCGGTGCCGTGCCGCGTATCTTTCCTGACGCTTCCTTCCAGCGGGCTAAAGCTTTATTCGTATGAACCGATAACCTTGATACAAGGGCTGGCGGGAGGCGTGCGGCAGGATCGCGCAGCGCTCCGGCGGGCCGTCCGCTGTCAGTCTGATCTGATCGTCATCTGCAATACAGGAGGAGCGCCGATGTTTTCCCCGGGACACTCTGGAGCCAATGCCTACGCTCGCGTCGGCGTGGAGACAGGGGTGATGGGCGCCAGTCCACATCGCCTGATCGTGATGCTCTACCAGGGGGCACGCAAGGCCGTTGCGCAGGCGCGCATGCATCTGCAGCAGGGCGACATCGCGGCGCGCGGCGAGGCGATCGGCAAGGCTATTCAGATCATCGGCGACGGGTTGCAGCAGGCGCTCAACGTCGAAGCAGGCGGTGAAATCGCGGAGCGTCTCCATGCGCTCTATAGCTATATGACGCGGCGACTGCTCGAGGCGAACCTCAAACAAAGCGATGCGATGCTCGTCGAAGTCGACGGCTTGCTGGCTACGCTCGAGGAAGCCTGGATTGGAATCGCGCCGGAGATTGCGCGGATGGCGATGCAGTCATCCGCGGAAAGTATGAGATGAGTTCGAACGCAGAATATTTCGCCCGCTACGAGGCGATCGCAGCGATTTCGGTCCGGATGGTGATGGCAGCGCGGGACGCGCTCTGGAACGATCTCGTCCTGTTGCAGGACGAGTACCGGCATCTCGTCGACGCGCTGAAGCACGCGGAAGACGGCGTACGCCTGTCCGACGACGAACGCTCGCGCAAATTCGACCTGATCCGCCAGATCCTCGCGAACGACGCGACGGTCCGCGATCTCGCGAACCCGCGCATGGCCAAGCTGCAGGCGCTGTTTGCGCCGAGCCGCCCGGCCATCGTGCTGAAAGAACTTTACCAGGCGCGCTGAGCGCTTTCATAACGTCCAATACGAGCCGCTAGCGGCCACGCAGCGTCAATGCGCGAGAGGAAGTGGGCATGAACGGAATCGACACGGCGGTGGCCTCGCTGCTGGCTAGCCGCATCGACAGCCTGCTTCCCATCGGCGCACGATCCGGCGCGACGACGTCGGAGACGGACGCGTCCCTGAACGTCAGGCAGCCGCCCGGTGCGCCCATCGCGATGATGCCCGCGCCGTTGCCGGCGTCCGCGCAGACGGTGCTGTCGGCAGTCGCGCTGACGCTCGACGCGATCACGCGCTCCGGCGGCGAGGCGACGCCCGCGCTGGTCGGGCAGATTCCTGTCTGGCCCGCCGCGCCCGCCATCGACATCGCGCCTCTGCCGTTGTTCGACACGGGCGCGAACGCATCGCAGGCCGCGGCTTCCGGTAACGCCGCAGCGGGTGCCGCGACGGCGCAGAACGCGGGCGGCGCGAATGCCGCGCACGGCGCGGACGCGGCGGCGAACATCGTCGCCGCGCCTTTACCCGTCGCCGAGCTGGCGGCGGCGCTCAGGCGCACCGTCGACGAAAGCGGGCTCTTCTACGAATCGCATCTCGCGCAGTGGCTATCGGGGCAAAGACCCGTCGAATCGCTCGCGGGCGAGGCGCAGAACCGGCTTGCCGACGCGGCGTCGCAAATGCCGCTCGACTTGAGCCACGACGCCGACGAATCGAACTCATGGGCGCAAGGCCGCCCGTCGGGCAACACGGGCGCAGCGGCCTTCGCGGCAGCGGTGGCCGCTGCGCGTGGTACGCCGGAAGGCCCGCACACGCAGTCGGCGCGCTTCACGACGTTCGATCTGGCGACGCACGACATCATCGACACGCCCGATCAGCCTGCGCAAACTGCGCAGAACCCGGCGGCGGCCCATGCAGCAGCGGGCATGGACGACGCCAGCGCGCGCCAACAGCAATCGATGGCGGCAGCGCTTCATCCCGCGACGATTCCGCTGGTGCGCCAGCAGCTCGATCTGCTCGCGACGGGGCAATTCCGCTGGACGGGCGAAGCGTGGCCGGGCGCGCGTCTCGACTGGACGATCGAGCAGGACGGCGACGAATGGCGGCGCAGCGGCGATGGCGCTGCATCCGCCGACGACGAATACCCGTGGCACACGCGCCTCACGCTGTCGCTGCCGTCGCTCGGCACGGTCGACGCCGAGCTCACGCTGACAGGCTCGCGGCTCGTCGCGCGTGTACAAGCTAGCCCCGGCGGCGCGGCGCGGCTCGCGGCGCAGGGCGAGACATTCCGCGAGCGCCTTGCGCAAGCGGGCATCGAGCTGAGCGGCCTGTCGATCCGCGAAATCGGCGGAAGCATGCCGGCGGGCAACGCTGCGGCGGCTGCCGCTGCGGCATCGGCGTATGCGCGATCGACGACGGACAAAGCCGCGCAGCACGACGCCACCGACAACAGCGATTTCGACTGGGACATGCAATGAGCCGCACGAATCGCAGGAGCGCGGCGGCGCTGGTCTACGATTCGCACGGTCACGACGACGCGCCGCGCATCGTCGCAAAAGGCTACGGGATCGTCGCTGAGATGATCGTGCAGCGCGCGAAGGAAGCGGGCCTGTACGTGCACCAATCGCCCGAAATGGTGTCGCTGCTGATGCAGGTCGATGTTGACTCGCGCATTCCGCCGCGCCTGTATCAGGCCGTCGCGGAATTGCTCGCGTGGCTGCATCGGCTGGAGAGCGGTGCCGGCGATGATTCGCCCGTCATCGACGTGGTTGCCACCGACCTTCCACCCGACACGTCCAGCGAGTTTTGACGCCCGGCGTCAGAACCGCATCATCAGACTGAGCAGCGCCCGCACGCGTCTGCCGTACGGCGGCGCGATCAGGCCGCGCGCGTTGAAGCGCGCCTGCGTCAATACCGGCTTCATCTTCGAGAACGTGACGAAGCCTTCGTACCCGTGATACGCGCCCATCCCGCTCGCACCGACGCCGCCGAACGGCAGGCTCTCGCACGCGAGATGCATCAGCGTTTCGTTGACGGACATTCCGCCCGCGATCGTTTCATGCATGACGCGCGCGATCACCGCCTTGTCGTCGTCGTACAGATAGAGCGACAACGGACGAGGGCGCGCATTGACGTAGGCGATGGCATCGTCGAGCGAATCGTAGGGAATCACGGGCAGTAACGGCCCGAAGATCTCTTCCTGCATCAGCGTGGACGTGTCAGGCGCTTTCGTCACGGCGACGAGCGGAAAGCGGCGCGCGCTCGCATCGGGCGCGGCATCGGTGAGCGCGTGCAGTTGCGCGCCCTGTTCATGCGCTTCGTCGGCGAGACGCTGCAAGCGATCGAAATGACGCGGCGAAATGATCGACGTGTAATCGGGGTTGTGCGCGAAATCGGGATACAGGCGCGACATGCGCAAACGCGCCCGCTCGATGAACGCCTGTTCCTTGCCGCGTGGCACGAGCACGTAGTCCGGCGCGATGCAGGTTTGTCCCGCGTTGAGCGTTTTGCCCGCGACGATGCTGTCGACGGCGTAGTCGAAGCGCGCCTGCGGCCCGACGATGGCGGGCGACTTGCCGCCGAGTTCGAGCGTCACGGGCGTCAGATGCGCGGCGGCGGCGCGCATCACATCATGGCCGACCTTCGTCGAGCCGGTGAACAGCAGATGATCGAATGGCTGCGCGCTGAATGCCGCGGCGAGCGCGGCGTCGCCGTTCACGACGGCGACGTGATCGCGCGCGAAAGTCTGCGAGATTAGTTGCTCGAAGAGCAGCGACGTGCGCGGCGTGAGCTCCGACATCTTGATGATCGCGCGATTGCCGGCCGTGAGCGCGCTGATGAGCGGCCCAGCCGCCAGCAGCACCGGATAATTCCACGGCACGATGATCCCGACGACGCCGAGCGGCTGCGGTACGACCTTCGCGCGGGCAGGCAGGAGCCACTTGTTGGTCGCGCGGCGCTGCGCTTTCATCCAGCGTTTGCCGTGACGCAGCGCGCCGTCGATTTCCTCTTTCACGAGCAGAAATTCGGCCAGCAGGATTTCTTCTTTCGCGCGATTGCCGAAGTCGGCGTGCATCGCATCGGCGAGCATGTCGCGATTGTCGAGCAGCACTTCGCGCAATGCCTTCAGATGCGCGGCACGCTGGTCCCATGTCGGATACGGCGCGCGCAGATGCGCGGCGCGCTGTTCGCGCAGAAGCTCTTCCAGGGCCGCGATGTCCGGCCGATCGTTTTTCATTTCGTTGTGTCTCCCTATGTTGTTGTGTGCTGCGTGATATCAGCTGGTGAACGCGCGATCGACGATCGCCTTGTGGTCGAACGCGGCGGGCAGCGTGCCGTACACGCGGCCGCTTTCGCCGCAGCCATCGCCCAACCGCGTCGCGATGAACGCATCGGCGACGAAGGCAGGCGCATGCTGCGCGAGCAGCACCGCTTGCGCGATCAGCACGATTTGCTGCGCGATGCGGCGTGCGGAAGCCTCGCGCGTTTCGGGTGCCGACGTTAGCGCGCGCATCAGACGTTCGAGCGCCGCGTTCAGCGCGGGATGTGTTTGCGCCACGTCGCGCCACGCGGCAAGCAAAGCCTGTGCGGCATCGGGCTCGCGCTCCATCGCGCGCAATACGTCGAGACACATCACGTTGCCCGAGCCTTCCCAGATCGAGTTCACGGGCGCTTCGCGGTAGAAGCGCGCCATTGGCCCTTCTTCGACGTAGCCGTTGCCGCCCCAGACTTCCATCGCTTCGCCCGTGAATTCGAGCGTGCGCTTGCAAACCCAGTACTTCGCAGCGGGCGTGACCAGACGCCGCCACGCTCGTTCTTCAGGGGCGTTCGTGGTGTCTTCGAATGCGCGCGCGAGGCGCATGAACAATACCGTTGCCGCTTCCGTTTCGAGCGACAGATCGGCGAGTACGTTGCGCATCAACGGCTGATCGGCGAGCTGCCGCCCGAATGCACTGCGATGCCGCGCATGGTGGATCGCCTGCACGAGCGCCGCGCGCATTAGCGCCGCGCTGCCGATCACGCAGTCGAGCCGCGTGTAGTTCGCCATTTCGATGATGGTCGGCACGCCGCGCCCTTCGTCGCCGATCATCACGCCGTGGGCGTCGAAGAATTCGACTTCGCTGCTCGCGTTAGAACGGTTGCCGAGCTTGTCCTTCAGGCGCTGCACGCGCACGGAGTTCTTGCTGCCGTCGGGCGCGAAGCGCGGCACGAAGAAGCATGACAGGCCTTCGCGATCGTCGGTGCGCGCGAGCACCAGGTGCGCGTCGCACTGCGGCGCGGAAAAGAACCACTTGTGGCCGACCAGCCGATACGCCGCGCCGCGTCCGCCGCCTTCCGCCGCGAACGCCTGCGTGCGATTACTGCGCACGTCCGAGCCGCCTTGCTTCTCGGTCATGCCCATGCCGATCATCATCGAAGTCTTCTGATCGAGCGGCACGTCGCGCGGATCGTGCTCGCGTGAGTAGAGCTTGTCGCGCAGCGTGGCGAACAGAGCAGGCTCACGTTGCAGCACGGGAATGCTGGCGAAGGTCATCGTCAGCGGACATAGCGAGCCGGATTCGAGTTGCGCGTGCAGAAAGTAGCCCGCGCAGCGCGCGACCATCGCGCCGGACTGCGGATCGGAAAAGGGCAACGCGTGCAGTCCTTCGCGGCGCAGCAGGCTCAGCAACGTATGCCACGCAGGATGAAACTCGAGCGCGTCAATGCGCTCGCCGCGCGGGCTGAAGCTCGTGAGTTCGGGCGTGTGGCGGTTCGCCAGATCGGCGAGCGCGAGCACATCAGGTGTCGTCAGCGCGGCGCCATCGCGCGCGAGCGCCTCGCGATGCCACGACGCGCCTTCGCGCTCGACGGCGGCGGCCAGCGCGGCATCGCTCGCAAACAGGTTGTAGTTCGCAAGCAGCGGGACCTGATTGGTCACTTCATGCGTGTTGCCGGGGCCGAACCGTTCCATCTGATGTCTCCATTCGATACACGCGCGCCGGTCGTTGCGCAGGGCGTTGTTTTATTGGAGCGCGCGAGCCATATGCGTATAAGACGATGCGCGAAAGACCGTGTTTGAATGACGTCCGCACGCGGTGCCGGGCGCGGACAGCATCTTTCATCATAGGGGCGCGTCGCGGGTTCCGTTTAGAGTGATCGCTCTGACGCCGGCAGCGCGCGAACGGCCAGCGCTCCCTACAATGCGCAAACAATCGCACGTAGACAAGTGTGCACGAGACAGATGTCGCCAGCAATTCAGCGCGGTCGATAGGAGGAGCGGATGCAATATGACTACGTCATCGTCGGCGCAGGCTCGGGCGGCTGTTCGCTCGCCGGGCGTCTTGCGGAGCAATGTCCCGATGCGACCATCGCGCTCATCGAAGCCGGCCCGCACACCGAGCGCAATCTGTTCGTCAACATGCCGCTCGGCGTCGCGGCCGTCGTGCCGTTCCGGCGCAAGACCAACTACGGCTATCTGACGACGCCGCAACCCGGCCTCGGTGGCAGGCGCGGTTATCAGCCGCGCGGACGCGGCTTCGGCGGATCGAGCGCGATCAACGCGATGGTGTACACGCGCGGCCATCCGCTCGATTACGACGATTGGGCGCGTCTTGGCTGCGATGGCTGGGCATTCGATGACGTGCTGCCGTATTTCCGCCGCGCCGAGGGCAACGAGCGCGGCGCCGATACGCTGCATGGCGCGGACGGTCCGCTCAGCGTGGCGAACCTGCGGTTTCAGAATCTGTTCTCGCATCGCTTCGTGAAAGCCGCCGTCGAAGCGGGCTTCCCGCGCAACGACGACTTCAACGGCCCGCAGCAGGAAGGCGTCGGCTTCTATCAGGTGACGCAGCGCGACGGACAGCGCTGGAGCGTCGCGCGCGCTTATATCTACGGCCGCTCGCATCCGAACCTGCACACGATCGCCGACGCGGCGGTGCTGCGCGTGGTATTCGACGGCAAGCGCGCGAAGGGCGTCGAAGTGATGCGCGGCGGCGTCGCGGAGACGATCGAGGCGCGCGCGGAAGTCGTGCTGTCGGCGGGGACGTTCAATTCGCCGCAACTGCTGATGTGCTCGGGCATCGGTCCCGCCGATCATCTGCGCGCACTCGGCATTCCCGTGCTGCACGACGCGCCCGAGGTCGGGCGCAATCTCACGGATCACGTCGACTTCACGATCAACAAGCGCGTGTCGTCGGCACAAACGATCGGCTTCTCGCTGCGCGGCTTCGCGAAGATGGTGCCGGGCTTTGTCTCGTATCTGCGCAGCGGGCGCGGCATGCTGACGAGCAACGTTGCGGAAGCGGGCGGCTTTCTGAAAAGCCGGCCGACGCTCGACCGGCCTGATCTGCAACTGCATTTCTGCACGGCGCTCGTCGACGATCACAACCGCCACATGCATTGGGGTCACGGCTATTCGTTGCACGTGTGCGTGCTGCGTCCGCATAGCCGCGGCTCGGTCACGCTCGCAAGCAGCGATGCGCGCGAAGCACCCGTCATCGATCCGGCGTTTCTCAGCGATCCGCGCGATCTCGACCTGCTGGTCGAAGGCGTGCATCTGTCGCGACGCATTCTCGACGCGCCGTCGCTCGCGCTGTGCGGCGGCCGCGAGCTTTATACGCGGCATGGTCAGACGGACGCCGAATTGCGCGCGACGATCGCCGCGCATGCCGACACCATCTATCACCCCGTTTCGACGTGCCGCATGGGCGGCGACGAGCGGGCCGTCGTCGATACGCAATTGCGCGTGCGCGGCGTGACGGGTCTGCGCGTGGTCGATGCGTCCGTGATGCCGACGCTGATCGGCGGCAACACGAATGCGCCGACGGTGATGATCGGCGAGCGTGCCGCCGATTTCATCGCCGCCACGCGCCGTGCTGCGCCGAGTCCAGCGACCGCCGCCGAGCCGGCGCGCGCCACGTGAAACGACGTGATTCCGGCGATGCACGCTGTCGATTGTGATAAAGCGCAAAAAGCGCCGTAAGAGAATTCCGATAAAGTTTGAAAATCATTGATCGCTTCAATTCTGAGATTTTCCCGCTCCTATAATCGCGGCCCAACGAAGGGCGCATGGGCGCGCGTTCGAAATTCAGGGAAACGAATCGATGAGTGTCAATGTGATTCAACTGGTCCGGTCTGCGTTGCCGGACACCGTGGTTCAACAACTGTCGAACTGTCTCGGATTGCCGCCGGAAGCGACGGCGAAAGTCATGGACGTCACCACGCCCGCGCTCGTCGCCGGCCTGCTGAACAAGTGTGCAACGCTCGATGGCGCGCGTGCGCTGTTCGCGACGATCCTCGGTCAGGAAGTCAACGCAGATGTCGCCGAACAGCTGCCTCGCCTCTTCTCTAGCACGACGGGTGTTACGCAGCTGTCGTCGACGGGACGTCAGTTGCTCGAGCATTCGTTCGAGCGCCGTATCGACGGACTGAGCGACACCGTGTCGATGCAAACAGGCGTGCCCGCGCACGCGACGCATGCCGTGTCGGGCATTGCGGGCAGCATTCTGTTGGGCGTGCTCAAGCGACACATTCTCGAGCATCGGGGCAACATCGGTCAGTTGCCGACCTTGCTCGGCCAGCAGTTGCCGACCATCGCGCCGTTTCTGAACGACGGCCTCACGACCGTACTCGGCCTGGGCGGCGCGGCTGCCTTCGCGCAGACGATCGGCTCGCAGGTGCGCGTCGTGTCGTCGCATTTCGAGCATCCCGCCGCAGCGCCAGTGCCGACGACCGCGCGCGCTCCCGTCGAACCCGCGTTGTCCGCCACGGCGATCTCCGTTGCGCCGCCCGCGCGCGAAGTGCGCCATGTCGGCCCGAAGGCGAAGCACTGGTTCGGCATAGCCGCCTTGTCCGCGTTGATCGGCGCGATCGCTGCGATGGTGACGTGGGTGGCGTTGGCCTTGTGTCCGGCGGCGACAAGCTTCCTTGGTCAGCATGCCGCCGCGGCGACGGTTGAAGCGTCGGCTGCTGCGACGCAAGCGGATGTGCAGCCCGCGTCGCAAGCGCCGCAGGACGACGCGGCCAGCGCCGCCGGCAAGGTCGAAGCTGAAGCGGCGCCTGCCGTCGCGAAGGACTCGCAACTGATCGTCGCTGTAGACGGGAAGGGCAAGCCGACGCTTACCGCGACCGTCCAGAATATCGCTGAGAAGTCGGCGCTGCTGAACGCGCTGACGAAGAAATTCGGCGCCGGCAACTTCAACGCCGACATCACCGTCGACGAAAACCGTAAGGCTGCCGACTGGCTCGCGCAGATCGACGCACTGATGCCGCTGCTGTCTACGCCAGGTGCGGAGATGAAGATCGACGGCACGCGTGTCGAACTGAGCGGCACGGCTGCCGATGCGAAATCGGGTTGGCTCGATCGTCTGAAATCGCTGTTCGGCGCGCCGTATCAAGTGAGCGCATTCGATGCGGCGCAAGCCGTTGCGAACGCCGCGCAGTCGTTCAAGAACGCGGCGAAGTCGCTGGGCGCGTCGTGCGCGAGTGCGGATGTCGTCAAGACGCTGAATCTGCAGGTCGTCAATTTCGCATCGCGCGACGCGCACGTGCCGCAGTCCGCACTCGACGATCTGAACCAGTCCGCGCAACTGCTCAAGTCGTGTACGACAAGCGGCCACACGCTGAAGCTCGAAGTGGCGGGCTTCTCGGATAACCTCGGCAGCGAATCGGCGAATCTGGAACTGTCGAAGGAACGCGCCGACGCCGTGCGCGCCTTCCTCGTGAAGGCCGGTGTGCCCGCCGATGCGCTCGTCGCGCATGGCTACGGCAACGTTCGTCCTGTGGCGAGCAACGCGACGGAAAGCGGACGTTTCGCGAATCGCCGGATCGAATTCAGCGAGGTGCAAGCTCAGACTCAGGCCCAAACGCAGCTTCAGGCCAAGTAAAGCGTCTCCGCTCAGCGTAAAGACGTGAGACACGATGCCGCCCGGTGCAGACCGGGCGGCTTTTTTTATTTCAGCGGCGGTTTCGCGCGGTCCGGCGTAGTCGTGGGCGAGTCGAAGGTCAGCGGGTGCGTGAAGTTGTCGGTGGTCAGTCCCGGCAGTGTTTCGCGCGCGACCTCGAGCCATGCGCGCGCCGCATGCGACAGATAACCCTTGCGCCGCCAGCCGATCGCCATTTCCCACGGAATCTCCGGTGCGACGACCGGCCGGCAGGTGAATTGCGCCACGTCGAGCCGCCGGCAATACGGCGCGGGCAGAAGCGCAATGCCGACGCCCGCCAGCACCAGCGCCGCCATGAAATCCCAATGCCCGCTGCGTCCGACGATGGTCGGCGCGAAACCGGCCGTGCGGCACGCCGTCAGCACGACGTCGTTGAGCGCGAGGCTTTCGCCATAGAAGACGAACGGCTCACTGGCGAGATCGGCGAGCGGCACTTCCTGCAACTCGTCCCAGCGCGAGCCCTGACGCGCGACTAGCCACAGCACCTGGCGGCTCATCGGCAGCACGTCGATCATGTCGTCGACGGGTTGCAGCACGCCGCCCAGTTCCAGTTCGCCGGAAATCAGCGCGGCCTCGATGGCCTTCGAGCCCTGTTCGAAGAGTTTCAGCTCGATCTTCGGATGGCGCTGACGGAACGCGGCGATGGCGGGCGTGAACAGCGACCCGCCCATCGGCGGAATGCCGATCGTCAGCTCGCCGCGCCCGAGTTTGTCGAGGTCGTGCAGTTCGGCCTGCAACTGCGCGTAGGCGGCGAGCACGTCCTGGCCGCGCTGATAGACGATGCGCCCGGCATCCGTCAGCACCATTTGCCGGCCGTCGCGCAGCAGCAGCGGCGAGCCGGTTTCGTCCTCCAGCGCCTTCACCATCTTGCTGATAGTCGGCTGCGTGACGAACATCTGCTCGGCGGCGACGGTGAAGCTCTGTTGCCGCACGACTTCAACGAAATAGCGGAGCGCGCGCAGTTCCATGTTCGTGGCCCTCAGAATTCCAATTTGGAATGAAGCTGATAATTCTAAGTCATTATATTTATGTTGCACTGCACCCTATACTGAATCTCATCGAAAAGTCACCTAGGGTTTGCCATGATCTCGCCGCTGATCGCCCGTCTTGCCGCTTCTGTCCGCCTCGATGCGACGTCGCCCGTCGCGAAGATCGGCCGGATCGCCGTGCAGAGCGCCGGGATCGCCGCAGTCTGGTTCGCCGCCGACTGCGTCGTGCGCCGTTTTGGCTTGCCGGTGCCGGGCGGCGTCGTGGGCCTCGTCGCGCTGCTCGCGCTGTTGTTCTGCGGCGGCGTCGCGCCGCGCTGGGTGAAGGCGGGCGCCGACTGGCTGCTGTCGGACATGCTGCTGTTCTTCATTCCCGCCGCCGTCGCGGCCGTCCAGTACGGCGGCCTGTTCCGCCAAGACGGCTGGCGTCTTGCACTCGTCGTGGTCGCGGGCACGCTGATGGTGATGGTGGCTGTCGCATTCGCCGTCGAACAGGCCGCGCGGCTCGAACGCCGTCTCGCGCTGCGCCGCGTGATGGTTCAGCGCTCGCACATCGAGCGTCGTCCTGTTAGCCGCAACTTCCTCTAATCCACGTCCCGGACCGTTCCGCCGATGAGCGCCTTCTACACGTCCCTTTTCGCCGACGACGCTTCCCGGCTGATCGCGGCAGGCTGTTTCGTGCTGACGGTGGTGCTCTATTTCGCGTCGAAGGCGCTGTATGCGCGCTTCAGATCGCCGTGGCTGACGCCGCTTCTCGCCGTGCCTGCGGTGCTGGCTGCGATTGTCGTTATCGCGCGGATTCCGTACGCCGTCTACTTTCAGGACACGCGCTGGCTGATGTGGCTGCTCGGCCCGGCCACGGTTGCATTCGCGGTGCCCATCTACGAATACCGCGATCTGCTGCGGCGGCACTGGATTTCGCTCACCGTCGGCGTGACGGTCGGCATCATCGTTGCGGTGGGCGGCTCGCTCGCGCTGTCGAAGCTGCTGCATCTGTCGCCGGAACTGCAGCGTAGCCTGATGACGCGCTCGGTATCGACGCCTTTTGCGCTCGCCGTCTCCGACAAGATTCACGCGCCGAAGGACCTGACTGCGCTGTTCGTGATCGCGACGGGCGTCTGCGGGATGCTGTTCGGTGAACTCGTGCTCGCGCTCGTGCCGCTTCGCACGCGGCTCGCGCGCGGCGCGCTGTTCGGCGCGGCGGCGCATGGTGTCGGCACCGCGAAGGCGCGCGAGCTGGGCAGCGAAGAGGGCGTCGTCGCGAGCCTGACGATGATGATCGCCGGCGTTGTGATGGTGCTGCTCGCGCCGCTGTTCGGGATGCTTCCGCTTTGACGTAGCCGGGATCGGTGGCCAATTTGGGATGAACGGCGGCGCGCTCGCTCTATGATTGCCGCCGTCGTTCACTCCTGAGACCGGTCCAGGCGATGCCTCCCATTTCCGTCATCATTCCCTGCTACAACGCTGAACAGACGCTCGCGCGCACGCTCGACAGTTGCATCGCACAGCCCGAAGCCGCGCAGATTCTCGTGATCGACGACGGCTCACGTGACGCTTCGCCCGACATCGCTGCCCAATACGCGCAGCAGTATCCGCAGATCGAACTGCTGCGCATGCCGCAAAACGGCGGCGCAGCACGCGCGCGGAACTGGGGCGCGATGCATGCGTTGCACCCGCTGCTGGCTTTCATCGACGCCGACGACGAATACATGCCGCACGCGCTCGCCGCTGCCGCCGCGTTCCTGCACGATCATCCAGGTCAGCCTTCGATCCGCCTCGACGTCGAGTATTGCGGCTTTCCCGCCGACATCACGGGTCACCCGCAGTTCGACATTCACGCGGCGACGCTGAGCAACACGGTGCCGAGCAGCCTCGTGATCCGCCGCTCCGTCTATGCCGCGTTCGGCGGCTTTCCGCTCGACGACGTGTTCCGGCGTCATGGCGGCGAGGACGGCGCGTTTTCGCTGGCGCTGCTGAATATCTTCGGCAATCCGCGTCTCAATGACCGCAGGCGCGTGCGCATGCACTATCACCCGAACATCCATGCAGAACGGTATTTCCGCATTTCGATGGGCATGCTCCAGGCGTCGGACGAACTCGTCAACTCGACCCGCGAGGCATCCTGGCACTTCGTGCGCCGCGCGTATGAAGCGACCAAGGAATTACGCGGCGTCGAACTCGCACCACATCTGAGTGCGCAACCGGGCGCAAATTCACCGCCAGATCAATCGGCATAAGCTGAATCGTCATTCCGCAAGCCATCTCGTTTTGCTACAATCGCCGTTCGTCTTCGAGGAGCGTTGCGACGGGTTTCACCCGCCAGGCTCGAAGGCTTTCAATCGGAAGGATTGGACGCGCGCAGCGCCAACAAACCAACCGCATCGAACGGCGCTCACGTCAAATTTCTAGTCATTTTTAGAAAGGAGGGCGTGATGAACGCCGCAGTTATGGATTCCAAAAATTCGCAGGATTTCGTTGTTGCCGACCTGTCGCTGGCCGACTGGGGCCGCAAGGAACTCACCATCGCCGAGACCGAAATGCCCGGTCTCATGCAAACCCGCGAAGAGTACAAGACGCAGCAGCCGCTGAAGGGCGCGCGCGTCGCGGGCTCGCTGCACATGACCATTCAAACGGGCGTGCTGATCGAGACGCTGACCGCGCTGGGCGCGGACGTTCGCTGGGCATCGTGCAACATCTTCTCGACGCAGGATCACGCCGCCGCCGCCATCGCGAAGGCCGGCACGCCCGTGTTCGCGTTCAAGGGCGAATCGCTCGACGAATACTGGGAGTTCTCGCACCGCATTTTCGAATGGCCGAACGGTGAGTTCGCCAACATGATCCTCGACGACGGCGGCGACGCAACGCTGCTGCTGATTCTCGGTTCGAAGGCCGAGAAGGATCGCTCGGTGATCTCGAAGCCGACCAACGAAGAAGAAGTCGCGCTGTACAAGTCGATTGCTGCGCATCTCGACACTGACCCGACGTGGTACTCGAAGCGCCTCGCGCACATCAAGGGCGTCACGGAAGAAACGACGACGGGCGTGCACCGCCTGTATCAGATGGAGAAGGAAGGCCGTCTGCCGTTCCCCGCGATCAACGTGAACGACTCGGTCACGAAGTCGAAGTTCGACAACCTGTATGGCTGCCGTGAGTCGCTCGTCGACGGTATCAAGCGCGCGACCGACGTGATGATCGCCGGCAAGATCGCGGTTGTGGCGGGCTACGGCGACGTGGGCAAGGGCTGCGCGCAATCGCTGCGCGGTCTGGGCGCGACGGTGTGGGTCACGGAAATCGATCCGATCTGCGCGCTGCAAGCCGCGATGGAAGGCTACCGCGTTGTGACGATGGAAGCCGCCGCGCCGCACGCCGACATCTTCGTGACGGCAACGGGCAACTACCACGTGATCAACCACGATCACATGAAGGCGATGCGCAACAACGCGATCGTCTGCAACATCGGTCACTTCGACTCGGAAATCGACGTTGCGTCGACGCGCCAGTACCAGTGGGAAAACATCAAGCCGCAAGTCGACCACATCATTTTCCCGGACGGCAAGCGCGTGATCCTGCTGGCTGAAGGCCGCCTCGTGAACCTGGGCTGCGCGACGGGCCACCCGTCGTTCGTGATGTCGAACTCGTTCACGAACCAGACGCTCGCGCAGATCGAACTGTTCGTCGACGGCGCGAAGTACGAGAACAAGGTTTATGTTCTGCCGAAGCAGCTCGACGAGAAGGTCGCGCGCCTGCACCTCGCGCGCATCGGCGCGAACCTGACGGAGCTGTCGACGGAACAGGCTGGCTACATCGGCGTCGACAAGAACGGTCCGTTCAAGCCGAACCACTACCGTTATTAAGCCGCAAACCAAGCCGCAAAAGGCGGCATGACAGGTGCAGCCGCTTGCTTCGGCACGCGGCTGCATCGGACGAAGCACACGCCCATGCGATGCATTGCATCGGCTGATGCTTCTCGCGTGCCTTCGAGTTCAATCCGGACTTCACGTCCACAGGCGACCAGGAGCTGTCCATGACCGTATTGCTGACCTGGGTGATCAACGCGCTCGCGCTGCTGATCATCACCTACCTCGTGCCGTCGATCCATATCCGCAGTTTCGGTACTGCGTTGATCGTCGCTGTCGTGCTCGGGCTCATCAATGCCGTCTTGCGGCCGGTGCTGATCCTGCTGACGCTGCCCGTCACGATCCTCACGCTCGGTCTCTTCATACTCGTAGTGAATGCGCTGTGCTTCTGGCTGTGCGCGTCGCTGCTGAAGGGCTTCGAAGTGTCGGGTTTCTGGTCGGCGTTTTTCGGCTCGATCCTGTACAGCATCGTTTCGTGGCTGCTGTCCGCGCTCATCTTCGGCAACCGCAGCATCGGCTGACGGGTGCCAACAGAACCATGAACCCCATCGAACTTTCATTCGAATTCTTCCCGCCGAAGACACAGGAAGGGCTCGACAAGCTGCGTGCGACGCGCGCGGAACTGTTGCCGCTCAAGCCCAAGTTCGTGTCCGTCACGTTCGGCGCCGGCGGTTCGACCCAGCAAGGCACGCTCGACACGGTGCTCGACATGGCGAAGGACGGCCTCGAAGCCGCGCCGCACCTGTCGTGCATCGGCTCGTCGAGGGAAAGCTTGCGAGCGATTCTCAATGAGTATCGCTCGCATGGCATCCGCCATATCGTCGCGTTGCGTGGCGATTTGCCGTCGGGCATGGGTGCAGTCGGCGAGTTGCGCTACGCGTCGGAACTGGTGAGCTTCATTCGCTCCGAGTTCGGCGACTGGTTTCGCATCGAAGTCGCGGGATATCCCGAGTATCACCCGCAGTCGCGTTCGCCGAAGCACGATCTCGAGAACTTCGCGCGCAAGGTGAAGGCGGGCGCCAATTCGGCGATCACGCAATACTTCTTCAACGCTGACGCGTATTTCCGCTTCGTCGACGATGCGCACAAGCTCGGTGTTGATGTGCCTATCGTGCCGGGCATCATGCCTATCACGAACTTCTCGCAGTTGATGCGGTTCTCCGAGATGTGCGGCGCTGAAGTGCCGCGCTGGGTCGCGCGACGGCTCGAAAGCTTCGGTGATGACCGCGAGTCGATTCGCGCATTCGGCCTTGATGTGGTGGCGGACCTGTGCCGCCGTCTTGTTGAGGCGAAGGTGCCGGGGCTGCATTTTTATACCCTCAACGGTTCGGCTGCGACGAAGGCTATTTGCGAGCGGCTCGTTGGCTGACAGGTTTTCTGTTTTTCTGGTTTTTGCAAAGTCGGTGTGCGTGTGAGCGTGCACCGATTTTTTTTGTTCGTCTGCGACGCTGGGTGGTCGGCGTGTGTTTTTGCTGGCATCGGCGTTTTGCCTTCGCGGCGCGGTCGATTTGGTTGTTCTGGCCGTTGCGCTGGCATCCGCGTGAACCTAGATAACAACTGGCGGATGCCAGCGCAAAACACATGCAAGCCAGACAGCTTGCGCAGCAAACACCGTCCTCCGGATGCCAGCGCAAACACAAGCAAACCAAACCTGCCGCTCCACGAAGCGAAGCGGAGTGAAAACCCATATTGAATCTGATTATTGGCTGACTATGATCCAAAGGCACTCGACCCCAGCTGCCTCGCGGAGAACGCCATGCCCATGTCATCGACGCTGTCTGCAGTTCGCAAGTCTTGCCTGCCTGTGCTGTCCGCTGTCGCGGTAATTGCTGCATGCATTGCACCTGAACTGTGCGCGGCGGCCTCGCTGCCCGACAAGACGGTCGTCTTCTGTTCCGAGGGCAGTCCCGCCGGATTCGACACCGCGCAGTACACAACCAGCGTCGAGTTCAGCGCCGGCTCGTACACGGTCTATAACCGGCTCGTCGAGTTCGGCCACGGCAGCACCGATATCGAGCCCGGGCTCGCCGAAAAGTGGGATGTCTCCAGCGACGGCCTGCAATACACGTTTCACCTGCGCAAAGGCGTGAAGTTCCAGACGACCTCCTTCTTCAAGCCGACGCGCGACTTCAACGCAGACGACGTCGTGTTCACGTATACACGCATGCTCGATCCCGAGCAGCCGTTCCGCAAGGCATACAACGTGCCGTTCCCGTACTTCACCGATCTCGGCCTCGCGAAGAACATCACCAAGGTCGAGGCGCTCGACCCATACACCGTGCGCTTCACGCTGAAGGAAGTCGACGCGCCGTTCCTGCAACAGATCGCGATGCCGTTCGCATCGATCCTGTCGTCCGAGTATGCGGACCAGCTGTTGAAGGCCGGCAAGGCGTCCGACATCAATCTGTTCCCCGTCGGCACGGGCCCGTTCATTTTCCGCAGCTATACGAAGGACGAGTCGATCCGCTTCGACGGTAACCCGAACTACTGGAAACCCGGCGTCGTGAAGGTGAGCAAGCTGATCTTCTCGATCACCGTCGACCCATCCGTGCGTCTGCAGAAGCTCAAACGCAACGAATGCCAGGTGATGAGCTATCCGAAGCCCGCCGACATTGCGCAGATCGAGGCGGATTCGTCGATCGCGCTGCCGCATCAGGTGGGCTTCAATCTGGGCTTCATCGCGTACAACACGACGAAAAAGCCGCTCGACAATGTGCTCGTGCGCCGCGCGCTCGACATGGCCGTCCACAAGAAGGCGATCATCGATTCGGTCTACCAGGGCGCGGGCCAGGCGGCGACCAATCCGATGCCGCCCACCCAATGGGGTTACGACAAGAGCCTGAAAGACGCACCGTACGACGTCGACAAAGCCAAAGGGCTGCTCAAGCAGGCGGGCTACCCGGATGGCTTCGACCTGACGCTGTGGGCGATGCCCGTTTCGCGACCCTACAACCCAAACGCGCGCCTGATGGCCGAAATGCTGCAGGCGGACTGGGCGAAGATCGGCGTGAAGACGAAAATCGTCACCTTCGAGTGGGGTGAGTACATCCGCCGCGGGCACAGCGGCGAGCACGAGGCGATGCTGATCGGCTGGACGGGCGACTACGGCGACCCGGACAACTGGCTCGGTGTGCTGCTCGGCTGCGATGCCGTGAACGGCAGCAATTTCTCCAAATGGTGCTACAAGCCGTTCGACGACCTCATCAAGGCGGCCCGCAGCACCACCGATACGGCCACGCGCACCAAGGACTACACCGAGGCCCAACAGATCTTCAAGGATCAGGTGCCTTTCACGCCGATTGCGCATTCGACCGTTTACCAGCCGCTGTCGAAGGCAGTCACCGGCTTCAAGATCGACCCGTTTGGCCCGACCCAGTTCTGGAACGTCGGTCTCAAGTAGGTAATTTACCGCTTCTATCCCCAATTTCGCTGAAATTCGGGAGGGTTGCCGCGCCAGGCGCGGCAACCCGGATGAAAGCTGTTTCCGATCGTCAACAAAGTTAATTTCCTCCAATTGCGGCCCCTGGCAAAGCTCAGTAATATCGCGCTACGCTGGTTTTAGCCGGCGATGATCCTGGAGGAAACATGAAGCAAAACAAACTGTTGCGCGCGGCACGGCTCACGATGCTGGTCGCGACGGCAGCGGCATCGATGGCGGGGACCCAACTGGCGAACGCCGCCGATATCCCGAACAAAACCCTCGTGTACTGCTCGGAAGGCAGCCCGGCGGGTTTTGATCCGGCGCAATACACCACAGGCGTGGATTTCACGGCCAATACGTTCACGGTTTATAACCGCCTCGTCGAATTCGAACGCGGCGGCACGAAGGTCGAGCCGGGCCTCGCAGAAAAGTGGGATGTCTCGCCGGACGGCAAGACGTACACGTTCCATCTGCGCCACGGCGTCAAGTTCCACACCACGTCCTGGTTCAAGCCGACCCGCGAATTCAACGCGGATGACGTCGTGTTCACGTTCCAGCGCATGCTGGACACGAACCAGCCGTTCCGTAAGGCTTACCCGGTGCAGTTCCCGTACTTCACCGACATGGGCCTCGACAAGCTGATCGACAAGGTCGAAAAGGTCGACCCGTACACGGTCAAGTTCACGCTGAAGGAAGTCAACGCGCCGTTCATCCAGAATCTGGCAATGGAATACGCGTCGGTCCTCTCGGCTGAATATGCGGATTCGCTGCTGAAGTCCGGCAACGCGGCCGATATCAACCAGAAGCCGGTCGGCACGGGCCCGTTCATTTTCCGCAGCTACACGAAGGACGCGACGATCCGTTTCGACGGCAATCCGGACTACTGGAAGCCGAACACGGTCAAGATCTCGAAGCTGATCTTCTCGATCACGCCTGATGCGGGCGTGCGCGTGCAGAAGTTGAAGCGTGACGAATGCCAGGTGATGAGCTATCCGCGTCCCGCCGATATCGCACCGCTGAAGGCCGATTCGAACGTCGACATGCCGTCGCAGCCGGGCTTCAACCTGGGCTACCTGGCGTACAACGTGACGCACAAGCCCGTCGACAAGCTCGAAGTGCGTCAGGCGCTCGACATGGCGATCAACAAGAAAGCGATCATCGATTCCGTGTATCAAGGCGCAGGCCAGGCCGCGACGAACCCGATGCCGCCTACTCAGTGGTCGTATGACAAGAACCTGAAGATGCCGGCATACGATACGGAAAAGGCCAAGGCGCTGCTCGCCAAAGCTGGCTTCCCGAACGGTTTCGACATCACGCTGTGGGCGATGCCCGTGCAGCGCGCGTACAACCCGAACGGCAAGCTGATGGCGGAAATGATCCAGGCCGACTGGGCCAAGATCGGCGTGAAGGCGAAGATCGTCACGTACGAATGGGGTGAGTACATCAAGCGCGCGCACGCGGGCGAAGACGACACGATGCTGATCGGCTGGACGGGCGACAATGGCGACCCGGACAACTGGCTCGGTACGCTGCTCGGCTGCGACGCGGTGAACGGCAACAACTTCTCGAAGTGGTGCTACAAGCCGTTCGACGAACTCGTGCAGAAGGGCCGTGAAACGACGGGCCAGGCAGACCGCACGAAGGCGTATGTGCAGGCGCAGCAGATCTTCGCGCAGCAATTGCCGTTCTCGCCGATCGCTCACTCGACGGTGTATCAGCCGGTGAGCAAGAAGGTTGTCGATATGCGCATCGAGCCGCTCGGCTATGCGCGCTTCGATGGCGTAAGCATGAAGTAAATCACGTGATGCGGTGGGCTTCGTTGCCTGCTGCATCCCATACGCAGTACGCTTTTCGTTCGGTTAGAAGACTGGTCGAAATGGTCCGGCGACCGGGGTCACGAGCCCTCGTCGCCGGTTGCGTTTTTTCTCACCAAGACCATAGGGACGAACCATGTTCCGATTCGTTTTGCGCCGCATCGGGATGGTCATACCGACTTTCATCGGTATCACGATCCTCGCGTTCGCACTCATTCACCTGATTCCGGGCGACCCCATTGAAGTCATGATGGGCGAGCGCGGCGTCGATCCGGCCATGCACGCTGCGGCGATGCATCGCCTCGGGCTCGACGAACCGTTGCCCATCCAGTACCTCCATTACGTCGGCCACGCGCTGCAGGGGAACCTTGGCACGTCGATCATCACCAATACCAGCGTGATGGACGAATTCCTGGCCCGTTTCCCCGCCACCGTCGAACTGTCGATCTGCGCCATGATGTTCGCGCTGATCGTGGGTCTTCCGGCGGGCGTGTTCGCTGCGTTGCGGCGCGGCACGGCCGTCGATCACGGCGTGATGGGCACAGCGCTGACCGGCTATTCGATGCCGATTTTCTGGTGGGGATTGATCCTCATCATGTTCTTCTCGTCGAAGCTCGGCTGGACGCCCGTGTCGGGCCGCATCGCGGTCGAATACGACATTCCGCACGTGACCGGCTTCCTGCTGATCGACTCGCTGCTGCCCGGCACGGATGAAGGCTCGTTCCGCTCGGCGCTGTCGCACCTGATCCTGCCGTCGATCGTGCTCGGCACGATTCCGCTCGCGGTCGTCGCGCGGATGACCCGTTCGTCGATGCTCGAAGTGCTGCGCGAAGATTACATTCGCACGGCGCGCGCGAAGGGCTTGTCGCCGGGACGCGTGATCGTCGTGCATGCACTGCGTAACGCGCTGATTCCCGTCGTCACGGTGATCGGTTTGCAGGTCGGCACGCTGCTCGCGGGCGCGGTGCTGACGGAAACGCTGTTCTCGTGGCCGGGCATCGGCAAATGGCTGATCGACGCGATCGGCCGGCGCGACTATCCCGTCGTGCAGGGCGGTATCCTGATGATCGCGACACTCGTGATCGTCGTGAACCTCGTCGTTGATCTGTTGTACGGCGTGTTGAATCCACGCATCCGCCATACGAGGTAATACCGTGGCAGACATTCAAAATACAGTCCCCCAGGCAGTCACACCCCCGAGCGGCCGTGCTCTCGCCGCCCGCGAGTTCTGGTCCAACTTCTCCCGCAACCGCGGCGCCGTCGGCGCGGGCCTCATCGTGCTGGTGCTGGTCTTCGTCGCGATCTTCGCGCCGCTGATCGCCCCGCACAGCCCGATCGAGCAATACCGCGATTCCGTGAAGATTCCACCCGCATGGCTCGACGGCGGCAACTGGAAGTTCATTCTCGGCACCGACGAAGCCGGCCGCGACATTCTTTCGCGCCTGATGTACGGCGCGCGGCTGTCGTTCTGGATCGGCTTTGTTTCGGTGGTGCTCGCGCTGATTCCCGGCATCGTGCTCGGTCTGATCGCCGCGTTCTTCGAGAAGTGGGCCGACACGCCCATCATGCGCATCATGGACGTGCTGCTCGCGCTGCCGTCGCTGCTGCTCGCGGTAGCCGTGGTTGCCATCATCGGTCCGGGTCTGGTGAACACGATGCTCGCCATCGCGATCGTCGCGCTGCCGGGTTACGTGCGTCTGACGCGCGCATCGGCGCTCGGCGAGTTGCACAAGGAATACGTGATGGCGTCGCGCGTCGCAGGTGCGGGCACGGCTCGCCTGATGTTCTCGCAGGTGCTGCCGAACTGCACTGCGCCGCTGATCGTGCAGGCCACGCTGGGCTTTTCGTCGGCGATTCTCGATGCCGCCGCGCTCGGCTTCCTCGGCCTCGGCGTGCAGCCGCCGTCGGCGGAGTGGGGCGCGATGCTCGCGTCGGCACGCGACTACATCGACAGCGCATGGTGGATCGTCACCATGCCCGGTCTCGCCATCCTGATCTCGGTGCTCGCGATCAACCTGCTCGGCGACGGGCTGCGCGACGCACTCGACCCGAAACTCAAAAGGCTGGCCTGACATGAGCAACGGTAACCTATTGACCATCCGCAATCTTGCGGTGAACTTCAGCGGCATGCCCGCTGTCGATCGAATCAATCTGAACGTGGCGCCGGGCGAAGTGGTCGGCGTGGTGGGCGAATCGGGCTCGGGCAAGAGCGTGACGATGATGGCGCTGATGGGCCTGATCGACGCGCCCGGCAAGGTCACGGCCGACGAAGTCACCTTCGACGGCAAGGACCTGCTGAACGCGACGCCCAACCAACGCCGCAAGATCATCGGCAAAGACGTGGCGATGGTGTTTCAGGACGCGCTGACGAGCCTGAACCCGAGCTACACCGTCGGCTATCAGATCAAGGAAGTGCTGAAACTGCACGAAGGGCTGCGCGGCGACGCATTGCACAAACGCGCGGTCGAACTGCTCGATCAGGTCGGCATTCCCGACGCGAAGAACCGCATCAACACGTTCCCGCATCAGATGTCGGGCGGCATGAACCAGCGCGTGATGATCGCGATGGCGGTTGCGTGCAACCCGAAGCTGCTGATCGCCGACGAGCCGACCACCGCGCTCGACGTGACCATTCAGGCGCAGATCATGCAACTGCTCGTGCAGTTGCAGAAAGATCGCGGCATGGCGCTCGTGCTGATCTCGCACGATCTGGCCGTGGTGTCGGAAGTCGCGCAGCGTGTAGCCGTGATGTACGCGGGCGAAGTCATCGAAACGAACCGCGTGCCCGATATCTTCAAGGCGCCGCATCATCCGTACACGGAAGCGCTGCTGGCGGCGATTCCCGAGCACAACGTCGGCGCGGTGCGGCTGGCCGCGCTGCCGGGCATGGTGCCGGGACGCGACGACCGGCCTAAGGGGTGTCTGTTCGCGCCGCGCTGCAAATACGTCGTCGACGATTGCAACAAGGCGCGGCCCGCGCTCTCGCCGCTGGCCGATCACGATCCCGCCGCCCAGGTTCGCTGCATCAAGCCGCTGAATCTGGTTCGCGATGCCATTCACCCGGGAGGCGCACGATGAACGCAGTACCCGAAACGCGGCGCCCCGATGGTGACAGGCCCGGCAAGCCCGCAGGCGATCACGTGCTGATCGCCGACAACCTCGCGCGTCACTACGACGTGAAGCGCGGCATGTTCGGCCATGGCACCGTCAAGGCGCTGAACGGCGTGTCGTTTCATCTGGAGCGCGGCAAGACGCTCGCTGTGGTCGGCGAATCCGGCTGCGGCAAGTCGACGCTCGCGCGTCAGCTGACGATGATCGAAGCGCCGTCGGCCGGACGTCTGCTGATCGACGGCGAAGATGTCGCGGGCGCGAGCCACGAGAAAATCGCGCAGTTGCGACGCCGCGTGCAGATGGTGTTCCAGAACCCGTTTGCGTCGCTCAATCCCCGCAAGACCGTCGAGCAGACGCTGGGCGAGCCGCTCGCGATCAATACGCAATTGACCGCAAGCGAGCGCAGCGAACGCATTGCGCACATGATGCGCACCGTCGGCCTGCGGCCCGAGCATGCGAAGCGCTATCCGCATATGTTCTCAGGCGGCCAGCGCCAGCGTGTGGCGATTGCGCGCGCGATGATTCTCGATCCGCAGATCGTCGTCGCCGATGAACCGGTCTCCGCGCTCGACGTGTCGATCCAGGCGCAGATCCTGAACCTGTTCATGGACCTGCAGGATCAGTTCAAGACGAGCTATGTGTTCATCTCGCACAATCTGTCGGTGGTCGAGCATATCGCCGACGACGTGATGGTGATGTACTTCGGCGGCGTTGCCGAACTCGGTGAAAAGAAGCGCATCTTCAGCAAGCCGCGTCATCCGTACACGCGCGCGCTGATGTCGGCGACACCGTCGATCTTCGAAGCCGACCGCCGCATCCAGATCAAGCTGCAAGGCGAAATGCCGTCGCCGCTCAATCCGCCGTCGGGCTGTACGTTCCATCAGCGTTGCCCGTATGCTATCGAACGTTGCCGCAAAGAAGAGCCAAAGCTGCGTGAAGTGGATGGTCGCCAGGTATCGTGTCACCGCGCCGAGGAGGTGGGGGACGATACGAATGCATGATGGGGTGGCGGCGCGTGATGTTGCGCGCCGTCATGCGCGTCGTTAGCATGTGAAGCCTATGAAACATGCGGGCGGCGCGCGCGCTGCGTCTTCACATCGGCGGGTTGCGCGCGTCCTGATGGGCGCGCTGCTCGTCGTGACGGCGCAATGTCCGTTGCTGCCGTTTCATCCGTTCGATCCGATCGCCTCCGCGCATGCCGCAGGGGCTTCGGCGAATACGCCCGTGCAGGCTGCGCAGGCCAATCAGGTCGGCCGCCCGGCCGTTCCCGTTCCGCACACCCCGTCGCAACCGCGCGCGACGCTGCCCGGCTTCAATCCGCCGCCTTCGTACGCGAGCGGCACCACGGCGAGCGGTCCCGTGCGCGCGCAACCGACGCGCATGCCTTTCTATGTCGCGACACGCGGCAAGACCACGATTTATCTTCTGGGCACGCTGCATGTCGGCGATCCGAACGACTATCCGCCGAACCAGCCATTCCGCGCGCCGATTCTCGGTGCGCTAGCCGCATCGCCGACGCTTGCGCTCGAACTGTCGCCCGACGATCTGCTCGTCTCGCAGGACGATGTGTCGAAGTACGGCATCTGCTCGTATGAATGTCTGCCGAAGCTGTTGCCCGAACCGTTGTGGCACAAGCTCGCGATGCGTCTGCGTGCCAATCCCGCCGCGCTCGATGAAATCCGCAAGATGCGGCCGTGGCTCGCGTCCTTGCTGGTCGAAACTTACGATTCGCTGAGCGCCGGGCTGCAAACGGAATTCGGCACGGAAGCGCAGTTGCAGAACGTGTATCTGCGGCAGAAGGGAAAGATTGTCGGGCTGGAGACGCTCGCCGAGCAGATGCGCGCGTTCACGGGGCTCACGCTGGCGCAGCAGCGCGAAATGCTTGCGCAGGATCTCGTGCAGACGCCCGCCGAGAATGTCGCCGATGTGCAGACCTTGCACCGGCTATGGCGCGTCGGCGACGCGGATGCGATTACCGCGTGGGAAGCAGCGAAGTCGGAGAAGCTCGCGCGCGACAAGCGTATCTCCGCGCAGGTGGATAACAAGATTCTGTTCGATCGCAACCGGCGCTTCGTCAACCGGATGCTACTGATCGCGGCGCCGAACAAGCCAGTGTTCGTCGCGATCGGCGCGCTGCATCTGGGCGGGCAAAAAGGTGTGCTGCAGCTGTTGCGGCAGCGGGGGTTTGTTGTCGAGTCTTATTGAGGAGCGCGCTGCCTGCGCGCTCAACGTGAGCGACGGTTAAACGCTTGCCCCTACCGCGCCGAAGGCGCCGTTGGCGACACGTCCACGGCCGGTTTGCGACACGAGTTTTAGCGCTGCTTCCAGCGCATCGAGCGACTGTTCTTTCGAACCCCTCGTCTTCAGACAGACGTTAACCGTGCGCGCATTCAGCGACAGCAACGCGCGGTAGTGCTCGTCGGCATCGTCGAATCGCATCAGGCGGTCGAGCGCCGAGCCGAGGTTGATATGCACGTCGGCGAGCGTCGGGTCGACCTTCAACGCCTCGCGATAGTGATGTACCGCTTCACCGAGCTTGCCTTCGGCTTCGAGCGCAACGGCGATGTTGTTGTGCGCATCGGGTGAGCGCGGATCGAGCGCCAGCGACACGCGATAGCAGCGAAGTGCGAGCGCTTTGTCGCCGAGCGCATCGGCCACGAAGCCGCGGTCGTTCCAGCACTCCGCGTTGTCCGGTTCGAGTTCGAGCGAAAGGTCGATGTATTCGAGCGCCAGCACATGCTGGCCGCGCTGATGCAGCAGCACGCCGTAGTAATGCAGCACATCCGGCTGTTCCGGGCAGATCGCGAGTGCTTAGCGGTACAGCGATTCGGCTTCGATGAAGCGGCACGCGCGATGCGCTTCGAGCGCGAACGCGAGCGTGAGCGGGAAAAGCTGGGTGGTAGGAGTAGAAGCGGTGGAGGTAGAAGCGGAGGAAGTAGAAACGGCGGATTGCGGTTGCATGGCGATGCTCTCCAGACTCTCGAAAGAGCCGGCGCAGACCTGTCGATGCGCCGGACTATGAACGATGGAACATTCACAGGTTAGGTCCGGGGCCTCGGCCAAACTATCAGAGGCATCCTAAAAATGGCGGCGCGCCTTTTGAAACAAGCCGCGCGGGCGGATCGCGTATCCTGGAAATAGGATTCGGCGAGCCGCCCGCGGCCGGGATCACTGCAAAGGCGCTACAGGAACATCAGGAAGTTGAGCAGGAAGATATTCACGACGAGCAGCGTGAGCGCCGTCGGAACCTGCACCTTGATCACCGCGTTCTTGTCGGGGAGTTCGAGCAGCGCGGCGGGCACCATGTTGAAGTTCGCGGCCATCGGCGTCATCAGCGTGCCGCAGTAGCCGGAGAACATGCCGATTGCGACCATCACGGCCGGGTTGCCGTGAAACACGTTGACGAGGATCGGCACGCCGACGCCGCCCGTCATCACCGGGAACGCGGCGAAGCCGTTGCCCATCACCATCGTGAAAAGCGCCATGCCGATGCAGTAGACGGCCACCGCGATCAGCCGGTAGTCGAGGCTGATGTAAGCCGTCGTCACGTGCGCGACCGCCTTGCCGACGCCCGCGTCCGAGAACACGAGGCCGAGCATGCCGAGCATTTGCGGCAGCACGGCCGCCCACGACAGCGCATCGACGAGACGCCGCGCTTCCTTCATCGACTGGCCGACGGTGTCGCGCGTCATGATGCAGGCGATCGCCAGCGCGATCACGCAGCCGATACCGAAGCCGATCAGCGTGACGTTCTTCTGCTCGACCAGCGGCGTGCCGCCGAACACCAGATGGCTCGCCGACAACGTGACGATCACCGTGACGACGGGAATCGTCAGCGCGGGCACGAACAGCTTGTTGCCGAGGCGCGCGGCGCTCGCCTTGCGCGCTGCTTCGGACAGCACTTTGGGTTTGCCCGCCGTCACGCCGCCGAAGCCCGCGATCAGCGCCATCGCGATGACGAGCACGCCCACCAGTTCGACGGGCAGCTTGTCGCCGACCAGGAAGATCAGCGCGTAGATGATCCAGAAGCCGCCCGCCGTGAAGCGGCGCGGATGATCCTTATCGGTGGCGATCATGCCGCCGATCACCAGCAGCACGATACCGAGCAGCCAGAACAGATAGTTGATGGTGAGTGTCATGCTTCGTCCCCGGTCGTGCGCGTCGCGTTGTGGCTCGTGTGGTTGTTCGTGTTGACGTTCGCAGCCCCTTGCGATGCCGCGTTACCGCGCAACTCGCGTTCGAGCTTGCGATCGAGCAGCCAGAGCCGGAAGCCGTGGATCAGGAAGGCGCTGATGGCTGTCGGAATGCCCCACAGCGCGACGTGCATCGGCTCGACCGTGATGCCCGCTTCTTTCAGAAACGTGACCATCAGCACGATCGCGCCGAACGCGACAAAGATGTCCTCGCCGAAGAACAGGCCGACATTGTCCGTGGCCGCCGAGAACGCGCGCAGCTTGTAGCGCACGGCATCGCTGAGCTTGCCGAAGCGCGTTTCCGTGGCGCCTTCCGCCATCGGCGCGATCAGCGGACGCACCATCTGCGGATGCCCGCCGAGGCCCGTCAGGCCGACGGCCGCCGTCAGCTCGCGCACGAGCAGATAGACGATCAGGAGACGCCCGGCCGTCGCGGCCTTGATGCTGGCGATCCACGTCTGCGCGCGCTCGCGCAGCCCGTGCCGTTCGAGCAGGCCGATCACTGCGAGCGGCAACAGGATGATGAGGGGGATATTGCGTGTCTTGATGAAGCCACTGCCGATCGCGGCCAGGATTCTGTCCGGCGGAAAGTGCGCGGCGATGGCGGTGATGACGGCGGCGGCGGCCACGATCAGCATCGGGTTGAAGCGCAACACAAACCCGACGATGATGACCGCGACTCCAATGAGCGGCCATAGGTTGACGGTTGACTGCATCTAGATCTCCAGAGGTGGTCCTGCATTGGGACACCGCTCGTGGCGGCGAACTTTAATGACGCCGGGCCTTGGTTTTTTTGGGCCCGGCTTTCCTCGTTGCCCTGTGGCTCTTCGGTGGCCACTCAGGCTGCACTGCCCTGTCGTTGCTGCGGGTTACTGCTCTACGGTTGCTGCCGAACTTGTGCTGCTTCAAAAAGCCGTTGGCAACTGGCGATGTTGTTTTCTGGCTTACTTTCTGGAAAACGCCCCGCGAAAAGCGGGGCGTCGACTGTTGTGTAATGGCCTTTAATCAGAGGCGTAAGCGCTGAAAAATCAGACGCGCGCTGCGCCCGCCGCATGCACGCCGATGCCGGCCTCCTTGAGCGCCGTACGGATGCGGCGCGCGAACGCGAGCGCATGCGGGCCGTCGCCATGCAGGCAGATGGTCTGCGCGTTGAGGGGCACCCATTCGCCGCTGACGGCCTGCACGCGCTGCTCGCGTACCATCGCCAGTGTGCGTTGCAGCACTTCTTCTTCGTCTTCGAGCAGCGCGCCCGGCTCCTTGCGCGGCACGAGGGAGCCGTCCGCGCGATAGCCGCGATCGGCGAACACTTCTTCGATCGCGACGAGCCCCGCGTTGCGCGCGGCCGTTACGAGCCCACTGTTGGCAAGCGCGAACACGGCCACGGACGGATCGAAGTCATGCACGGCCGAGACGATTGCGTCGGCGATCTTCGGATCGCGCGCAGCCTGGTTGTAGAGCGCGCCGTGCGGCTTCACGTGCGCGATGCGCCCGCCCTCGGCCTGCGCAATCGCCGACAGCGCGCCGAGCTGGTACAGCACGCCCGCGTAGATTTCGCCCGCGGGCAAGTCCATTTCCTTGCGGCCGAAGTTCTCCGGGTCGTTGAAACTCGGATGCGCGCCGATCGACACGCCTTTTTCCACTGCCCAGCGCACGCATTCGCGCATCGCATTGGGTCCGCCTGCATGCCAGCCGCACGCGATGTTCGCTGAGCTGACGAGATCGAGCAGCGCCTCGTCGGAGCCGCATCCTTCGCCGAGATCGGCGTTCAAGTCGATTTCCATGATGTCCTCGTAGGTCTTACATCGCTGCGGGTGCGGCGAGGCGCGCGCAGCGTTCTTCATGCATGCCGATTGCGGCATCGATCTGCCGCAGGTACTTGCGCTCTTCGATCAGCGCCTGGCGGGCCTCGTAAGGCGTGGTCGGGATGAAGCGGACCGCGCCGTTCAGGCGCACCTGCGCGAGCTTCCATAAATCCGCGTGAATCACCGCGCCGATCTTCGGATAGCCGCCCGTGGTCTGTGCGTCGCTCATCAGGATGATCGGCTGGCCGTTCGGCGGCACCTGGATCGTGCCGGGCATCACCGCGTGCGACAGCAGATCGCTCTTGTGCGTGCGCTTGAGTTCGGTGCCCGCCAGCCGGAAGCCCATGCGGTTGCTGTTCGGCGTGACGAGCCACTCGTCGTTCCAGAAGGCGTTTTGCGCGTCGGCGGTGAAGCTGTCGTACTCGGGGCCGGCCAGCACGCGGATGGGCGGCGCCCAGGCGACGCCCGACGGATGACGGCCACGACGCACCGGCTCGTCGACGAGCACGAACTTGCACCAGGCGGGCGCCTTCACACCGAACTCGGGCGCATCGGGCGAAAAGCCTGAACCCGTGCCGGCGCGCGGCACGCCGACGGGAAGGCGGTCGCCGTCGCGCAGCGCGCGGCCGCCCAGGCCGCCGAAGCCAGCCTGCAGGTCGGTGCTGCGCGAACCGAGCATCGGCAGCACGTCGACGCCGCCCGCAATGCAAACGTAGCCGCGCATGCCACGCTTCGCCACGTTCAGCGTCAGTTCCTGGCCGGCCTGCACGGGCAGGCTCCAGTACGAATAGACCGGTTTGCCGTCGAGCGTTGCACCGAATTCGGTGCCCGTGATCGCGACGCGCGTCGGGCGCAGAAAGCGCAGCACGGTCGGGCCGAAGGTGATTTCGAGCCCGGCGGCATCGGGCCGGTTGCCGACCAGACGGTTGCCCACTTCGAGCGACAGCCTGTCGAGCGCGCCGCCCATCGCGATGCCGAGGTGCCGGAAGCCATGCCGGCCGAGGTCCTGGATCGTGGTCAACAGACCCGCGCGTATTACGTCGATCATGCGTGCAGCCCCGCGATGGTGAAGCGGACGCGATCGCCCGGTTGCAGAAGGGTGGGCGGCGTGCGCGTCGGGTCGAAGAGCTTCAGCGCAGTGCGGCCGATCAGTTGCCAGCCGCCCGGCGAAGTGGCCGGATAGATACCCGTCTGCGCGCCGCCGATGCCGACCGAGCCAGCGGGCACTTCGAGACGCGGCTCGGCGCGACGCGGCGTGTGCAGTGCCTCCTCGAGCCCGCCCATGTACGCGAAGCCAGGCTGGAAGCCGAGAAAGAACACGATGTACTCGCCGCCCGCATGCCGTTCGACGACTTCCTTCACCGTGAGGCCCGTGTGATCGGCCACCGTCTTCAGATCCGGGCCGAACTCGCCGCCGTACTGCACGGGGATTTCCACCTCGCGGCCCAAATCTTGCGCGCTGCCTGGCTGTTCCCACGCGGCCTTGAGCCTGGCAGTCAGATCGTCGGGATCGGCTGCGAGGGGATCGAAGATCACGGTCAGGTTGTTCATGCCGGGCACCACTTCGAGCACGTGCGGCCAGTCGCGCGCGGCCTGGGCGGCCGACCACACGCGGCGCTGGCAATCCAGCGTGGCAGGCGGCGGCGCTTCGCAGACCAGTGCGGTATCGCCAAACGGAAAGATGCGGGGTTCAGTCATCAATATCCTGGGTCAAGTAGAGAAGCAGCAGATTCGTCCGACGATGCATGCTAACTTCTCACGATAGAGCTAGCCTACATTCTCAATAAAATCTCGACAATTTATCAATAAGCGATGTCCCCAGGCTCGCCCGTCCAGGAGGGAAGTCGTACACTTCGGTCAACCATCACGCTTCGCATAGAAAAATCACCATGGCGCGTCATCCGACCAAAATCGTCTCATCGGAACATCTTGTGTCTGAATTTAGTGCGGAGTTATCCGAACTCGAGTACGGACTGATCATGGCGAGCAACGCGTTCAATCGATGGATGGTTCGTTGCATGGCGGCGGCGGGCGACAAGGACATGACTGCGATCGAAGTTTCGCTGCTGCACCATGTGAGCCACCGCGAGCGGCGCAAGAAGATTGCGGATATCTGCTTCGTGCTGAATATCGAGGACACGCACGTCGCGACTTACGCGCTCAAGAAGCTCGTAGCTAGAGGGTATGTAAAAAGCGAAAAGACCGGCAAGGAAGTGTTTTTTTCTGCTACGCAGGCGGGGCGTGATCTGTGTATGAAGTATCGCGAGGTGCGGGAGAGTTGTCTGATCGCGACGCTGAAGGAAAGTGGGCTCACCAATGAGCAGATTGGGGAGGCAGCGCAACTGATGCGGAATGCTTCCGGGCTTTATGACACTGCGGCGCGGGCGGCTGCATCGCTGTAGGGGTTTTTTGCTGTCTGCCGACGGGTTGGATTTTTTGCCTTTTCGCTGGCATCCGCGTTACGGTGTTTGCTGCGCAAGCGGTTTTCGGTTTTTTGACTTTGCGCTGGCATCCGCGTTATGCCTTCGTGCTTCAAGCGTCGCCCTTGTGCGGGGCGGCACCTACTTTTCTTTGCCGCCGTGTACAGACTGGAGACATCGTTGACACATGTACAGGGACATCGCTGACACATGATGGTCAGGGTTTGGGCTCCTTCAGGTCAAGTTTTTCGACACGCTGATGGGCGAACCAGAACTCGATCACCCCGTCTTCGTCCTCGCTCGGGCGGGCTGCCACATGCAAGCCCTTGAGCGCAATCGAGAGCCTCACTTTCTCGCCCCGGAAGCGCACCACGCCGCTTGAGTTGACCAGTAAAACTTATCGCCGGACTCGTATTCGGGCTCCGGGAGGCGATCGGGCATCCTGCTCAGGCTGCACGCGTAGCGGGTGACCGGCGTGGCCATCCCGAGTGCCTCGTGTGGACGCTCGGTGTTGTACACCTGCCGCCAGCGATCCAGTTCCTGCTGCACGTGCTCGTGCGTGCTGAAGGCGTGCCGCTGCAGCACTTCGGCCTTCAGCGAGCGGTGAAACCGTTCGTCCTTGCCATTGGTCTGCGGGTGATACGGCCGGCTGTAGCTCACATGGATACCCAGCCGGATCAGCCAGACGGCGAGCTCGGTGAGCTGTCCCGGCGCGCTGGGCGAGCCCCACGGCGCGCCGTTGTCGGTGTTGATACGCGAGGGTAGCCCGTAGCAGCGGAACGCCTGCTCGAGCGCTTCCTGCACGACCTGCGTGGTGGTGCGCGAGCAGGCGCTCAGCACGATGTTGTAGCGCGAGTGATCGTCGATGACCGTCAGCGGCGCGCAGCGCCCGCTCTCCAGGGTCGGGAAGTCGCCCTTGAAGTCCATCTGCCACAACGAGTTCGGATGCTCATGCTCGAAGCGTTGCCAGTGCTGGCGCTGTCGCGACGCCTGTTCGTCGATCAGCCCGTGGCGCCGCAGGATCTCGGTGATGGTGGCAGGCGCGGGCACCTCGGTCTGGCCCAGATCGCGCAGGCGCTGTGCGATCTTGCGTCCGCCCCAGCCGTGCTGGCAGCGCAGGTCCAGCACCAGCGCTTCGATGTGCTCCGGTGAGCGTGTGGGGCTGTGATGCGGGCGGCGGGAGCGGTCGGCCAGGTGTCCGTCGGCGCCTTCGCTCTTATGGCGTCCAAGCCACTTGTAGCCCGTCTGACGGGTGATCTTGTATTTGCGGCACAACTCGCTGAACGGCACCGCCTGCGTGGCGGCATCGCGCACGAAGTCTTCGCGGAGATTCATGGTGTCTTTTGCTTCCCAGGGCATGGTTGGAATCCGGGCGTTTGATTACCCGAAAGTGTCAGTCATGTCCCTGTACACCTGTCAGCTATGTCTCCAGTCTGTACACCGCCGCAAAGAAAAGTAGGCAAAAGAAAGCGGCTCACACCGCCAGCTCTTGTGTTTGCCTGAGGGCCCCCAACCGGTCCCACACTTCACACGGCAATCACGTGACTCATGTTCGTTGCCAACGCTCTGAATTGACGCCTCACCCGCTTCGCGCGCCCGCGTCGCAGCGTACCGCGCCGGACATTCCTCTGCCGCCCAGGTGGCAAACTGTGTGTAGGCCGTCGCACTTCACACGCCTCACTTCGGACCGATAGCGCACGCGTTCCACCGTGTAAGAGCGCCAAGCTATACGCCGCGACAACCTACACACAGTTTGCCACCTGGGCGGCACATACCATTCGCTGCCATTAGCCCATGTACGGGTGTTTGAAGCGGGTGAGGCGCTCGTTCAGTGCGTTGGCAACGCGCGCGAACAGGGACGTTGCCGCGTGAAGTGTAGGACCGGTTGGGGGCCCTCAGGCAAGAAGAAATGTTGGCGGTGTTAGCCGCTTTCTTTTGCCTACTTTTCTTTGCGGCGGCAAAGAAAAGTAGGTGCCGCCCCGCACAGGGGCGACGCTTGAAGCACGAAGGCGCGGATGCCAGCGAAAGCCCAAAAACGCCACACAGATGCCAGCGCAAAGCAAAAAAACCAAACCGCCCGCGCCGCAAAGGCGCTACACGAATGCCCGCGCTACCAGCAAAAAAACCACTACTACAAACCCCGCGCCCCTTCCGGATAACAAGAACCCTCAGTAACGACAACATCAAGCGGAATATCATGCGCTTCCCGCTGCATCGTGCCAGCCCGGCACACCTCATACGCGACACCGACGGTCACAGGCACCTTCCCAGCTTCGCGAAACACGGCGAGCGTACGGTCGTAATACCCACCACCATACCCAAGCCGATACCCATCCACATCAAACCCAACACACGGCACAAACAACAAATCAGGCGTAATCACTTCGCCGGAAGTCGGTTCATGAATCCGATGAGCCCCGACCTGCATCGGCATATCAGGCGTCCAGACATGAAATTCCAGCGGCCGATCACGGCCAGTAATCACAGGCAAACTCGCGCGCCGCGCAACATCGCCAGCGAGCCACGTGGCAATCACAGACCGAATGTCGAACTCCCCTGACAAAGGCCAGTACAACCCTACACTTGCCGGCGAATAAACCGTTAACACATCCAGCACCCGACGCCTCAGGGCATCATTGCCCGCCGCATCGAGAGCCGCATGCAGACGTGCTTCCAGCAGCGCGGCACGCAGTTCCTTTTTCGATTTTGCGGTGGGGTTGCATGCTATGCTTGAGTTCAATTCGCGCTCCAGAAACGCTCTAGAAATAACGATGTCCAAACGCCTCTTCCGAGTATATCGCGCGGCCAGTCTGGCGCTCGCCGCGGCGGCACTCGTCGCGTGCAGCACGGCCTCCGCCGTCAAGCCGATCCCGCTTTCCCAACTCACCAACGACGACCAGACTTTCATGCAATTGCGCGAGGCAGCGCGCAATAACGACGCAGGCCGCGCCGCGCAGCTCGCAGCGATGATTCCGGATTACCCGGCGCCGTCGTATCTGGAATATTTCCAGTTGAAACCGCAGCTGTTCGACGGCTCGGGCCATCCGCGTATCGACGCGCCCGACGCGCCCGTGCTGTCGTTCCTGCAACGCTACGACGGCCAGGCCATCGCCGACCGCATGCGCAACGACTACCTCGTCGTGCTCGGCGCGCGCCACGACTGGAAAAACTTCGACCAGCAATACGCGCGCTTCGTGCTGAACGACGACACGCAGGTGAAGTGCTACGCGCTCGAATCACGCGCGGCAAAGGGTGAGAACGTGGTCGAACCGGCGCGCGCGCTGCTCGTCGATCCGCGCAACTATGGCGACGGCTGTGTCGATCTGATCACGTCGCTGGCAATCAACCAGCAGTTCACCACCGACGACGTGTGGCAGCAGATCCGTCTCGCGTATGAACAGAACCAGACCAGCACGGGCGCCAAGCTCGTCGATGCGCTGGGCAACGCCCGTCCCGATCCGACGCTGTTCGACCAGGCCGCGACCACGCCGCCGCTCCTGCTCGCGCGCGGCGTCGGCGCCGATCCGCAATCGCATCAGCTAGCGCTGCTCGCGATCACGCGCATGGCCCGCAACGATCCCGCCATGGCCGCCGCGACCTTCGGTTCCGTCGCGCCGTCGCTGACTTCGCCCGAGCGTGCCATCGGCTGGGGCACGATCGCCTATCAGGCGGCCTCCAAGCAGATGCCGGGCGCCGTAGACTGGTATCGGCTGTCGGCGAATGCGCCGCTGTCGAATCCCGCATACGAATGGCGCACGCGCCTCGCGCTGCTCGCCGGCGACTGGACGATGGTGCGCTGGTCGGTCGAACAGATGCCGCCTGCGCTGCGCAGCCAGCCTACGTGGGTCTACTGGCACGCGCGCGCTTTGAAACAGGCGGGCGATGTCGTCACGGCCAACCAGGAGTTCGAGTCGATCTCGCAGCAGTTCAATTTCTACGGCCAGCTTGCCGCGGAAGAACTCGGCCAGAAGATCGTCGTGCCGCCGAAGACCACGGTCACGGACGCCGAAGTCGAGCAGGCCGGCAACACGCCAGGCTTCGCGCTTGCACAGAAGTTCTATCAGCTGAATCTGCGTCTGGAAGGCAACCGCGAATGGAACTGGCCGCTGCGCAGCATGACGGACCGCCAGTTGATCGCGACAGCCGAATACGCGCGCCGTATCGAACTGTATGACCGCGCCGTGAACACGGCCGACCGCACGAAGACCGAGCACGACTTCTCGCTGCGCTACCTGTCGCCGTTCCGCGATATCGTCGAGCGCGACGCGCAGTCGAACGGGCTCGACGTCGAATGGGCGTATGGTCTGATCCGTCAGGAGTCGCGTTTCATCATGAACGCGCGCTCGGAAGTCGGCGCGAGCGGCCTGATGCAGCTGATGCCGGGCACCGCGCAACTGGTCGCCAAGAAGATCGGTCTCGGCACGATTTCGCGCGCGCAGATGAACGACATCAACACCAATATCCTGCTCGGCACGAACTATCTGTCGATGATCTACAATGAGTTCGACGGGTCCGCCGTGCTTGCCACGGCAGGTTACAACGCAGGTCCGGGCCGTCCGCGCAACTGGCGCTCAACGTTGCCGCGCGGTGTCGAAGGCGCGATTTTCGCGGAAGCCATTCCGTTCCAGGAAACGCGTGACTACGTGAAGAACGTGCTGTCCAACACGGTCTACTATGCAGCGTTGTTCGAAGGCCGTCCGCAATCGCTGAAGGCGCGTCTGGGTTATATCCAGCCGTTGCAGTAACGATGCGCCATGCCGCCGCCG
This sequence comes from Paraburkholderia hospita, assembly GCF_002902965.1. Lineage (GTDB taxonomy): Bacteria > Pseudomonadota > Gammaproteobacteria > Burkholderiales > Burkholderiaceae > Paraburkholderia > Paraburkholderia hospita. The sequence continues at coordinate 3,778,957 of NZ_CP026105.1, read as the reverse complement.
CGTGATCCGTCACGCACGCGGCGGAGCACGACCTCAGCCGTTGCCGCGGCTTCCATCAGGGAGTCGAAAAATGCGACATCAAACCATCGCAATCGTCGGCGGTTCCGGGTTTATCGGCAGTCATCTCGTCAACGCGCTCGTCGAACTGGGCAAGACGGTACGCATTGCCACTCGCCGTCGCTATAACGCGCGGCATCTCACACTGCTTCCCATCGATGTGATCGAAACCGATGTGTTCGATCCCATCCAGCTTGCGCGCTTCGTCGAGGGCGCGGATGCCGTCATCAATCTCGTCGGCGTATTGCACGGTCATCGCGGCGACCCGTACGGACCCGAGTTCGCGAAAGCTCATGTCGAACTGCCGACGAAGATCGTTTCCGCCTGCGAAGGCAAGGGCGTGCACAGGCTGATCCATATTAGCGCGATCGGCGCCGACCCGCGCGGGCCGAGCATGTATCTGCGCTCGAAGGGCGACGGCGAGCGCGCGGTGCATGCTTCATCGATGCTTGCATCGACCATCTTTCGCCCGTCGGTCGTGTTCGGCCCCGAAGACGCGTTCCTCAACAAGTTCGCGTTCCTGCAGCGCATGTTCCCCGTCATTCCGCTCGCGAAACCCAACGCCCGCTTTCAGCCGATCTTTGTCGGCGATGTCGCGAAGGCGATCGTCAACGTGCTGGATCTCGATGCATCGACAGGCCGCACGTATGAGCTTGGCGGGCCGTCGGTGTACACGCTCGAAGCGCTCGTCGAATACTGCGGCGACGTGATCGGCAAGCATGCGCGCATCATCCGCTTGCCGGATTCGCTGGCGCGATTGCAGGCGCTTTCGTTCGAGCTGGCGCCCGGCGAACCCGTCATTTCGCGCGACAATCTCGATTCGATGAAAATCGACGCCGTGCTGAGCGCGCCGCTCGCGCCCGAGCTCGATATCGAACCGGCCAGCATCGAAACGATCGCGCCCGTGTATCTGACGGGTTCGTCGTTCCGTTCGCGCTTCAACGCGTTCCGCGCGAGCGCGGGCCGCTAAACTTTTTATCGTTTCAATCCACTTTCTGGCGAAGCATGAAACTCGTTATCGGTGACAAGAACTATTCGTCGTGGTCGATGCGGCCGTGGCTCGTGCTCAAACACTTCGGCATTGCATTTGAAGAGGTGATGGTTCTGCTCAATGAGGCAGAGTCGAAAGCGTCGATCCTCGAGCATTCGCCTTCGGGCAAAGTGCCGTGTCTGATTGCCGACGACGGCGTCACCGTGTGGGATTCGCTCGCGATCTGCGAGACGCTCGCCGAACGTTATCCGCAACATGCGATGTGGCCGCGCGACGCCGTCGCGCGCGGCCATGCGCGCAGCGTCAGCGCCGAGATGCATTCCGGTTTCGGCGCGCTGCGCAACAACATGTGGATGAACATTCGCGCGTCGTTTCCGGGCAAGGGCGCGACACCCGAAGCACTGGCCGACATCGAGCGTATCGACGCGCTCTGGAGCGAGTGCCTGGCAACGTATGGCGGTCCGTTCCTGTTCGGCGAATTCACGATTGCCGATGCGATGTATGCGCCCGTCGTGATGCGCTTCAATACGTGGCAACCGAAGCTGTCGGAAGCGGCGCTTGCCTATTCACGCCGCGTGACGGCGCAGCCCGCGGTCAAGGCGTGGATCGACGACGCATTGCAAGAGACACATCGCATCCCCTATCAAGACACCTGCGCATGAATATCTACGCAGTAGGCGGTGCGATCCGCGATGAGCTGCTTGGGATGCCCGTGCAGGACCGCGATTACGTCGTGGTGGGCGCCACGCCCGAGCAGATGGTCGCAAAGGGCTTTCGCCCGGTCGGCAAGGACTTTCCGGTTTTTCTGCATCCCGACACGCACGAGGAATACGCGCTTGCGCGGACCGAACGCAAAACGTCGGCGGGTTACCACGGCTTCCAGTTTTTCTACGCGCCCGATGTGACGCTCGAAGAGGACCTCGCGCGGCGCGACCTCACGGTCAATGCGATGGCGCGCGAAGTCACGCCGGACGGCGAGTTGACCGGTCCCGTGATCGATCCGTTCAACGGCCAGGACGATCTGAAGCAACGCGTGTTCCGGCATGTCAGCGATGCGTTTCTCGAAGACCCGGTGCGCATTCTGCGCGTCGCGCGTTTCTCGGCGCGTTTCACGAGTTTTACTGTCGCGCCCGACACATTGGCGTTGATGCGCAAGATGGTCGAAGCGGGCGAAGTGGATGCGCTCGTGCCTGAGCGCGTGTGGCAGGAACTGTCGCGCGGACTGATGGAGAAGAAGCCGTCGCGGATGTTCGACGTGCTGCGCGAATGCGGCGCGCTCGCGCGCATTCTGCCGGAGATCGACGCGCTGTACGGCGTGCCGCAGCGCGCCGACTATCACCCGGAAGTGGATACGGGCGTGCACGTGATGATGGTCGTCGATCACGCCGCCGCGCAGAACTATGCGCTCGCGGTGCGCTTCGCCGCGCTAACGCACGATCTCGGCAAGGCGACCACACCTGAAGATGTGTTGCCGCGTCATATCGGGCACGAAGGGCGCAGTGTCAATCTGCTGAAGCCTTTGTGCGAACGTCTGCGCGTGCCGAACGAATGCCGCGATCTCGCGCTGCTGGTGGCACGCGAGCACGGCAATATTCATCATGTGATGGAGACGAAGGCGGCGGGCATCGTGCGGCTTTTCGAGCGCAGCGACGCGCTGCGCAAGCCCGCGCGTTTCGCCGAAGCGCTTCAGGCTTGTGAAGCCGATGCGCGCGGCCGGCTCGGCTTCGAAGCGAAGGCCTATCCGCAAGCGGAGCGTCTGCGCCAGGCTCTGGTCGCCGCGCGTGCCGTCGATGCGGGCGCAGTCGCGAAGGCCTATGAAAGCGATCCGGCGAAGATCAAGGATGCCGTGCATCGCGAGCGCGTGCGCGCAGTCGCGAAGGCGTTGAGCGAAACGGCGTCAGAGGAAGAGGCAGAGTAGGTCAGAGCAACCGCGCAAGCAGCGACAGCAGCATCGACAGCACCAGCGTCGACATGAACGGGAACGGATACTCCTTCCCGAACAGCCGCAGCGTGACATCGCCCGGCATCCTGCCGATGCCCAGCTTGCGCAGCCACGGCCAGCACGCCGACAGCACGGCCACCGCGATGAAAGTAGTCAGCAGCCAGCGGATCATCGTGTGTGCCTCGACTTAAAGCTCAGAGCGTATGCGAGCGGTCGCCGCGCACGAACGCGTCGAGCGTGCCGTCGATGCCGCGTGAAAACGCGATCACCTTGAACAGCTCGCCCATCTCGGCTTCCGACAGCAGCTTCTGCACCGCGTTGGCGGCGGGCAGGAAGTTGGGAATGTCGGATGGATCGATCGTGCTCAACGCTTCCGTGATACCCGCGTTCATCAGAAAACGCGCGTGCGACGTATAGCCGAGCAGGTCCGCGCCCGCATCGACGCCCGCTTCGGCGATACCGGTAAATTCGACGTGCGCGGTAATGTCCTGCAAGCCCGGGTAGAGAAACGGATCGCCGTGCGCGCGGTGCCGGTAGTGGCACATCAGCGTGCCTTGCGCGCGCTGGGCGTGATAGAACTCGTGACGCGGAAAGCCGTAGTCGATCAGCAACACCGCGCCGCGCGTGAGCATCGTGCAGACGGTGCGCGTGAAGGCGAGGGCGGCGTCGTGCGTTTCCGTCACGTAGTCGTGATCGCCTTCGATCTCCAGATCGCGCAGGAAGGCGGCATCGTGCGTCGATGGAACGGGGCGGTCTTCGAATTGCAGCGCGCCGTCTTTCACCGTAACGCCGCGCTCGTGCCACTCGTCGCCGATGCGGGCGAACAGCCGCACGGGCATCGCGTCGAGCACTTCGTTGCCGACCACGACGCCTTCGAACTGCTCGGGCAACGCGTCGAGCCAGCGCACGCGCGTAGCCAAGCCGGGCGCGTGCGCTTCGATCGTTTCGCGCTGGCGCTCGCGCAATTCGCCCGACAGATCGACGATCGAATACGTGTCGAACTGCGTGCCCAGCTCATCCAGAGCGTTGAGCAGACCGGCAGCCAGCTTGCCTGTGCCCGCGCCGAACTCCATCACGTGCCGCGTGCCGCTCATTTCCAGCGCCTGCGCGACGGGCCGCGCGAGCGTTTGCGCGAACAGCGGCGACAGTTCCGGCGCCGTCACGAAGTCGCTGCCATCCTCCGCGCGTCGGCCGAACTTGATCGCGCCGCCGCTGTAATAGCCCAGTCCCGGCGCGTACAACGCGCGCTCCATGTAGCGATCGAACGGCATCCAGCCGCCGTTTGCGTCGATCTCCGCGCGAATCTGCGAAACCAGCGCTTCCGACTGCGCGAGCGCGGTCGGGCCGGGAGCAGGTAAACTATCGGGTTGGTGAGCTTTCGGATTCATCCCCGCATTGTAAATGACCGCCTCGAACGATACTTTCGCCGCCAGCGGCCGTCCCGACCGGCCTGCCCGCACCGTGCTCGTCACGGGCGCCGGGCACCGGATCGGCCGTGGCCTCGCGCTGGGCTTTGCCGCGGCGGGCTGGGACGTGGCCGTGCATTACGGCTCGTCGAAGGCGAAAGCCGACGAGGTCGTCGCGGAAATCGCCGCGCTCGGGCGGCGCGCCGTCGCGCTGAAGGCGGATCTGTCCGTCGAGGCGGAAGTGGAGCGGCTCGTGCCCGAATGCACGGCGGCGCTCGGGCGTCCGTCGTGCATCGTGAACAACGCGTCGATGTTCGACGAGGACACCGCGCTCGACGTCAGCTACGCGAAGCTGCTGCATCTGACGTCGATCAACGTCGGCGCGCCGCTCGTGCTCGCGCGGATGTTGTATGAGGTTACGCCCGAGGCGGCGCGTCACGACGAGTCGCTGCGCGCGGCGGTCATCAACGTGCTCGACCAGAAGCTCTACAACATGAATCCGGATTACCTGTCGTACACGCTGTCGAAGGCCGCGCTCGGCACGGCGACCGTCGCGCTTGCGCAGGCGCTGGCGCCGAAGGTGCGCGTCGTGGGTCTTGCGCCCGGCCTCACGCTGCGATCCGGCGATCAGACCCCGGAAAGCTTCGCGGCCGCGCACAAGGTGACGCCGCTCGGCCATGCGTCGCGCATCGAGGATCTCGTCGCGGCGGCGCTGTATCTCGCGGATGCGCGCGGCGTCACGGGCACGACGCTGGTTGTCGACGGCGGCCAGCATCTCGTGCCGCTGCCGCGTGATGTGATGTTTTTGACGGGCGCCGACCGCTGACCCACGGTTAGCCGTCGTTAGACGTTGCGCCCTCCGGCGCGCTGCACGGCGCGCCCAATTGCAACTGCGTGCGGGTTCGCACGCACCCTTTTTGTACTGGAACGAACATGTCTGCCGCTTTGCTTCATCCCCGGCTCGCTGATTGCCGCCGGCTCTTTCTGCGCGATTACGAGGTGCACATCAACATCGGCGTGCACGAGTTCGAAAAGCGCGGCGAGCAGCGCGTGGTGATCAACGTCGAACTGTTCGTGCCGCTCGCGCTGTCCACGCCCGTCGAAGACAAGCTGCGCGAAGTCGTCGATTACGACTTCATGCGTTCGACGATCGCGCAGCGCGTGAGCCAGGGGCACATCCATCTGCAGGAAACGCTCTGCGACGACCTCGCGAAAGCGCTGCTCGCGCATCCGCAAGTGCGCGGCGTGCGTCTGTCGACGGAAAAGCCCGATGTTTATCCCGACTGCGATGCCGTGGGCGTCGAAGTCTTCCATATCAAAGAGGTCTGAGCGATGAACGCTCCCGAAACGCTGACGGGCGTCGACGCGGCCGCGCCCATTGCCGAAGCTCAAGTCGAAACCGCCGAACCCAAGCGCGCGCTCACGCGCCGCGAGCAGAAAGAGGCGTACGAGAACAACAAGCTGTTCAAGCGCCTCGCGCGCCAGGTCGGCCAGGCGATCGGCGACTTCAACATGATCGAGGACGGCGACAAGGTGATGGTGTGCCTGTCGGGCGGCAAGGACAGCTACGCGATGCTGGAGATCCTGATGCGGCTGCGCGAGCGCGCGCCGATCAACTTCGACATCGTCGCCGTGAATCTCGACCAGAAGCAGCCGGGCTTTCCCGAGCACGTGCTGCCCGAGTACCTGAGCAAGCTCGACATTCCGTTTCATATCGAGAACCAGGACACGTACAGCATCGTCAAGCGGCTCGTGCCCGAGGGCAAGACGACCTGCTCGCTGTGCTCGCGCCTGCGGCGCGGCATCCTCTACCGCGTGGCGGGCGAACTCGGCGCGACCAAGATCGCGCTGGGCCATCATCGCGACGACATCCTGCAGACGCTGCTGCTGAATCTTTTCTACGGCGGCAAGCTGAAGGGCATGCCGCCCAAGCTGCAATCGGACGATGGCAAGAACGTCGTGATCCGGCCGCTGGCGTATGTGAAGGAAACCGATCTCGAGAAATACGCCGAACTGCGTCAATTCCCGATCATTCCGTGCACCCTGTGCGGCAGTCAGCCGAATTTGAAACGCGCGGAAATGAAGGCGCTGATCCGCGAATGGGACAAGCGTTTTCCGGGGCGCGTCGACAACATGTTCAATGCATTGTCGAATGTCGTGCCTTCGCATCTGATGGATCACAAGCTGTTTCCGTTCGCATCGTTGCGCGCCACGGGCGAAGCCGATGTGCAAGGCGATATCGCCTTCGACGAAGAGCCGTGTTCGACCGATTCCGCATCAGAAGGGATGCAGCCGGCATCGCAAACGATTTCCTTCGTGCAATTCGACGATATTTGACACTTCACCCATCCCGCAAATCCTTTTAAAACAGGCATTTGCGGGGTGATTTCGGTCTGGAAGGCCACGTTGCAGTCACACTCAGCGTGCTAGAATCGCCCACTCCAAACTCGTCACATACGCCCACGTCATGAACATCGTGATCCTGGCGGCAGGCACCGGCAAGCGCATGCGCTCGGCATTGCCAAAGGTGCTTCATCCCCTGGCCGGTCGGCCGCTTCTTGCTCATGTCATCGACACCGCCCGCACACTGAATCCGACGCGTCTCGTCGTCGTGATCGGTCATGGCGCGGAACAGGTGCGCGAAGCCGTCGCGGCGCCCGATGTACAGTTCGCATTGCAGGAACAGCAACTCGGCACAGGACACGCGGTACAGCAGGCGTTGCCGCTGCTCGATGCGTCCGCGCCGACGCTCGTGCTGTATGGCGACGTGCCGCTCACGAAGACGAGCACGCTCAAGCGTCTGACTGACGCGGCGGGCCACGACGGCTACGGCGTGCTGACCGTCACGCTCGACGATCCCACCGGTTACGGCCGTATCGTGCGCGATGCGCAGGGCAAGGTGGAGCGCATCGTCGAGCAGAAAGACGCGACGCCGGAACAGCAGAAGATTGCCGAGATCAACACGGGCATCGTCGTGATGCCGACGAAGCGCCTCGACGGCTGGCTGTCGTCGCTGAAGAACGACAATGCGCAGGGCGAGTTCTATCTCACCGACGTAGTCGAACTCGCGATCGAAGCGGGTATCGAAGCCGTCACCGCGCAGCCCGACGAAGAATGGGAAACGCTGGGCGTCAACAGCAAGCAGCAACTCGCGGAACTCGAACGCATCCATCAGCGCAACGTCGCTGACGAACTGCTCGTCGCGGGCGTGACGATCGCCGACCCGGCGCGTATCGACGTGCGCGGCACGCTCGAATGCGGCCGGGATGTGTCGATCGACGTGAACTGCGTGTTTGAAGGCAAGGTGACGCTGGCCGACAACGTATCGATCGGACCGAACTGCGTGATCCGTAATGCCTCGGTTGGCGCGGGCACGCGTATCGACGCGTATACGCATATCGAAGGTGCGCAGGTCGGCGCGCAGGCCGTGCTCGGTCCGTATGCGCGGCTGCGTCCAGGCGCGACGCTTGCGGACGAAACGCACGTCGGCAACTTCGTCGAAGTGAAGAATGCGGTGCTTGGCCGTGGCTCGAAGGCGAATCACCTGTCGTATATCGGCGATTCGGACGTCGGCGCGCGCGTGAATATCGGCGCGGGCACGATCACCTGCAACTACGACGGCGCCAACAAGTTCCGCACGGTCATCGAAGACGACGTGTTCGTCGGCTCGGATACGCAACTGGTGGCGCCCGTGCGCATCGGCCGCGGCGTGACGATCGCGGCGGGCACGACGGTCTGGAAGGATGTCGAAGAAGGCCTGCTGGTGCTCAACGAAAAGACCCAGATAGGCAAGACGGGCTACGTGCGCCCGACGAAAAAGAAAAGCTGAAGGGAACCGCGCGTGCGAGGCGCGCGCCTCGACCCCTAACTCTGCAAAGGACCATTGAATATGTGCGGCATTGTCGGCGCTGTTGCGCAGCGAAACATCGTTCCCGTCCTGATCGAAGGACTGCGTCGCCTCGAATATCGCGGCTATGACTCATGCGGCGTCGCCGTGCTGGCGAACGGCGAGCCGAAGCGCGCGCGCAGCGTAGCGCGCGTCGCCGATCTCGACGACCAGGTGCGCGAGACGCACCTCGAAGGCGCGACGGGCATCGCCCACACACGCTGGGCCACGCATGGCGCGCCCGTCACGGACAACGCGCACCCGATCTTCTCGCGCAACGAACTGGCGCTGGTGCACAACGGCATCATCGAGAACTATGAGTCGCTGCGCGAGATGCTGCGCGGCAAGGGCTACGAGTTCGTCTCGCAGACCGATACGGAAGTGATCGCGCATCTGGTTCATAGCCTGTATCGCGGCGATCTGTTCGCGGCCGTGCGCGAAGCGACGGCGCAACTGCATGGCGCCTACGCAATCGCCGTGCTGCACAAGAACCAGCCGCATACGGTGGTGGGCGCGCGTCAAGGTTCGCCGCTCGTCGTCGGCCTCGGCGAGGGCGAGAACTTCCTCGCATCCGACGCGCTCGCGCTGGCGGGCAGCACTGATCGCTTCATCTTCCTCGAAGAAGGCGACGTCTGCGAACTGACGCTGGAAAAGGTGCGCGTGTTCGATCGCGACGGCAATCCCGCCGATCGCGAAGTGCGCCAGGTGGCAGCCTACGGCGGCGCGGTCGAACTCGGACCGTATCGCCATTTCATGCAGAAGGAAATTTTCGAGCAGCCGCGCGCGATCACCGACACGATCCCGCAAGCGGATGCATTCGATGCGGCGCTGTTCGGCGAAAACGCGCCGAAGGCGTTTTCGGAAATCGACAGTCTGCTGATTCTCGCGTGCGGCACGAGCTACTACTCGGGCCTGACGGCGAAGTACTGGCTCGAATCCGTCGCGAAGATTCCGACGCAGGTTGAGATCGCGAGCGAATATCGCTATCGCGATTCGGTGCCGAATCCGAAGGCGCTCGTCGTCGTGATTTCGCAATCGGGCGAAACGGCCGACACGCTCGCGGCGTTGAAGCACGCGCAGTCGCTGGGACACAAGCACACGCTGTCGGTGTGCAACGTCGGCACGAGCGCGATGGTGCGCCTGACGGAGCTGTCGTTCCTCACGCACGCGGGCCGCGAAATCGGTGTCGCGTCGACGAAGGCCTTCACGACGCAACTGGTCGCGCTGTTCGTGCTCGCCATGACGCTCGGCAAGATGCGCGGTCATGTCAGCGCAGCGCAGGAAGCGGACTACATCCGCCAGTTGCGTCACTTGCCTGCCGCGCTCAATAGCGTGCTGGCGCTGGAGCCGCAGATCATCGCGTGGTCGGAAGAGTTCTCGCGCAAGGAAAACGCACTGTTCCTCGGCCGCGGCCTGCACTATCCGATCGCGCTGGAAGGCGCGCTCAAGCTCAAGGAAATCTCGTACATCCACGCCGAGGCTTATCCGGCGGGCGAGCTGAAGCACGGGCCGCTCGCGCTCGTGACGGAAGCGATGCCGGTGGTGACGGTCGCGCCGAACGATGCACTGCTCGAAAAGCTCAAGTCGAACATTCAGGAAGTGCGCGCGCGCGGCGGTCAGTTGTATGTGTTTGCGGATGCCGATACGAAGATCGTCAACGATGAAGGTATCCACGTGATCCGCATGCCGGAGCATTACGGCTTGCTGTCGCCGATCCTGCACGTCGTGCCGCTGCAGTTGCTCGCGTATCACACGGCTTGCTCGCGGGGCACGGATGTGGACAAGCCGCGTAATCTCGCGAAATCGGTGACAGTGGAGTGAGATGGGTGGCTTTGTGTTGATGTTGTCGTAACCGTCTCACCTGCGTTCTGGATACGGCGCCGCGCTCGCGGACGTATCCAGAACCAGTCAAATCTCCTTGCTCTTCCCCTGGTGTTTCCCTCGCGCGGCACTCAAGGCTTCGTCGCATAGGCCAGCACGCACGGCATCGGTATCCGCACCTCATCCTCACTGGCATAGGCCGACGCGCCTTCGCGCACCGTCTTGCTGATCGCAGCCAGCGCATCCGGCGTCTGCGCATTCAGAATCGCCGAAACCCGCACGCCGCCGCGCAACAGCATCTCGAACAGCGCATCGGGCGAGGGCGCATGCAAGGTCTGCTCGACTTCCTCGATGCGCGGCTCGCGAAAGCCCGCCGCCAGCAATACACGCTCGCACTCCGCCCAGTCGCTGAATCTGAAGAAGGGCGGCCCGGGGGGCAACTGGACGTCCATCCGGCCATGCGTCTCGATCGCCTTCAGCACGATCGAGAAACCGACGGCCTTGTCTTGCGACGCCCATACCGTGAAGCCGACCTTGCCACCCGGCCGAAGCACGCGGAACGCTTCCTCGATCGCCTTCTCGGGATGCGAGAAATGCAGCATGCCGAAGCTGATGCCGACGGCATCGAAATCATCGTCGGGAAAGGGCAGGTCTTCCGCGCTGCCGATGCGAAACGTCAGCGCGGGATAGATGCGCCTCGCCTGATCGACCATCGAATCCGCGAAGTCCACCCCGACGACATCCGCGCCGCGCTGCGCAGCCGCAGCGGCGAGATAGCCAGGGCCCGACGCGACATCGAGCAGACGCACGCCACGGCGAACGGACAGCGCATCGAGCAAGGCGCAGTGCGACTGGATGGTCAGGTTGCCGAAAAACGTGTGATAAGGCTGCGCGACGCGCTCCCATCCCCGATGTTCGAAGGCACTGAACTGGTCTTCTTTCATGGCCGTTCCCCCTTGGTGCTTCAAGTCACTTCCGTTATAGGACCCTCGCGTCAGAGGTCAACGACCAATCGTCACGAGACCGTCCCAGCTGACCTCTGCACATCCAGATGTCCACACGATCCTATGGACAACATGGGGATATCACGGAGGCGATTGCTGTGGGCAGATTCTGGGTAAACACGAGGTGTGCTCGAACATGGGACAAGTTATTCAAACTTGCGGCGAACGGTCCCACGCTTATGCGCAAGGGTATACGTTTCGCAATCCGTTGAGTGCAAAGCGGATTTGGCGCTTGTCCACAGAAAGTGGATGCCCTTGTTAACTGCTACTACGTATACATACTTATAACTTCAAAGACAGTAAACAAACCGCGCGTGGCGCCTGCATGTACGGCAGGGCGATGATCTGCCTGTCCGGTGAACAGCGCGATGAACGGCATCAGTCTGAAAAAACGCGTTGTCGGAATTCGCATCCGGCAAAGCGATTCATGTGTATGGCGTGAGCCAACACTTCTGCGCCCGGATTCGTTCGCCGCGCGCGAATCGCACGAGCCTCATTCGCCGCCAAAGCTTGCGTGGCAAGCCGCGAGGTCTGCGAGCCGCAAACGGGCATACACATTGCTGTTAGAAGGCGCGCCCGCTCAATGAAGCGGACCTCACCAAAACACCCCGGAGGCGATCGTGCTGGCAACAAAACCGTGTACTGCGACATGTGTCATCGATGGAATCGCGGTCACACTGACCTTTTTCCCCGACACCGGCGTTCTGCGTATCACCGACAGCACAGGCAGCCGTCTAAGAGAAACACGCTGGTCCGCGTCGTGGCAAAGCCTCGTCGCGACATTCCGCGAGCTGAGCGAGACGAGAACGTGCGGATCCGGACGTGCTGTTCGGCAGCTACTATCGATCGAACGCGATCACCAGCCGCTACGCGAACTGAACACGACACGGTGCCTTACCGGCGTACTGACGGCCGTACGGACAAACGGCCGAACTGAGCCACGAATCGCCCTCGCTTCCGCCGATTGAATGCGCCTGGTGGCTCTTATACTTCTTTCCATGGCGCGACGATTCAACAGCCCATCGACGCGGTTCCCCTCCGCGTTGCGCAAGACCGCAGGTTGCCAGCAGTCGTAACAGAAGTAGCAGAAGCAACGGAAGCACCGGCAGTGGCAGTCAACGAAGTGGCAGTACGCGCAGCAACGGAAGTCGATGTAACAAACGAAGTACTCGCAGCAACGGGATCAGCAGTTTGAATTGGCAGTTTGAAATTGCAATCGCAACACAAGCAACTGGCAGTCGAAAGACCGGTTCATCAAATGCAGTTGGGGTTAGCAGCAAGGAGTAGGCGCGGGACCAATTGAAGCGAAAAGACATTTTACTAATAAGAGCTTCTCGTGATGAGCAGCAGTCGGCAAGCATCCACGCGCCTGTTCGATATGACTCATCCACCGAGCCCTGTTCCCCGCGGAACAGGGCTTTTTTTTCGTGCTGCGAGCGCTTCTCACATGCGCTCGACGTCCTGCCATCCGCCCGTCGCCATGCTTTTCACCGATGCGGCGACGAATGCCAGTCCCTTCACGCCATCGCTGACGCCGGGAAAGAGCGTCGGCTGGTCGTCACCGGGTGTGCCGCCTATTCGCGTCGCAACGCGCTGCGCGAACTCCGTATAAAGATTCGCGAACGCTTCCAGATAACCTTCGGGATGACCGATCGCGATACGCGTCGAACGTTGTGCGCCTTCGCTCGTCGCGGGTCCCAGCCGGCGCGTGATGATCTCTTCGAACGCGTCCTGCCGCCGATGGATCAGCCTGTTCGGTTCCTCCTGATGCCACTCGAGCCCGCCCTTGTCGCCGTGAATGCGGAAGCTCAATCCGTGCTCCGAGCCCGCCGCGGCATTGGTGACCCACAGCGAGCCGCGCGCGCCGTTCTCGTAGCGCAGCAACGCGGAAACGTAATCGTCGATGGGGCGGCCTGGAATCGCGGACCCGACGTCCGCGCACAAGCGCGTCACGTCCAGCCCCGTCACGAACGCGCCCAGATGAAACGCATGCGTGCCGATGTCCATCAGCACGAGCGAACTGCCCGCGCGTCCTGCTTCCGTACGCCAGCCTGCGGGCAGATCGTGGCCGGCCAGATAGCTCTGCACGTATTGCAGATGCACCTGGCGAATCTCGCCGAGTTCGCCCGCGCGAATCATGTCGTGCGCCTGGCGCACCATCGGAAAGCCTGTGTAGCAATAGGTCACGCAGAACTCTGCGTTCGTCGTCTTCGCGCGCGCGGCAATCTCGCGTGCTTGCGCGAGATCGTTGGCCAGCGGCTTGTCGCAGATCACGTGAAAGCCACGGTCGAGTGCCAGCATGCAGATCGGGTGATGCGAGTCGTTGGGCGTCATCACCGCGACGGCGTCGATGCGATCCGGGCGCGCCGCTTCTGCTTCGAGCATCTGTTGCCACGACGCATACGCGCGTTCCGCGCCGATGCCGAGGTCGAGCGCCGCCTGCCGCGCGCGTTCGGGATTCGACGACAGCGCGGCTGCGACGATGTCGTACTGGCCGTCCAGGCGTGCCGCAATACGATGCGTCTCGCCGATGATCGACCCCGGCCCACCGCCGATCAAACCCAGCCGGATGCGCCGGCCAATCGTGCTTGTCACCATGTCGTCTCCGTCGTTATCGAATGTGTGGGGCTAGTGCGTCGCGTTGCGGAACTCGAGGTTGCGCAGCGCATCGGCGAACTGTTCGTCGGACCAGCTTTCGTCGAGCGCGGTCGCGAGGATCTGCTGCTGACTCGCTGGCGCGAGTCCGCCCACGGGCGGATTGCGGTCGAGATTCGTCGGGAACGCATAGCCTTCTGCGCACGATGCGATGACGGCCGCCGTTTGCGCCGCGTCGAGGCGCTGTTGCGCGTGCATCGCCCGCAGCACGGGATACACGGCATTGCACATGCGAGTCCGGTCGAGCGATTCCATCGCGCGCCCATACGCCGACGACACCTGCAGCAGGTTTGCCATCCGTTGCACGTCGCGCGTGCGGTTCGAGCCTGCAGCGTGGAACAGCGCGGGGTTGAAGAACAGCGCGTCGCCCTTTTGCAGCGGCAACTGCGCGAAGTGCGATTCGAAATACGCGCGGAAGTCCGCGCGGCGCCACGCGACATAGCCCTGCGGGTAACGCTGCGAGAACGGCAGCAGCTTGGTCGGGCCGCTCTCGACGGGCATGTCGGTGTGTGCGACGGCGCCTTGCAGCGTCAGCAGCGCCGACATCGTGTGAACATGTGCGGGAAAACGCTGCGCTTCGTCGACGGTGAGAAAGCCGAGATGGAAATCGCGGTGTGCCTGCTGCGCTTCGCCGCCCGGCCGCACGACGTTCACCTGCGACGTCATCTGGTACGCGGGGCCGAGCCAGGCTTCGGCCGCCGCCACCAGAACGGGATTCGCGAAGTAGCGGACGAAGACGTCGGGTGCCGCGAGACACAGCTTTTCCTGCGCGTTCCAGATGCGGTCGTTCGCGCCCGCCTTCGCGAAGTGATCGGCGCCGCCGCCCGCCTTGCGCTCGCTGCGAATGATCGATTCGAAGATCGCGGTCGCGTCGTCGATGGCGGTCGTGTCGTCGTACGCGCGCCGCAGCACGAACACGCCGGCGCCGTCGAGCAGGACGCTGGCCCATTCGGCGAGCAGCTCGGGACGGCGCGCCGCATCGGCCACGATGGGCCGCAATGCATCGCCGTCATAGACAGGTATGGCGTGCGCGAGGTCGGCCGCAAGGCGCGGCCGTGGACGCATTTCACGTGAGGTTTCGATCAGCGTCGCGAAGTCGTCGACGGAACAGTCGGCCTCGCGAAACCAGGTCTGTCCGCCTGAAGGCAGATGCTGTGGGTTCATCTCGTCTCCTCCGATGCCATCGGGTGGTCCGATGCTGCGAACCAGCTTATCCGCAATCTCCCCCGCTGCGTGATCAAAGAAACATCAAAAACACATCAAAAGCGGGCAGCGGATTCGCTCGGTGAGCGATGAGTCATCCCTTTCTGATCAAGGAAATCGCGTTGCAGGCGGGCCTCGGCATGGCGACCGTCGACCGCCTGCTGAACGGACGCGCGCACGTGCGCGAGCACACGCCGCGGCGCATTCGGCAAGCGATCGGGGAACGGGAGGAGCAGCAACTGACAATAGCGACGAGCGGTCGCAAACTCGTCGTCGACGTGGTGGTTGAAGCGCCGCGCCGTTTCGTCGACGAGATCCGCGACGCGCTGGAAGACGCCGCGCCGGACCTGCATCGGCCGCGCTTTCTGATGCAGGAGACGATGACGACGCCGGAGAACATTCCGCACGATGTCATCGCGCGGTTCGCGGCGCGTCCCTAGCGATCGTGCTTCACTGCAGCGGCGCCGACCACGCGATCGTGCGGTTGCGCCCTTCGCGTTTGGCCGAGTAAAGCGCGCTGTCGGCGCGCGCGAGCGTCGTGTTCAGATCGTCGCTCGTTTCGACCTTGCATACGCCCGCCGAAAACGAATAACGGATCGCGCAGTCGCCAGCGACCTGCACACGGCGGCTCATCACCTGGCGGCGCATCCGCTCGACAGCCGACACGCCATGCTCGACCGACGTCGACGGAAACACCACCAGAAATTCCTCACCGCCGATGCGCCCCGCGATATCCGTCTGACGCGTCGCGTGCCGGCAGACTTCGCCGAAGTCGCGCAGCACGGCGTCGCCGGCGGCGTGGCCGTGCGAGTCGTTGATCTGCTTGAAGTGATCGAGATCGACGAGCGCGACCGTGAGCGGCGTCTCCGTGCCCACGGCGGCCGTGATCGCGAGTTCGAGCGCCGACATCGAATGGCGCCGGTTCGAGAGGCCTGTCAGCACGTCGGTACGCGCTTCCTGCACCGCGCGTTCGTGCGCGCCGATCCACGCCTGCTCGCTGGAACGCAACGCCGAGATGTCCGTGCCGATCAGCACGATCCAGTCGTTCTCCAGCAGCGATTCCGTCATCCAGAACCAGCGCCCGTCGATCAGCTCCGTCGCGAAGCTGCGCTGCCCGGCGCGTTCGCGGCGCACGGAGATCGCGTCGCCGATCACGGCTGCGGCGTTATCGCCCTCGATACGCGTGCCGCATTGACCGAGGATGCCGCGCATCACGAGATCGGCGAACGTGATTTCGCCGCGCTCGCGGTTGAGCCGGAACGCGTGCTTGAATGCGCTGCTCGCGAATACGAGGCGGTCGCTCGTATCGTAGATCGCGACCAGCTTGTTTTTGCCGTCGAGCGCGCCGAGCAACGCTTCACATGCGATGTCGTCGGTACGCAGATCCTGGATCGATTTCATATCGGTGCAGATGGGTCTCCGAGCTGGCCGCGTCGTTGGAGCGCGGCCTCGGTCCCAGGTTCGCCGTGTCGCTCAAGAAAAGCGCCACGGACGAAGCCGTGGCGCGAAGCGTTCCAATGATTCCGACTGCGTGAAGAATCACGGAGAACGTGGAGACAGGATCAAGTCTACGTCGGGCGGATGCTCGGCCATTGCGTGAACAGTGAGCGGTTTTGCCCGCAATTCTGCGGGTCGTGCAGGTTTCTGGGAGTCGTGCAAAGTTGTACGGCTCGGCGCGCCCTGATGCTCACGCGTGGCGCTTCGCCTGATCCGTGTGATCGCTCAGGCTGTCCGGCTGAGCTTGCGTCCAGTCCACCCCTTGCACCTGGTTGCGGCCGGCCGCCTTCGCCGCGTAGAGCTGCGCGTCGGCGGCAGCGAGCAGTTCCGGGGCGTTGCAGCCGTCGGCAGGCCGGCCCGTCGCGCACCCGACGCTCACCGTCACGATCGGCAATTGCCTGATGCGCAGCGCCTCGACGCCACGGCGGACTTTCTCGGCGGAGTTCGCCGCAGCGTTGGATCCCATATCGGGCAGCACGACCGCGAATTCTTCGCCGCCGTAGCGCGCGACCACGTCGATCGAGCGCCGCGCCACCGACGCGATGCAGTCAGCCACGGCGGCCAGCACTTCGTCGCCGGCGGCGTGCCCGTAGGTGTCGTTGAAGCGCTTGAAATGATCGATGTCGATGAACAGCACCGACAGCACCGCGCCATTGCGCCGCGCACGGCGCCATTCTTCGTCGAGGTGCCGGTCGAGCGTGCGGCGGTTGCTGAGCCGGGTGAGGGGATCGGTGGCCGCGAGTTCGGCGAGGCGCGCCTGCGCCCGCACCTTGTCGCGCAGCGCAAAGGCGAGCATCCAGCAGACCAGCACGACGACGGCGCCCAGCGTGAACGTCAGCGCGCCCGCGACCGCGCTGCGCTTGCGCCACGGGGCGAGCACGTCGTCGAGGGCGGGCGCGACGATCACGACGAGCGGCGTGTCGGACACATGCGCGTACGAGTAGATGCGCCGCACATGATCGATGGGAGATTCGTCGATGAACGATCCCGCCGTTCCCGAGTGCGTGACCTCATATTGCGGATACCGATCGACATTGACGCCGATGATAGCTTCGGCGTACGGCTTGCGCGCGAGCACTGTGCCGTCTTCGTGCAGGATGAACGCGGTGCCGTCGCGGCCCGTGTTGACCTTGTCGAGCAGCCGCTGCAGATAGGCGATGCGTACGGCGAGCAGCGCGACGCCCGCAAACGAGCCGTCGCGCGCGTCGATGCGCCGTGACAGCGCAAACGAAAGCTCGTGCTCGCGCAGCCGCGAGCGGTACGGATGCGAGACGAACAGACCCGCGTTCGGGTTGCGCTGATGGACGACGAAGTAGTCGCGGTCGTCGAACCGGACCTTCTTGTTGACGGGGCCTTCCTGCGTAGCCTTCAGCACGCCATGTTCGTCGACCACATAGGCTCCGCCGAGGTAAGCGGCGAGCGTCGCGCGATCGAACAGCACGGTGCGGCGCAGATCGTCGGGCAGATGCCAGACCGTCGGCTCCTGCGAGCGATGGACGATTTCCTGCAGCGACAGATCGTAGATCTCGACGTTGCGCGCCAGATCGCTCGAAATCAGCGAAACCAGATTGGCCGAGGTTTCGCGCGCGTGATTCAGCGCATCGGTGCGTCCCGAGTACAGCGTGGCGAGCGTCAGACCCGCCATCGCCGTGGCGATCAGCGTACCCGCGATGCCCGTCAGGAACGGGCGGTTGCCGACCGCTTGCGACACGGCCGCTCCGCGCTTGCGCGCAAGATGGCGAAACCGTTGACGCAGGACGAGAAGCGGATTGAACACGAGCGTCGTCTCCGTCGTGATTGTGCCGCTACGCTAGCAGGGTTGCGAAGCGCACAGCAAGCATGGCGCGCGGTGTCGCCACTGGCGATGCATCGCGGATGGCGCTGGTGGAGTCGCGCTCGCTATACAACACGGCGCGACACGCACGCTGAACGAACGTTCGCGATGTACAGTGATAGCCCAATCGATCGATACAAACAACGACATGACGACTGGTTTCGCCCGACGCGTGATTGCCTGGACCTGTGTCCTGAGCGGTGTTACGGCAAGCAGCCCGCGACAGGCATCACGCGCGACGCCACCGGCTGGCGAACACGCCGATGCCGCCCATGCTATCGGCTCGCCAGGGCGCGGGCCGACGCTCTGGCTGGCCGTGAGCCTGTCGATGGGCAGCGCGATTGCGCTGGGACTTGCGCGCTTTTCCTATGCGTTGCTGTTGCCGCCGATGAAAAGCGACCTCGGCTGGAGCTTCGCGCAGGCAGGCGCGATGAACACCGCGAACGCGCTCGGCTATCTACTCGGGGCGCTCGCGTTTCCGCGTCTGTCGCGTCGCTGGTCGACGGGGACGCTGTTTGTCGGCGGATGCGTGGCGACGGCCCTGCTGATGGCCATCACGGGCGTGTTGTCGGATACCGGCGCGCTGCTTGTTCAGCGAGTCGCGACGGGCATCGCGAGCGCATTCATTTTCGTGAGCGGCGGCGTGCTGGCGGCGCGCCTCGCAACATCGCGTCCGCGCGATGCGGGCCTCGTGCTCGGCCTGTACTACGGCGGCACGGGATGGGGGATCGTCGCGTCGGCGCTGCTCGTTCCCGTTTCGCTCGCTTCCTTCACACTCGTGCATCGCGCGCATGACTGGCAGCTGGCGTGGTTCGCGCTCGCTGTGGCGTGCGTCGCGTTGTCGTTGGTCGCGGGGCGTGCCGCGCGGGGCATCGACAGGCAGCACGTGATACGCACGGGTACAGGCGACGCCGCGGCGGCCACGCCGCGCGCCGCGCCGATGCGGCGCTACGCGTTCGCGCTCGCCGGCTACGGGCTGTTTGGAGTCGGCTATATCGGCTACATGACGTTCATCATCGCGCTGCTGCGCAACGGCGGCATGAGCGAAGGCGTCGTGACGGGGTTCTATCTGCTGCTCGGTGTTGCGACGATCGTGTCGGCGCGCATCTGGTCGAAGCTGCTCGACCGCATGCGCGGCGGCCAGGCGCTCGCGTTGCTCAATGCATTGCTCGCGCTGGCGACGCTGATGCCCGCGATCGTCGCACATCCTGTCGTCGCGTTCGCGTCGGGTGTGCTGTTCGGCGCGACATTTCTGTCGGCCGTCGCGTCGACGACGGCCTTCGTGCGCCACAATCTGCCCGCCGCGCATTGGGGCCGCGGCATCAGCGCGTTCACGATCGTGTTCGCGTTCGGACAGATCGTCGGCCCAACCGTGATCGGGCTGGTGTCCGACGGCGTGGGTCTGGAGCGAGGCCTCATCTATTCGGCATGCCTGCTCGCTGCTGGCGCGGTACTTGCTGCATTGCAGACAAGCTTGCCGCAAACACCCATTCGGTGAACTGATCGTTTCGGCGAAAGCATTGCACAACGCGCGACCGCATAATCGGTGCCACTCCAGGCGCCATTTGGGTCACACAGTTGCTGCGTTGCGGTCGCCAGCGCACAGATCGAGCGCGCAGCCGGGAGCAGGATGAAAACCGATGAAATACTCAGTCATCCAATTCGAATTTGACTGTTGCTATTTCGTCAAAACAACTAGAGAGACGTGAGATCAACGCCTAAAGTTAAAGTGCTTTCTCAAGTCTTTTGTGCGGTGCGGGGGTGCATATGAAACGCAGGAACGCGCGACAACTGGTCCGGGTGCTGTCGGACATACGGCATGCGGCAGATTGCAGGGCGCTGCGCGCGGCTGCAACGCAACGGGCGATCGAGCTTGCTGCGCAAGAGGCGGAAGAGGAGCAGGAGAAGCCGGACACCGCACGCGAAAGCACCCGCGACAAGACGACGTGGAGAACGTCATGAGAAACGCCACCGAACAGTCGCTGCGTTTTCTGGTCGAGAAATGGCTTGGGCCGGTTTCCGCGCCTGTGCACGTCACGCAGTTCGGCCGCACGAAATGGGACCACACGCGCTACGTGCGTGTCGAAACGTCCGCGCCGGATGGTCTGCGTTCGTTGTTCTTCTTTCGTCACGACGACGGATGCTGGTGCGTGTTCCCGCCGACGTCGAACCGCCGTCGTCCCGTCGAAAGCTGGCGCCAGGTGGGCGCGCAGGCGGCAGCGTAGCATCGGTCGCGACGGCCGGCCCATGCGAGCCTGAGCCAGCCCGCCGACCGCGTTTCAGGCTGGTTCCGCCGAGTCCGACGAGACTTCGCGCCGCGCCGTCCACATCGGCATCACCTGGCAGACGATCAATCCCGCCAGCATCAGCCCGCAGCCGAGCAGCGCGCGCGTCGCCAGCGTTTCGCCCAGCACGAGCCAGCCGGCGAGCGCGGCGAACACACCTTCCATGCTGAAAATCACGGCCGCGTGTGCAGGCGCTGCATCCTTTTGTGCGACGACCTGGATCGTGTATGCAACGCCGACTGAGAGCGCGCCGCCGTAAAGAATGGTGGGCGCGGCGCGGACGATGTCGGCGATGCGCAACGGATCGACGGCAAGTCCCACCGCGAGGCTGACCACGCCACACACGACGAACTGCACCAGCGCGAGCGCCAGCGGATCGTGACGGCGCGCAAAGCGGCTCACGAGCACGACCTGCGCCGAAATGACGATCGATCCCGCGAGTTGCAGCCAGTCGCCGTACAGAATTGAAAAATGTTCATCGACACTCAGAAAATACATGCCGAGCGCTGCCAGCAGCGCGCCGAGCCATACGCCGATGCCCGTCTGATGACGCAGCACCACGCCGATCAGCGGCACGATCACGACATACAACGAACTGATGAAGCCCGCGTTGGCCACCTTCGTGTATTGCAGGCCGATCTGCTGGCAGGAGATCGACACGGCGACGAGCAGGCCGAGCAGCGCGCCGTCGCGCCATAGCGTCGATGCGCGGGAAGGCACAAGAGAAGCGGGTGCGTCATCCGCGCCCGCCTGCTTGCGACGCCGCCGTACAACCGACCACACGATCAGGACAACGAACGCGCCCAGCAGAAAGCGCAGCCCCGTGAAGAGAAACGGACCGATCGAATCGAGGCTCAGGCGTTGCGCGACGAACGCGCTGCCCCAGATCATCGCGGCGACGAGCATCAGCAGATTCGCGCGCAGGTGTTGGCGGGTGGTGGTTTTCAAGCGGAAATTCCTGACAGGACAGATCGTTTCGCGCGGCAAGCTTCCGATGCGGCGCAGGCGCATCGCGCGCCTTCTGTTCAGACGAAACGACGGTCATTGAATGGCAGCCGACATGATACCTGTATGGCCGTCGGCGAAGCGTCGAGGCGATGAAAGCAATCGGTAAGGAAGCTGTCTCCCGGAAAATACATATCGAAGGTTATGGGATGACAAACAGCCGACGCTGCGTGATACTCCCCGCGGGGAGCCGCCGGGCGCTGTGTGGCCCAGCAGGCTTCGCCATCATGCGGTTCCAATTCAACATTTGACTTACAGTCGTCAGGTTTGGGGATAACACACATGAAGAAGATCATCGCCTCGCTCGTCACCGCCTCGCTCGCGCTGGTGTCCGTTCAAGCTTTCGCACAGGCATCCGATGCAGCGCCGGCAGCAGCTAGCGCCGCGAAGCCGAAGCATGCTCACAAGCAACTGAAGACGCACGGCAAGCGCGCTGGTGTGTCGTCGGCTGCATCGGCTGCAGGCACGAACGACAAGGGCACGCAGAACTAAGCAGCCCGTTCGCGCAGCAAAAAGAAAGGCCGAAGCGATGCTTCGGCCTTTTGCTTTTAGGGCGCGTTTGCGGCGCGTTTGCAGCCCATTCGAGGCGCCTTTACCGCACTGTCGAGCCGTTCCCGCGCCATGAAGCGCGCAGCGCCGCTCAAACGCCCGCTGCGAGTCCGTTGACCAGCAGCTCGGCGATCAGTCCGTTCATGCCTTCGGGATGACTCGCAGCGCGCTCCTTCAACTGATCGACCAGCGAATCCGGCAGCTTGCACGCGAACGGCACGAGGCCTTTGGCCTGATCGAGCTTGCGCTGCTCGCGCCGGTCGAGTTGCGGCTGTAGCGACGACGCCTTGCCGAAGCGATCGGCGGAGAGCGACTGTTTCATCTCGTTGCCGAGTTTCAGTGCCTTGTTTTTCTCAAGGTCGAATTTCTTCATTGCCATGCGGAAAGGCCTCTAAACAGGTAAGCAATCTAGCATTGTACGCATCGCGCGGCGCGTGAATGCCGGACTCATGCCGAATCGCCGCGCGAGATGCCGCGGCTATTTCGCCGGCGCTTCCGCATTCGTCACGCTGTCCATCAGCGCGCGCATGCGTCGCCAGTGCGTGCCTTCCCAAAAAACGCGCCGGCACACGTCACAGGTCACGAACTGCGCATGCCGTTCGAGCACGCCTTCTGGCGCGCGCCCAATCGCTTCGTCTTTCGCAATGCGCCGCAGCGGCGCGTTGCACGTGAGGCACAGGCGAAACGGCCGCGCGCTGCCCGCCAGATCGAGCCGGTCGAAAATTTCCCTCAGTTGCGCCTCGGGTTTCAGCGTGCGGACATAGCAACCATGCGTGATCGTGCGGCGTTTCAGCAGTTCGCGGTCGCGCGTCAGGACGATGCGGTTTTCATCGGATGCAATCGACTCGATATGCGAATCGGCGTAGTGGTTGTCGTAAAGTGTGTCGAAGCCCGCGAGCCGCAGCAGTTGCGCGAGTCCGCCGAGATGCGCGTCGGCGACGAAGCACACCACGCGCAGCGGGCGTTCGCGCACGCGCAGCAGCGGTTGAATGTCGAGCGCCTCGAATTTAGGGTAGACGGCCACGCGGTCGCCTTCCTGCAACGGGTGATCGAAGCCGACCGATTCGCCGTTCACGAGGATCAGCTCGACTTCCGTATGCGGGACGCCGAGCGCCTCGATCATGTGCTTCGCGCTGGCGGCGCGCGCGCACTCGCAACTGAACGACTGCCGGCGCAGCGGCCGCGCCAGGAAGTCGTTCAATTCTTCGTAGAAGCGGAAGGTGGCCGTAACCATGACGCCAGTATGGCACCGCGCCTCACGCAGCGCCGATGGGCAATTACCTGCACAACACGCGTGGCTATGCTCTACTTCGGGTTCTTGAACAGGAGTCATTGATGGACATCGGTTTTATCGGTCTCGGCGAAATGGGTGCCGCGATGGTCGCAAACATGCTGAAAGCTGGGCACAGCGTGCGCGTCTGGAACCGCTCGCCGGACAAGGCGCGGCCGCTCGTCGAACTGGGCGCGCGGATCGTCGGTTCACCCGCCGAAGCT
The DNA here is from genome assembly GCF_002902965.1 of Paraburkholderia hospita. Classification (GTDB taxonomy): domain Bacteria; phylum Pseudomonadota; class Gammaproteobacteria; order Burkholderiales; family Burkholderiaceae; genus Paraburkholderia; species Paraburkholderia hospita. The sequence continues at coordinate 3,755,328 of NZ_CP026105.1, read as the reverse complement.
TTCACGGGCGACGCCGTCTTCTCGATGCTCGCCGACGATGCCGCGCTGCGCGACGTCATCAGCGCGTCGCTGCTCGAGCACGCGCCGCGTGGACTGATTCACGTGAACATGGCGACGATCTCCGTCGCGCTGGCGGAAGAACTCGCGACAGCGCACGCCGGGCGCGGCCTGAACTACGTCGCGGCGCCCGTCATGGGCCGGCCGGACGTCGCGGCGGCAGCGAAGCTGACCATCGTCGCCGCTGGGCCCGCCGAAGCGATCGACCGTGTTCAACCCGTGTTCGATTCGATCGGCCAGAAGACGTGGCGGATCGGCTCGCTGCCGCAGCAGGCCAACGTCGTGAAGCTGGCGGCGAATTTCATGCTGGCGTCGGCGGTGGAGTCGCTGGGCGAGGCGTCGGCCTTGCTCGGCGGTCACGGCGTCGCAATGCAGGATTTTCTCGATGTGATCACCAACAGCGTGTTCCCCGGTCCCGTGTATCAGGGCTACGGCAAGATGATCGCCGAACAGCGCTACGAACCGGCGTTGTTCAAGGCGCGTCTCGGCCTGAAGGACGTGCGTCTCGCGCTGGCGGCTGCCGAGTCGGTGTCGACGCCGCTGCCGGTGGCGAGCGTGGTGCGCGACAGTCTGATCGAAGCCGTCGCACACGGCGACGGCGAGAAGGATTTCGCCGTGCTGGGCCAGGTCGCAGCGCGCCGCGCGGGGCGTTGAGGGCGCGGCGCTCGTCGTCTTTGCTTGCGCTCATTCGCGCAGGCCAGCTTTGCGAACTGCATGAGAGCGGGTGGGGCGAGCATAATGCTCGTTCCGCCCGTTTTCATTTCCATCGAGCAATACGCATCATGATTCTGCATACCTGGTGGCTCTACGTGGCCACGATCTTCGTTGTCTGCGCGATTCCCGGCCCGAACATGCTGTTGATGATGACGCACGGCGCCCGTTACGGCATGCGTCAAACGACGGCCACGATGGCCGGCTGCCTGATGTCGCTGATGCTGATGCTGGCCGTTTCCGTCGCCGGCCTCGGCGTGCTGCTGAAAGCATGGCCGGCGACATTCGACACGCTGCGCCTGCTCGGCGCGGCTTATCTGATTTGGCTCGGCGTGAAGGCGTGGCGCGCGCCCGCGAGCGAAGCCGCGGCGACGCAAGCGGACGCTTCCGCTGGTGTCATGGGCGGCAAGCGCGCACCGTCACGCGGTGCGCTGATGCGCAACGGTTTTCTGGTCGGCAGCAGCAACCCGAAGGCGATTCTGTTTTCGGCCGCGCTGTTGCCGCAATTCATCGACGCCTCGCGCCCGACGCTTCCACAGTTCGCGGTGCTCGTCGCCACGACGGCGGTGATGGAAGTCAGCTGGTACATGGTCTACGCGGGCTGCGGCACGCGGATCGGCGCGAAGCTGAAGAGCAGCAGCGTCGCGAAGGCTTTCAACCGGTTGACGGGCGGCGTGTTCGTCGGCTTTGGCGCGATGATGGCGCTGGTGCGGCACTGACGCCTGCCTTTCAGCGCTCGCCTCGTCTCATGGCGCGGCGAGCGCTCTTTCGTCACTGACGGCCGGCTTGCGCGGCGCGATCGGCGAAACCGAACAGAAACACGGCAACCGCGAACCCCAGCGCGACTGCGCACACACCGCTCCATCCGGCCCTTGCCCACGCAACGCCTGATAACGCGGCGCCAATTGCCCCGCCGACAAAGAAAATTCCCACAAAGAGCGCATTCAACCGACCGCGTGCAGCGGGGTTGATGAGGTTGATCGCGCGTCGTCCGAGCGTTTGATCGGCGATGACCCCGGCGTCGAGCGCTGCCGCGCCGGCGACCAGCAGCGCGAGCGCCGCCACAGGATGCGCCGCTGGCGAGAATCCGCCCCAGCCCGCGCCCGCGACGCCCAGCACGAGGACGGCCGCGATCATCACCAGATGCGCGACGATCTGCGTCGCGCGGCCCGCGCCGTGATCGCCGAGATAACCGGCGAGCGGCGTGACGATCGCGCCCGTCGCGCCCGCCAGCGCGAACGCGGCGATGCCTTGCATGCCGAGCGAGAACGGCGGCTGCGCGAGCCGCAGCGCGATGGCCGTCCAGAAAGCGCTGAACGCGCCGAGCGCGAGGGCGGCCAGCGTAGCGCGCCGTTGCAGTACGGGTTCGGTGCGCAGCAGCGTCCAGAGCGAGCGCAGCAGTTCAGGGTAGCGCGCGGTGGCGTGCGGCGTGTGGCTCGGCAACTGGACGTACAGCACGACGGCCAGCAAAGCGTCCGCGAACGCTTCGATGCAATAGAAAGCGCGCCAGCCAAATGTTCCGGCGATCACGCTCGCAAGCGGGCGTGAAAGAAGAATGCCGAGCATCAGTCCGCTCATCACGTTGCCGACGGCGCGCCCGCGCCGGCTTTCGGGCGCCATCGACGCCGCCATCGGCACGAGCATCTGGATCACGCTCGACGTCGCGCCCGCCATGAACACCGACGCAAGAAACATCCAACCGGAGCGCGCGAACGACGAAAGCGCGAGAAACGCCGCGCAGCAAACAAGCGTCCGGAAAATAAGCCGTCGATTTTCGAGCAGATCGCACAACGGCACGAGCAGCAGCAAACCTGCTGCGTAGCCGAGTTGCGGCAGCATCGCGATCAGCCCGGCCAGTTCGGGCGGCAGATCCAGCGCGCGGCTGACCGGCCCCGTCAACGGCTGCGCCGCCGTCAGATTCACGACGATCACGCCGACGGCTGCGGCGAAGAAAAGCGTCAACGGCGTGCTCAACGTTGGGCCGGGCGGCGCGGCGGAGTGTGGCTGCGGCGGTGATGTAGCGGCGAGGCTGCGCGGACAGGTGTCGGCGGGCTGGTTCATGGTTCGGCTCCGGAAGATTTCGATCCGGCCCATCGTAGGGACGCCGACGTTATGCGACAATTGAATTATCTCGATAATGTTTATGCGAGGTTGTTTTGAACACGCGTGACTTGCAGGCTTTTGTGGCGGTGGTCGAAAGCGGATCGATGGTGCGGGCGTCCGAGAAGCTGTTCTTGACGCAGCCGGGTCTCACGCGCCGCGTGCAGAACCTCGAAACGATGCTCGGCATCGAATTGCTCGACCGGCAGAGCAAGCCACTGAAGCCGACGGCAGCGGGCAACGAGGTGTACGGCCTCGCGCGCACGGTGCTGCGCGCCGTCGACGATCTGATGTCTGTTGCATCGCCGGACAGCGAGCCGACGGGCGAATTCAAGATCGGCGTGCCGCCGTTTCTTTCCGAGCTTGCGCTGGAGCAGCCCATCGACCGATTGCGCAGCGCCTTCCCGAACCTGACGCTGCGTGTGACGGCGGGCTGGTCGCCGGGTCTGTTGCAGATCGTCGAGCAGGCGAAAGTGGATGCCGCCGTGGTGCTGCTGCCGGAAAGCGTGCCGTTGCCGGAAGGGCTGACGTCGACGCTCCTTGCCTACAAGCCGACCGTGGTTGTCGCGCCGCGTTCGTTCGGCATTGCCGACGAGCCGGCGACGCTCGCGACCTTGTCAGGCTACCCGTGGGTGTTGAATCAGGACGGCTGTGGGATGCGCTCCGCGCTGAGTCGCGCGATGGCGGCGGCGGGATTGCCATTCAACGTCGCCGTCGAGGCGTTCGGCTCGGAACTGCAACTGTCGCTGGTGACGCGCGGGCTGGGCGTGGGTCTCGCGACGCCGGAAGTGCTCGCGCGCAGTCCGCATCGGGAGGCGCTGCAGGTCATCGACGTGCAGGACTTCCGGAACGGTCTGAACGTGTGGCTCGTGCATGGCGCGCTGCCAGGACGCCTCGTACGTCCCGTCGAATTGATGCGCGACGCGCTGGTCGAAAAGCTGGAAAAGGATGCGGCCTGTCTGGCGCTGGCTCATTCTGTCGGATGATGCAGAGCACAAAAATGCATCCGAAAGGATTGATGCGACGTTTTGTCACCCTTTGGCAACGTAGAACCAGTGCTCTAACGTGCCATGTTGCAACGCACCAAGTGATTTGCTATAGTTCGTCTTGTCTCCTCCATGTCTCCTCTGATATGGATTCAGCCCGCCACCTTGGCGGGCTTTTTTTTGCCCTGCGTTTGCCCATCCGTAGCGCGCTCAGAATTTGTACGACAGCGCGAGGTACGTGATGATCGGGTCGGCCTTCAGTTCGGCCTTTGATACACCCAGTTCCGTGCCGTCCGCGGCCTTGATGATCGTCGACGAAGTCGTCTTCAGCGGAATGTAGGTAACGGACGCCGTGACGCCCCAACGGTCGGTGATGTTGTACATCGCGCCCACATTGAAGACGGGCTGCCACGACGACGACGCCTTCGCCTCCACGGTCGTCTTCCCCGTCTTGCCCGCGCCCGCTGCCAGAATGGCGCCGAGGTTGTTCTGCGTCGACGTGACGAAATTCTCATTCAGCTGGATGTCGCTGAACCAGTTGTACGACACGCCGATGCCGACAAACGGCCGGAACTTCGACGTCGACTCGCCGAAGTAATACTGGAAAATCAGCGCCGGGCTCCATTGCCGCACGCTCTTGACGATCGGGTTGACGGCCGGGTCGCCGATATCCTGCTTGCCCAGCGCGCCCGCCGGGCCGGGCGGCTGAATCGTGCCGTGGCCGTACAGCTCGAACTTCGGCGGCACGCCCGCCACCGACGTCACCGCGAAATGGTCCGTGACGAAGTGCGAAAACACGAGGCCGAGCGTATCGGCGCTGTTCGTCGACAGGCTCGTGCCAGGCGATGTGAACGAGTTCGGCAGACGCAGCGGCGTGTTGATCGGCACGGGCGCGACGTGCGTCGTGAGCGGCGTGCTCGAATCCTGCGGCATCACGTGAAACCAGCCGAGCGAGACAAGATTGTCGCCCGCCTTTTGCGCATAGGCATTCGGCATCGCGAGTGTGGCCAATGCAGCCGCGCATACAGCGGCGAGTGCATTGGGCATTGCCGCGTCCAAGAGCTTTCTCATTGTGTTCCTCCTGAGCGGGCGGCCTGCCTCGCGCGCGACGGCGTTATTCGTGCCGTCTGCTGCGCTTCCCGGTTGCCCGCTTCCCTGCGCGCGGGCAGGGAAGCGGCCGGGTGGCGGTCGCCTCGTGGCGTTCTATGCGGTGGACCTCGCGCCCACTACTGGACGAAGGCGCCGATCGTGAAGTACGGCGACGACGCGTTCGACAAGTCCAGGAAGCCGTACACGCCGCCCGTGAAAACGAACTTGCCGGTCGGCGCGCTGCCTGCCGCCGCGTTCGCGTACGTCGACGTCACGACGCCGGGGACGGTCTGTGTGAAGTCGAGATTCAGGGCCTTGGTCAGCGACGCCTGCGACGCATTGAATGGATCGAGCAGCGTCGCCTGCGTGCCGACGAGCGCATTGGTGCGGTAGTTGAACTCGCTGTCGACGCCGATGTACTCGCCGTTCTGCGAGTTGACGGCGATGTTCGCCTGCGGCGCGAGGATCGAGATACCCGATTCATCATCGGCGACAGGGCCGCTGATGCCGTTCTGCGGGTTCGGCGTGAGCGTCGAGTTCGCGACGCCCGTGCGGACGAGGATCGGCACGTTCTGGTTGCGCAGCTTGCCGACGATCATGAAGCCCTTGCCGACGGGCGACGAGGCGAGCGTCGGCTTGCCCTGGCCCTGGAAGTTGTCTGTTTCAAATGCGCCGCTGCCATTCGACGATTGCGTCCAGTTCGTGCCCGGTTGCTGGCACTTGCCGGCATTGACACCGGCGTTGTCGCACTCGGTCCAGGTGCCGTCGGCGTTGATCGTGATCTTCGTATCGACGACAGTCGGCGCGAAGCCCTGCGATGGAATCTGGTGATAGCCGAGCTGGTTGTACGTGCCGACGATGTTCGCCAGATTCGTCTCGATCGTCGAAAAGCCGATGAAGGGGTAGTACGGGAATTTCGTGTCGGGGACCGCGCCTTGCCCGAGAATGCCGCCGAACGAAATTTCGGCGCCCGGAATCGTGCCGCCCGCCACGCCTTCGCCGACAAAAATGCGCGCCGGCCGGTTCGGATCGAGGCTCGCGCCATTCAGACGGAACGCGCACTGGTTGAGCTTGTTGGTGGGAAGCAGCGTTTCCTGGGTCAACGTGCCCGATGCCGTCTGGCCCTTGCGGGTCGGTGCGACCGTGCCCGTCGTGGCGGGAATCGGCGACTCGATGTAAGCGACCTGCCAGGTCATCTTCGTCGTATCGAGCTGCAGCTTGACGAGTTCGCCGTCGCCGCCGCCGCCCGTGAAGGTCGTGCCGTAGTCGAGCGACGCGGGGCACAGGCGCGCTTCCGTCGGCGGCGCGCCTTCGCTGCCCGCGCCGCCGCACGCGCCGAGCAATGGCGCTGCAAAGGCCAGCGCCGAAAGGGTCTTCCAGTTCATCGTGCCTCCAGTCTTGTTATGGGCGGCCAGCTCCCAGTCCAGCCGCCTCTCGGTCTTGTTCATCTAGCGATGCTGCTTTCTGCCCGTGTTGCCTCCTGCCATGCACGGCCCTTTCTGTTGATTCGGGTAAGGCTTATTTGCCGATCTGCGCGCCGACGCTGAAGTACGGCGAACTAGCGGTGTCGGAATTGGCCGAGCTCGGCGTGAGGCCGCCGTTTTCGGTGCCGTTGATGAAGATCGCGTAGAGGCCGCCGCCTGCGATTGCGAAGCCCGTGTTGCCCTGCTTGTCGGTGACGCTGACGAGGCCCGGATTGCCGCCGCCGTATCCCAGGCCGAAACCGCTTTCGGCCGCCTGCGTAGACGGATTGATGAAGGTGCCGACGCCGCCCTGGATCAGCGACGCGGTGTACTTGAAGTTCGAGTCCGCGCCGACATAGCCGCCGTCGAAGCCGCCCGACGCGAGCGAAGTCGCGGTTTCCAGCAGCGCGATGCCGGATTCGTCGTCGACTTCGGCGTCGAGTGGGATCGCGCCGGTGCCCGTAAACACGTGTCCCGTTCTGACGACGACCGGGACGGTCGCGCCGTTCAGCTGACCGAGGATCATGTGAGCCGACGAGCTGCCCCTCGCTCCCAGCAGCGGCAGCACCAACTGGCTTTCGATGCGTGGCGCGTTGGTGCTGTCGAAATAGCCGTTCGCGTTGAGCGTCGGCGTGTCACCCATTGACAGGCAGTGCGTCGGGCTTGCGTTGCCATTCGCGGGCGGGGTGTTCGTCGCGGACGAGCAGGCGCCGTTGGCATCGAACGTTTCGGATGTCTGGGCGGCGGCCGCCGCGTAATTGCCCGACGGAACGATGTGATAGAGCAGCCCGTTATAGTTGCCGGCGAGCTTCGAGAGGTCCGTCGTCGTGCTTGCGAAGCCGAGGAACGGATAGAAGTCGAAATGTCTTGGCGTGACGGCGCCGACGTTCTGGAACGTGAGAATCGTCTTGCCTGCGTATGCGACGTCGGCGCCCGGAATCCCGCCGCCTGCCACGCCCTTGCCGACGAAGACGATGGGCGGATTGGTGGTCGAAAAGGGCGTCGTATAGGTTGCGCCCGTCGAAGGCGCGGTGCCTGACGCGGGCGTCAGCATGAATGCGCAGCGCGTCTGCTCGGCATTGGGCAGCATGCCCGCAGGCGGATGCATGACGGCGCCCGTGACGGTGGTGCCTGCGCGCGTATTGTCGACCTGGCCCGCCGATACCGGGATCGGTGATTCGAGAAACTTCAGCGTGTACGTCATCTTCACGGCGTCGATGTTCAACGACACTACTTCGCCGCTGCCTGCGCCGCCCAGATAGGTGCTCTGGCCGATGTTGGCGTCGGCGGGGCAGAGCGAGCCTGCGGTGGCCGTCGACGCAGGCGGCCCTTGCACGCCGCAGCTCGATCCCGAGCACTGGTTCGCGTTGATCGCGCCGGGATCACCCGCATTTCCTCCTCCGCAGGCGAACAAAAACGGCACGCTGGCAATGGCACATGCCAGCCATTTTGAATTGGCGTACATGCTGCTGTCTCCCTGATTTGTGTAATTTGCGAGCTAATTTCGCCGCGCGATTTAGGGCTGTCAATTGAACGAACCATCTAAAAAACCCGATTCAAACAGCGCATTTATCGCGGAGAGTCGCATGGCGCTTCGAAGCGCGCCTTTTAAAACAAAACAGCATTTTTTGCATCGGACGGATTTGTCGTGTCGCCGCTGAGCCTTTATCGGCGGGCGACTCCGAAAAGCGCATCTATCATCTTCGAACGCTCGTTCGTAAAAAAATCCGGAATATCCCTATGCGGTAATAGATGCCCAGGAGAATAAAACGGGGAGCAGTAAATACCTGCTATAAGGACTGCTGGAGATAGTGAGAAAATCGAAAGGTGTTAATCCGCGTTTGAATGAGGCGTTTTAAATCACGGATTGGCAAGCATAAAAAGAAAAAGCCGGCGTTTGAATGCCGGCTTTGTGACACGCAGGACGGCGGGCGCCGTCCGCTAGCGAAGTGTCAGCGCTTGAGGCCCGTCGCCTCGTTCGTGCCGATGGCGAGATTCATGCACTGGATCGCCGCGCCCGAGGCGCCCTTGCCCAGGTTGTCGAGCCGCGCGACCGTGACGAAGCGCTCTTCGTTGCCGAACACGAACAGGTCGACGCGATTCGTATCGTTGTTCGCCTGGACGTCGAAGAAGCCGCTGTCGAGGTTGTCGTCCGCATTGAACGGCGCGACGCGCACGAACTGCTCGCCGCTGTAGTACTCGGCGAACAGTGCCTGCACGTCTTGCGGTGTGGTCGGCTTGGACAGTTGGCCCGGCGTGAAGTATGTCGTCACGGCCAGGCCCTTGTAAAAGTTGCCGACGATCGGCGTGAAGACAGGCGCGCTCTTCAGGCCCGTGTGCGCGGCCATTTCCGGCAGATGCTTGTGCGTGAGACCGAGCGCGTACGGACGCGGGCTGTCGAGCTTCGCGTTGCCGCCCGCTTCGTAGTCCGCGATCATTTTCTTGCCGCCGCCGCTGTAGCCGGTGATCGAGTAGCTGTGCGCAGCGAAATCCGCCGACACGACGCCCGCATCGACGAGCGGACGCATGGCCAGCACGAACGCCGACGCATGGCATCCCGGCACGGCGATGCGCTTCGCCGTGCGCAGGCGCTCGCGCTGCGCGCGGGCTAGCTCGGGCAGGCCGTACGCCCAGTCGGCGCTGGTGCGAAACGCGGTGCTCGCGTCGATCAGCACAGTGCGGTCGTTCTCGACGAGCGACGCCGATTCGCGCGACGCAACGTCCGGCAGACACAGGAAGGTGACGTCCGAAGCGTTGATGAGACGACGGCGCTCGTCGATATCCTTACGCTTCGCTTCTTCGATGCGGAGGATTTCAACGTCTGCGCGCTGCGACAGGTATTCGAAAATCTTCAGGCCGGTCGTGCCTTCCTGTCCGTCGACAAAAACTTTCGTGCTCATCTCGATCTCGCTGGCTGATAAAAACGGCGGGAAAACGCGGCGCTGGCTGCGCCGGAACGTTATTTTAAGACCGTGAGGCGGCGCGTGCGCAAAATTGGCCGAAAAACACGTTGCGCCGCAACAGTGACAGCGGCATGACAAGCTGCGTTTCCGCGTACCCCGGCGCGTTCATGACGGCTGTCCTGCCTTCCAGCGCGCCGTCACGGCCGCGATGCGCGCGCCGAACACCTTTGCCGTGTCGAGGTCGCCGGGTGGAGGCGCTTCGTCGGGCGTGGCGTCGGCAGGCGACTGCGAGAGCAGGCCCGCGAAGCCACCGATGAAATTCAGGTCGTTGCGCGTCGCCGCCTTCGTGTTGGCGGGCATCATGCCCATGCCCGCCCAGATCATGCCGTGCTGCATCGCGAGGGTGATGAAATACTGGATCGTCGAGAACTTGTCGCCGTTCATCGACCCCGAGTTGGTGAAGCCCGCCGCCACCTTGTCCTTCCACTTTTGCGCGAACCACGGTTTCGAACTCGCGTCGGCGAACTTCTTGAAGTCGGCGGACGGGCCGCCCATGTAGGTCGGCGCGCCGAAGATGAGGGCGTCGGCCGTGTCCAGCTCGGCCCATGCCGCGTCGTCCAGTTCACCGACCGCGATCATCCTTGCATCGGCTCCACCGTCGAGCGTGCCCGCGAGCACCGCTTCGGCGAGCTTCTTCGTATGGCCGTAGCCGCTGTGATACACGATGATGATTCTTGACATAGACAACTCCCTCGTTGCAAATCGCGATTCGATCCCGAATGAGTGGACGTGAGCCTCGCTCATTCTGTCACCGGGCCTGAGTTGTTCGAGACGCGGCGAGATAACTGCGGCATCGCCCTTATCGCTGATGCGAAAGACTAGCGGCCGTAGGTGACGGTCATGCGTGCGTAGCCGAGCGTTGCCGTGCTGATCTCGTGGTCGAACATCAGCGACGGCCGTCCTTGCGCGAGCCTGAGGTTCGACGTGTTCAGCGCGTACACGGTGATCACGTAGCGATGCGGCTTGCCGGGCGGCGGGCAGGGCCCGCCATAGCCGTCGACGTCGAAGTCGTTGCGCGCCTCGACGGCGCCGAGATTCTTAAGAAAGCCGGACGCGCTCGCGTTTTCCGGCAGCCGGTCGACGTTGGCAGGAATACCGACGACGGCCCAATGCCACCAGCCGCGTCCGGGCGAATCGGGGTCGAACATGGTGACTGCGAAGCTGCGCGTGCCGTCGGGCGGGTTGTGCCAGTTCAGTTGCGGCGAGCGGTTAAGGCCTTTGCAGTCGCCGCGGTCGAACACCTGCGCGTTGTCGACCGTGCCGCCTGTGCGAAGGTTGGCGCTCGTCACGGTGAACGCGGTGTCGGCAGAGGCCGCGCCCGCATGAAGTGCGAATGAAAAAACGATGAGCGTAGCAACGCGCGATCGCTCGACAAACAGAAACGGCAGCAACGAACGGCACGAACGAGACGACGGGGGCGGAACGACCGGGCAACGCAAGTGCATGTGCCGAATCTCCTGTCAGGCTCGTAAAGAAATGTCCTTACGAGGGATTGTTGTCCTTTTTTGTGCCCAAGGGACAAATCGAGTCTAACATTACATCTTATGAGGCCATTTGTGCTTTGCGAGGGGCCAGTACGGCGCGAAATCAGCTATAGTCGCTGGCCATCAAGGAAATTTCTGAGCAACTGAACCGCAGCATTAAGACGATCAGCACGCAAAAGAACACCGCGATGCGCAAGCTCGGACTCGAAAGGGATTCCGAACTCTTTCAGTACGCGCAGAGTAATGGCTTGATGAATCTGTCGTCGTATGCGCCGGGCGAGCTGGATACCGGCAGCAGCCCTTCGCAGGGAAGTTCCTAAGCGCGATCTCAGAAGCTGGCTGTCGGATTCTCAAATCGGGAAAACGGATCAAATAAAAACGCCGCCTGTCCTTAAGACAGGCGGCGTTTTCGTATGCTCGCTGAATCAGGCTGCTCGCTTATTGCGGTGCCGCCGTTGCGCCGCCGTGCGCTGCCGACCACTCGGCAGGCGCGTGCAGGAATTTCTCGACTTCATCGAGCGTCTTCGTTTCGAAGTAGCCCTGTTCCTTCGCGACGCGCAGCACGTCCCACCACGTGGCAAGCGCGTGCAGATCGACGTCGATATCCTTCAGAACCGACACGCTTTCCTTGAAGATGTTGTAGTGGAACAGCACGAAGCAATGGTTCACCTGCGCGCCCGCCGTGCGCAGCGCGTTGATGAAGTTGATCTTGCTGCGGCTGTCGGTGGTCAGATCTTCGACCAGCAGCACGCGCTGACCTTCCGTCAACAGACCTTCGATCTGTGCATTGCGGCCGAAACCCTTCGGCTTCTTGCGCACGTATTGCATCGGCACCATCAGGCGGTCCGACAGCCAGGCAGCGAACGGAATGCCCGCTGTTTCACCGCCGGCGACGGCGTCGATCTGCTCGTAGCCGACGTCGCGCAGAATCGTCGCTTCTGCCATTTCCATCAGGCCACGGCGCACGCGCGGATACGAAATCAACTTGCGGCAGTCGATATATACCGGGCTCGCCCAGCCGGAAGTGAAGATGTACGGTTTTTCCGCGTTGAAATGCACTGCCTGGACTTCCAGCAGCATTTTGGCGGTCGTGTCGGAGATCGTCTGGCGATCGAAGCCTGTCATGGGCGAATCCTTCGGTGTGATGAGCTTGGAGGGCGGGCGCGGGGCCCTGTGGCGCAGCAGGCGAACGTTTCGCGCCTGGTGGGCGAAACATGCCGGACGAGTTGAGAAACAGGCCGGTTTGCTGCGCGCGTAGCCCAATATTTTACCCGATTCGGACTGTTCCCAGGGCGGAAGGCGGCGAAAGCGGGTAGGCGCGGCAGCCGGACGTGCGTTTCGCCTATGCATTCTGGCCAGGTTGTGACACCAATCTGGCGCCTTTACACTCACGGCAAATTATCCCAGACGGCCTTCGGATGGCCTTCTGCTCACGTCTGCTGCAAGGTTGCCGCTCATGAACATCGCCCCTTCTACGACTCAGGCCGCGCAGGACGCCCGTCCCGGCTATGCGGCGCGCGCGCTGATCGCGTCGGTGCTCGGCTACGCGATGGACGGCTTCGACCTGCTGATTCTCGGCTTCATGCTGCCCGTCATCGCTGCCGACCTGCACCTTTCATCGACGCAAGCCGGGTCGCTGGTGACATGGACGCTGGTCGGCGCGGTCGCGGGCGGCGTGATTTTCGGCGTCTTGAGCGACTACTTCGGACGCGTGCGCATGCTCACGTGGACGATTCTCATCTTCGCGGTCTTCACGGGCCTGTGCGCGCTTGCACAAGGTTACGGCGATCTGCTCGCGTACCGGACGATCGCGGGCATCGGGCTGGGCGGCGAGTTCGGCATCGGCATGACGCTCGTTGCGGAAGCTTGGCCAGCGGCACAGCGGGCGCGCGTGTCGTCGTATGTCGGGCTTGGCTGGCAGCTGGGTGTGCTGGCGGCGGCGCTGCTTACGCCGTTACTGCTGCCCGTGATCGGCTGGCGCGGGATGTTCGCGCTCGGGCTGCTGCCCGCCGTCGTGTCGTTTTTCGTGCGGCGGCGCGTCGAGGAACCGGCGCTCTTCACCGAGCGCGTCGCGCGCGGCATGCGCAAGGCGCCGATGAAACTGCTCGTCGCCGACGCCCGCACGATCCGCGCAAGCGTGGGCGTCGTGATTCTGTGCTCGGTGCAAAACTTCGGCTATTACGGCCTGATGATCTGGCTACCCACTTATCTGTCGAAAACCTTCGGCTATTCGCTGACGCGCTCCGGCTTATGGACGGCCGTCACGGTGCTCGGCATGGCCGCCGGCATCTGGCTGTTCGGCGTCGCGGCCGACCGTTTCGGCCGCAAGCCCGCGTTCCTGTTCTACCAGGCGGGCGCCGTGGTGATGGTGTTCGTCTACTCGCAACTGAGCACGCCATTCGCGCTGCTGATTGGCGGCGCAGTGATGGGCATGTTCGTGAACGGGATGATTGGCGGCTATGGCGCGTTGATCTCTGAGCTGTATCCGACCGATGCCCGCGCCACCGCGCAAAATGTGTTGTTCAACATCGGCCGCGCGGTTGGCGGGTTCGGGCCGGTTGCCGTCGGCGCGCTGGCCGCGCGGTTTTCATTCGCGACGGCGCTCGGCGTGCTCGCTTCGATCTATCTCCTCGACATTCTCGCCACGCTCTTTTTGATCCCGGAACGCCGCGGCGCAACGCTCGAATGAGCCTTGCCGCCGTGCGGCGGCGGGCGGGGTGGAAGTGTTTCCATGTCGCGCTGCAGCAAGCGCTGGCGCGGTTTTGGCTTATCCATCCGGTACAAAACCTACCCCGAACCGTCGCATCCGGGGTGTACACTGGTCGACCCGAAAAAGCTCAGCGTCGTTTGCTTTCCGCTGAGGTTTGACGCCGCGCCCAACCGGCGCACGCGAGAATCGCCGCCGTCGAGCAACCCGTCGACCTTGGCCAGCGCAGCACGTGACATTGAGCCGGGCCCAATTATCAACGTCTCGCAGGTTAGAAAATGGACGAACAACTGAAGCAAAGCGCTCTCGCATATCACCAGAACCCGAAACCCGGCAAGATTTCGGTCACCCCGACCAAGCCGCTTTCGAACCAGCTGGACCTGTCGCTGGCGTATTCGCCGGGTGTCGCAGCCGCGTGCATGGCCATCTTCGACGAGCCGCTCGACGCGCAGAAGTACACGTCGCGCGGCAACCTGGTCGGCGTGATCACGAACGGCACGGCCGTGCTGGGTCTCGGCAACATCGGGCCGCTCGCCGCGAAGCCGGTGATGGAAGGCAAGGGCTGTCTCTTCAAGAAGTTCGCCGGCATCGACGTGTTCGATATCGAGCTGAACGAGTCCGATCCCGACAAACTCGTCGACGCGATCGCGATGCTGGAGCCGACGCTCGGCGGCATCAACCTCGAAGACATCAAGGCGCCCGAATGCTTCTACATCGAGAAGAAGCTGCGCGAGCGCATGAAGATTCCCGTTTTCCACGACGACCAGCACGGCACGGCGATCATCGCGTCGGCGGCGATTCTCAACGGCCTGAAAGTGGTCGGCAAGAAGCTCGAAGAGGTCACGCTGGTATGCTCGGGTGCGGGCGCGGCGGCGATCGCCTGTCTGGACCTGCTCGTGAATCTGGGCCTGTCGAAGAAGAACGTGCTTGTCGTCGATTCGAAGGGCGTGATCTACGAAGGCCGCGGCAACCTGGACCCGTCGAAGGAACGCTACGCAGCGAACACCGAAGCGCGCACGCTGGCTGACGCCATCAAGGGCGCGGACGTATTCCTCGGCTGCTCGAGCGCGGGCGTGCTGAAGCCGGAGATGGTCAAGGAGATGGGCACGCAGCCGCTGATCCTCGCGCTCGCGAACCCGGAGCCGGAAATCCGCCCCGAAGAAGCGAAGAAGGTGCGCCCGGACTGCATCGTCGCGACGGGCCGTTCGGACTATCCGAATCAGGTCAACAACGTGCTGTGCTTCCCGTTCATCTTCCGCGGCGCGCTCGACGTCGGCGCGACGACGATTACGGAAGAAATGAAGCTCGCGTGCGTGCGCGCGATCGCTGAACTCGCGGAAGAAACCGATCAGGGCGATGAAGTCGCGAAGGCGTACGAAGGTCACTCGCTCGAATTCGGCCCCGACTATCTGATTCCGAAGCCGTTCGATCCGCGTCTGATCATCAAGATCGCGCCCGCCGTTGCGCAGGCCGCGATGGACTCGGGCGTCGCGACGCGTCCGATTCAGGACATGGACGCGTACCGTGAGCAGCTCGGCGCAACCGTCTACCGCACGGGCATGGTGATGCGCCCGGTGTTCGCGGCAGCGAAGGCGCAACCGGCGCGCATCGTGTTCGCGGAAGGTGAGGACGATCGCGTGTTGCGCGCTGCGCAATTCGTGCTGCTCGAGAAGATCGCGAAGCCGATTCTCGTGGGCCGCCCGAGCGTGATCGAGATGCGTCTGAAGAAGATGGGCTCGAAGCTCAAGTGCGGCGAGGATGTCGAGATCGTCAATCCGGAAGACGATCCGCGTTATCAGAAGAGCTGGCAGGCGTATCACGAGATCGGCGCGCGCGAGGGCGTCACGCCGGAAGTCGCGAAGGCAGCGATGCGCAAGTTCAACACGCTGATCGGCGCGATTCTCGTGCATCTCGGCGACGCGGACGGCATGATCTGCGGTCTGATCGACACGTATCACGAGCATCTGAAGTTCGTCGAGCAGGTGCTGGGCAAGGCGGAGAAGGTGGACAACTTTGCCGCGATGAATCTGTTGATGCTGCCGGGCCGCAATCTCTTCATCAGCGACACGTACGTGAACGAAGTGCCGACGGCCGAACAGCTCGCCGACATGACGATCCTCGCCGCGGGTGAAATCGAGAAGTTCGGGATCGTTCCGAAGGTCGCGTTGCTGTCGAACTCGAACTTCGGCAGCGTCCCGTCGTCGTCTTCGGCACGCATGGCGGCTGCGCGCAAGCTGATCGCCGAACGCGCGCCGCATCTCGAAGTGGACGGCGAAATGCACGGCGACGCCGCGCTGTCGGAAGCGGTGCGCAAGGCCGCGTTCCCCGGCACGACGCTGACGGGCGAAGCGAACCTGCTGATCATGCCGAACGTCGAAGCGGCGAACATCACGTACAACCTGCTGAAGATGATCGGCGGCGAAGGCGTGACGGTCGGTCCGTTCCTGCTCGGCGCGGCCAAGCCGGTGCACATCCTGACGCCGGCCGCGACGGTGCGCCGGATCATCAACATGACGGCTGTCGCTTCGGCGAATGCCAACGTGGAGCGCAACGTCGCGAAGTAAGCTTCGTTCGTTGATACGATGAAAAAAGGGCACCGCGAGGTGCCCTTTGTACTTCGGGAGTGGCAGAACGTTATGCTACGTGCCGCTCAACCCCACCCATCGGCGCGCGCCACTTCGCGAGCAACGACGTCCACTTCGCCCGCACGCCCTTCAGGTTGTTTTCCTTGACGTGGCCGTAGCCGCGAATCCCATCCGGCAGATTCGCCAGCTCGACAGCCAGCGCACGCTTCTCCGCGGTCAGCCCGCCGACCAGTTCATGCACCAGCGTCTCATACTCGACGATCAGCGCCCGTTCGGTGCGACGCTCTTCCGTCTTGCCGAACACATCGAGCGCCGTGCCGCGCAGAAACTTCATCTTCGCGAGCACGTGCATCGCGTTGAGCATCCACGGACCGTACTGCTTCTTCACCAGATGCCCATGCGCGTCCTTCTTCGACGTGGCCGGCGGCGCGAGGTGGAACTTGAGCTTCCAGTCGCCCTCGAAATTCGACTTCAGCTTCTCGACGAACGCCGGGTCCGAATAGAGACGCGCCACTTCGTACTCGTCCTTGTACGCCATCAGCTTGTGCAGATTCTTCGCGACGGCTTCCGTCAACAGCATCTGGCCGTCAGCGGCATCGAGCTTCGTTTCGGCGGCGCGCACTGTTTCGATCAGCTTGCGGTAACGCGTCGCGTACGCTTCGTTCTGATACTCGACGAGATACTGTGCGCGCTTGTCGATCAGCGTATCGAGCGCCTTCGGCGTATGCAGTGAAACGATCTTGCTGCTCGCGGCATTCGCCGTGTTGCCGTCATCGAAACGATCTTGCATCTGCGCGAGCTTGCGCACGGCAGCCAGATCGTGAGCCGCGCGGCGGCCCCATTCGAACGCCGCGAGATTCTTCTCGACCTGCACTGCGTTCAGCTCGATCGCGCGAACCAGCGACTCGTGCGTGAGCGGCAGCCAACCCTTCTGCCATGCGTAGCCGAGCACGAACGGGTTCGTGTAGATCGCGTCGCCGAGTAGCGCAACCGCGAAGTGATTCGCGTCGACGGCGGCGACTTGCTCGTCGCCCGCTGCCGCGCGCACGTCCGCATCGGCGCTTGCGCCGGGGAAGCGCCAGTTCGGGTTCTTGATGAACTCCGCGGTCGGCGTCGGCGCGCTGTTCAGCACGACGTGCGTTTGACCGGCCTGCATCCGCGACACGCATTCGTCGCTGGCCGTCACGAGCGAATCACAGCCGATCACCAGACTCGCTTCGCCCATCGCGATACGCGTCGCGTGGATGTCGGCGGGCTGGTTCGCGATCTGCACGTGGCTCATCACGGCGCCGCCCTTTTGCGCGAGGCCCGTCACGTCGAGCACGGTGACACCCTTGCTTTCGAGGTGCGCAGCCATGCCGAGCAGCGCGCCGATCGTCACGACACCCGTGCCGCCGACGCCCGTCACCAGCACGCCATACGGCTTCGCGATGGCGGGGACTTCGGGATCGGGAACGGGCGGCATCGCGTCGCCCGCGACACCCGACGCCTGCGGCTTGCGCAATTGCCCGCCTTCGACCGTCACGAAGCTCGGGCAGAAGCCCTTCAGACACGAGTAGTCCTTGTTGCAGGTCGACTGGTTGATCTGCCGCTTCGTGCCGTACTCGGTTTCGAGCGGCTCGACGGACAGGCAGTTCGACTGCACCGAGCAATCGCCGCAGCCTTCACAGACCGCTTCGTTGATGACGACGCGCTTCGCCGGATCGGGATAGGCGCCGCGTTTCCGACGGCGGCGCTTCTCGGTCGCGCAAGTCTGGTCGTAGATCAGGATCGTCGTGCCTTCGATCTCGCGCAGTTCGCGCTGTACGTCGTCAAGCTGGTCGCGATGATGAATCGTGATACCGGGCGCAAGACCGACGTTCGCGTTGTACTTCTCCGGCTCATCGGTGACGATCACGATCTTCTTCGCGCCTTCGGCGGCGAGCTGATGTGTGATCTGCGGCACCGTCAGCACGCCGTCGACGGGCTGGCCGCCCGTCATCGCGACGGCGTCGTTGTAGAGAATCTTGTACGTGATGTTCGCCTTCGACGCGATCGCCGCGCGAATCGCGAGCAGGCCCGAATGGAAGTACGTGCCGTCACCCAGGTTGGCGAACACGTGCTTGTCGTTGGTGAACGGCGCCTGGCCGACCCACGCGACGCCTTCGCCGCCCATCTGGCTGAACGTGCTGGTGCTGCGGTCCATCCACACGGTCATGTAATGGCAGCCGATGCCCGCCATCGCGCGCGAGCCTTCGGGCACATTCGTCGACGTGTTGTGCGGACAGCCGGAGCAGAACCACGGCTTGCGCTCCGCCTGAACGCGCGGGCGCGCGAGCGCCTTTTCCTTCGCTTCAATTACCGCGACGCGCGTGGCGATGCGCGCGCGCACGTCGGACGGCAGGTCGAACTTGTCGAGCCGCGTTGCAATCGCCTTCGCGATCAGCGCGGGCGAGAGTTCATAGTGCGCGGGCAGCAGCCAGTTGCCCATCGGCACCGACCATTCGCCGCCTGCGCCGTCCTTCTCGTCGAACTTGCCGAACACACGCGGACGCTGCGCGTCGGGCCAGTTGTACAGCTCTTCCTTGATCGCGTATTCGAGAATCTGGCGCTTCTCTTCGACCACCAGAATTTCTTCGAGGCCACGCGCAAAAGCTTGCGCGCCTTGCGCTTCGAGCGGCCACACGCAGCCGACCTTGTATAGCCGAATGCCGATGCGCGAGCATGTTTCGTCGTCGAGGCCTAGATCGGTCAGCGCCTGTCGCACGTCGAGATACGCCTTGCCGCCCGTCATGATGCCGAAGCGCGCGTGCGGCGAATCGATCTCGACGCGGTCGAGCTTGTTCGCGCGCACATAGGCGAGCGCGGCGTACCACTTGTAGTCGAGCAGACGCGCTTCCTGCACGAGCGGCGGATCGGGCCAGCGAATGTTTAGGCCGCCTTCGGGCATCGCGAAGTCGGTCGGCAGGATGATTTGCGTGCGGTGCGGATCGATATCGACGGAAGCCGATGATTCAACCACGTCGGTCACGCACTTCATCGCGACCCACAGGCCGGAGTAACGGCTCATCGCCCAGCCGTGCAGGCCGAAGTCGAGATATTCCTGCACGTTCGACGGAAACAGCACGGGCAGGCCGCATGCCTTGAACAGATGTTCGGACTGGTGCGCGAGCGTCGACGACTTGGCGGCGTGATCGTCGCCGGCGAGCACGAGGACGCCGCCATGTGGCGACGAACCGGCCGAGTTGCCGTGCTTGAACACGTCGCCCGAACGGTCGACGCCGGGACCCTTGCCGTACCACATCGAGAACACGCCGTCGTATTTGGCGCTGGGATAGAGGTTGACCTGCTGCGAGCCCCACACGGCGGTGGCGGCGAGGTCTTCGTTGACGCCTGGCTGGAACACGACCTGGTGCGCGGCGAGATGCTTCTTCGCCTTCCACAGCGACAGGTCGAGACCGCCGAGCGGCGATCCGCGATAGCCCGAGATGAACCCGGCTGTATTGAGCCCGGCGGCCTGGTCGCGTTCCTGTTGCAGCATCGGCAGGCGGACCAGCGCCTGGATGCCGCTCATGTACGCGCGGCCGCGTTCAAGCGTGTATTTGTCGTCGAGCGTGACGGAAGTCAGCGCGGCTTCGAGCGAGGCTCGCTGACCGGCGTCTAGCGGGGCATTCATTATGTGTACTCCTCCACCCAGTTTGGGATCACCAAAACCTGCTTGGCCTCGGCATCTTGTGAATGCTTCGGCCGGGGTCGCCATGTTGACGGCTTTCGTTCGATGGTAGCACTGGTGAAAACCCGCCGCCTATCGTCGGAAACACCACGGTGCGGGACGGGTCACGAACGAAATGTCATCCGTATGACCGCGTGCGAGCTTTTTCGTTTGCCGCTGTTACAGGGTGTAAAAGCTTGCAACGTGCGGAACTGGGCTTGAAATGTCGGTCTAAACTCCCCATCTGCATGAATCGCAACGTTCCGCATGCGGCGGAGCTTCGCTGTGCAGTCGAAAAAGGAGTACGCATGAACACAAGACACATCCAGACCTTCCTGATGGTCTCGGCAGCATTCTTCGCGATGAGCGCGCCGATGCGCCCGAACAGCGCCAATGCGCTCGCAAATGCCGTCACGCGCACCACGCAGGTCGCCGCGACGACGGTCGCCGTGAACCAGCGGCGCGAGTCCGACGACACGGAGCAGCGTGGCTGACGCGCTCTGGCGGGTGATCGGCTGATCATCCGCGGCGTATGAACAGATGAGAGCCGGTTGAGGGAGAGAAAAGCCGGTTCCAAAATGCGAAAAGGCGAGGATCATACGATTCCTCGCCTTTTCTTATTTGGCGCTAACTCTTTCGCAGCGGGTCAGGTCTTGTCCTGCACGACACCGCGACGAATCTGATCCAGTTCGATCGATTCGAACAGCGCCTTGAAGTTACCCTCGCCGAAACCCTGGTTGCCCTTGCGCTGGATGATCTCGAAGAAGATCGGTCCGATCTGGTTCTCGGTGAAGATCTGCAGCAGCAGGTCGTCGTGTTCGCCGTCGATCAGAATCTTGCGCTTGCGCAGTTCGTCCAGCGGTTCACCGTGATTCGGCACGCGGCGGTCGACGAGTTCGTAGTAGGTGTCGATCGTGTCGAGCAGCGAGATGTTCGACGCGCGCAACCCGTCTACCGTGCGGTAGATATCGTCCGTGCCGAGCGCGATGTGCTGAATGCCTTCGCCGCGATACGCGTCGAGATATTCCTGGATCTGGCCCGCCGTTTCCGAACCTTCCTCATTGATCGGAATGCGGATCTTGCCGCACGGCGACGTCATCGCCTTCGACTTGACGCCCGTTACCTTGCCTTCGATATCGAAGTAGCGCACTTCGCGGAAATTGAACAGCCGCTCGTAGAACTCGGCCCATTCCTGCATGCGTCCGCGATGGACGTTATGCGTCAGGTGATCGATATAGGTGAGGCCGTTGCCGACGGGATTCGGGTTCGCGCCTGGAATCGGCTCGAAGTCGACGTCATAAATGCCGATGTCGCCGATGCTGTTCGGCGCCGCGCCGTTCTTGCCGCGCCAGCGGTCGACGAAATAGATCAGTGAATCGCCAATCCCCTTGATGGCCGGAATGTTCAGCTCCATCGGGCCCGTCTTGTTGTCGAAGCCCCATGCGCCGAGTTCGAGCGCGCGCTGGTACGCCTTTGCCGCGTCCTGCACGCGGAACGCGATCGCGCAGATCGAAGGGCCGTGCAAACGTGCGAAGCGCTGCGCAAACGAGTCGGGCTCGCCATTGACGATGAAGTTGATCTCGCCCTGACGGTACAGCGTCACGTTCTTGTGGCGATGCTTCGCGATTGCCGTGAAGCCCATGCTCTCGAACAGCTTGCCGAGCGCGACGGGGTCCGGCGCGGTGTATTCGATGAACTCGAAGCCGTCGGTGCCGACGGGATTCTCCCAGGTAGAAACCTTCATGTCTGTCTCCTCGACTGTGTGCGGGGCGCGTCGCGCGATCTGATGAAGAACAGTGTAGTTGCCGCCTCAGGAAGAAAACTTGCGAAATTATTCGAGGAACACTACGCTCGGGCTATTTTCTGGCGCGTAATACGCCTCGGATGGCAGAACATGGCTCAAATTGAGATAGACGTGATCGACCGGCGCATTCTCGCGATTCTTCAGGAAAACGGGCGGCTGTCGAATCAGGAGATCGCCGAGCGGGTGAACCTGTCGCCGAGTCCGTGCTTGCGGCGCATCCGCAGGCTGGAGGAAACCGGCGTGATTCGCGGTTATGTCGCGCTGCTGGATTCGCAGATGCTCGGGCTCGATCTGCTCGCCTACGTCAACGTGCGGCTAGAAAAGCGCGGCGGCCCGGCTCTCAGCGCACGCGCCGACGGCACGCCGGGGCGTGCGGGCGCGACGCATTCGGAACTGTTTCGCGTGGCGGTGCAGGGATGGCCGGAGGTGGTCGCGTGCTACGCGATGACGGGCGATATGGACTATCTGCTGCGTGTGCAGGTGCGCGACATGGCGCACTTTTCGCGGTTTGTGCAGGACCAGTTGCTGCGGCATCCGTCGGTGATCGACGTGAAGTCGAGCTTTTCGCTGGAGAAGTTCAAGGAGACGACCGCGCTGCCGCTTTGAACGACGGGCGCGACAGGCGCGTTGGGCAAAAGAAAAGGGCGGCTCCGTGAAGAGCCGCCCTTTCTGGATGTTCCGTTTCGCTGAAACTTACGCGGCGATCGCGGTCGGAATGAACGACTCGATCAGCTTCGACGTGTTGCGCGCCTGGCGCTTGAGCACATAGTCGAACACGGCGGCTTGCTCCTGCAGCATCTCCGAGATGATGCTGTTCTGATCCGCGGGCGTGAGCGTCAGATAGGCGTCCGCTTCGCCGTACGCGTATTCGATCTTCATGCCCGCCTTCTTGGCGATGTGCATCATCGTCGTGTTGCGCGACAGGCAGTGGATGTACAGCGTCGTGACGTGCGTGTTGCGGCTGCGGATGGCGGCGCGCTCGAAGAGCTTCGTGCCGATACCCTGGCCGCGCACGCTTTCCGACACCGACACGCCGAATTCAGCGGTGCGTGTATCGCCTTCAGCCGGCAGATACGCCAGATGGCCGGCGCCGACTAGTTGCAGTTGACGGTCGAATACGCCGAACACGGTGTCGCGGCTGAAATCCAGCATGCGAACATAGTTTTCGATGACGTGATCCGGCGTGACCTGACCAAAGCGCAGCAGGCGATCGTCTTCGTCGAGTTCGAGGAAGTGAGCGAGCAGACGCTCGCGGTCTTTCTCGCTGAGTTCCCGGATCAGAACAGGCGAGCGGCCGGCGACGTTCAGCAAGCGATCGACCACGATCGGCTCGGCGGCGCGGACAGTTTGCAGATTCATGGTGGGTTCTCCTTTTAGCTATGCGGCATGATGCGCCGCAATAAGCATTCTAATGGAAAACCCGAGGTAGCACTGGGGAAAACCCTGATACAAGCCGAGGGTGGGGTCTAAAATTATGTGCGATGAGTACTATGTTATTGATTTTTAAGAAAAATATATGAGTCGGTCGCGCGCCGTGGTTGCGTCGTCTTGTCACAACGACGGCACGGTAATTGCTGCATGACAGCATCCATGTGAGGCCGGGCGCGTGGCGGCGCGGACCTCAACGACCGCCAGCGCCACCGTCCGATGCACTCGCGGCCAGCCCGTGATCCACCATCGCGACCACCTGTTCCGCGAATTCCCGATAGCCCATCGGGCCGCCCGGCTTCAGCCAGGTGAACGTCCAGTTGATCATCCCGAACACCATCATCGTGAGGGCGGTCTGGTTTTCGCGCGCCACGCTCTCGGGGTACGCGCGCGCCAGTTGCCGCGCGAACGCGGCGACCACGTCGCGCTGACGGTTCAGGATGATCTCGCGCTGCGCTTCGACCAGATATTTGACGTCGTTCAACAGAGCGACGTGCCGACTGTGCGACGTCTCGTACTCGGAGAGGAACGCGCGGATCAGCTCGGCGAAGGTCTCGCGTTCGGTGAGTCCGCGCCGCTGGCTCGCGCCTTCGACCTCGGCGATGATCAGCATCAGTCGCTTCGTGTAGCGGTCGAGCAGGTCGAAGAGAATCGCTTCCTTGCTCTCGTAATAGTGATAAAGGCGCGCTTTCGACGTGCCGCTCGCCGCAGCCAGATCGGCCATCGACGTGCTGGGATAGCTCGTTTGAGCGAATTTTTCGGCGGCCAGATCGAGGATCTGGTCACGCTGGCTTTCATGGTCTGGGGCTCGTGTACGGGCCATGATTATTCTGGTTGGTCTTATATGGGAGAAAGGGTTGTGCGCGTGACGTGCATTTCGAGAGAACGCCAGTCATTCGCGTCGCCGCGCAACTGCAACTGGCCAGCGGCCGCGAGTTCGCGCAGCCGCCACAGCACGAGGCTGTCGCTGACCAGCAAGCCGTTATCCGCCGCCATCACGTAAGCGGCGGCGCGCCCGGCGGGCTGCCAGCCTTCGACGGCGTGTTCGAAGATCAGCGCGTCCAGTTCGGCGAACGTGCCAGTCGTAAAGGTGTTGTCGTGCCAGCGGCGCAGCTCGGCGTCGACGACTTTCACTTCCTGCCATTCGAGCGCAAGCCTGCCAATGCGCAGCACCGAAATCGGCGCGGCGCTGCGCAGGCGCTTTTGCAGCAGATCGGGCGCGAACATGCCGACTGAGGTCGCGCGATCGGGGCGGTGTAGCGGGGCGCTTGCGTCGCCCGTCAGGTCGTCGATCGACAGACGCACTTCGTTGAGCCGCTGCGGCATCTCGCGCAGATGGAAGCACACGCGGCGCAGCGTCAGCTGATCGGCGGCGCTCTGGCCGTGCCACACGACCACATGCGTCGTATCGTCGACCACCGCTTTCAGCTCGTTCGCTTGCTGTTCTAGCTCGGCGAGAAAATCGCGCGTGGTGTCGCCGATGACGCCTCCCCAGAAGTCGGCGCGTACCTGCGGCGCTTCGTCGATGCCATGCAACGGGCCGACGGCCAGATCGTCGCGTAAGGCCAGCACGATATCCGTCCGGCGCGCCTGGTCGAGCGCCTTGCGCAGAGAATCGGCGGCGACGTCGCCGTTCGCGATGTGGATCGTGCTCATGGTCATTGACGGGCGGTTCGCGCGCGCTTTGAGCGCAATGCGAAGCGCAGTTCGATCACTCAGTTCGGTCAGGTAACGGAAAAGGCCGCCCGTCCGAGGAATGCGTTTCCCCTGACGAGCGGCCCCTAGTGTAAGCGGATCGCGTGTGTGCCGAAAGCGACGATGCGCACGTTCGGTGCATGGCGCACTGCGCCATGCAGGCGTCAACGTTCGTCGTAGCTAACCACGACCTTGTCGCTGATCGGATGGCACTGGCAGGTCAGCACGTAGCCGTCGCGGATTTCGTGCTCTTCCAGCGTGTAGTTCTTTTCCATCTTCACTTCGCCTTCGAGCACCTTCGCGCGGCAGGTGCAGCAGACGCCGCCCTTGCACGCATACGGCAGCGCCAGTCCGGCGCGCAGGCCGACGTCGAGCACGCTCAAACCCTGATACGGCAGGCGCAGCTTGCGCTTTTTGCCGTCGAGCACGATTTCGAGATCGGCGGCGGGGGTGTCGTCGGTGATTTCTGCAAGGGGGACGCCCGCCTGCGGCAGCGGCGTGCCGAAACGCTCGACGTGCACCTTCGCCTGGGGCACGCCCGCCGCGTTCAGCGCGGCTTCGGCGGCGTCCATCATCGGACCGGGGCCGCAGATGAAGGCTTCGTCGATCGAGTCCACAGGCACGAGCGTCTCAAGGAACGACTCGCACTTTGCCTGGTCAAGCACGCCGTTGAACAGCTCGACGTCCTGGATATCGTCGGACAGCACGTGATACAGCACGAAGCGGTTCATGAACCGGTTCTTCAGGTCTTCGAGCTCTTCGGCGAACATGATCTGATCGACGCTGCGGTTCCCGTAGATCAGCGTGAACGTGCTGCGCGGCTCGATTTCGAGCGTCGTCTTGACGATGGCCAGCACAGGCGTGATGCCCGAGCCGCCCGAGAACGCGACGTACTGCTTGCCGTGATCGGCGTTCAGGTGCGTGAAGAAGCGGCCGTCGGGCGTCATCACGTCGAGCGTGTGGCCGGGTTGCAGCGTATCGAACGCGAAGTTCGAAAAGCGGCCGCCGCGCACGCGCTTGATGCCGATGCGCAACTCGCCATCGCGGTCGTAATCGGTGACGCCGACGCAGATCGAATACGAACGGCGCGTTTCCTCGCCGTCGATGTGCGTCTTCAACGTGACGAACTGGCCCTGCGTGAAGCGATACTGCTCGCGCAGTTCGACGGGGATTTCGAAGGCGACGGAGACCGCATCGGCGGTTTCGGGCCGCACTTCCCGGATGCGCAGCGGATGAAATTGCGGGGTGGCCATATCAGTACGGTTTGAAATAGTCGAAGGGTTCGCGGCAGTCGACACAGCGGTACAGCGCCTTGCAGGCTGTCGAGCCGAATTGCGCGAGGCGTTCCGTGTGCTTCGAGCCGCAACGCGGGCAGGCGGGCGCGGGCAGCGACCGCGGGACGAAGCGGATCACTTTCTCTTTCTGTCCGACGTTCGCGCCGGCGTCGCCGCTGCCACAGTTGCCCGTTGGCGGTGCGATGCCGTAGGCGCGCAGCTTGTCGCGGGCGTCGTCGGTGATCCAGTCGGTGGTCCAGGCGGGCGCGAGCACGGTTGCCACGCGATACGGCGTGAAACCCGCCGCATCGAGCGCATGGCCGATGTCTTCCGCGATCTGCGACATCGCCGGGCAACCCGAGTAAGTCGGCGTGATGACGACTTCGAGCGCGCCGTCGGCAGCGTGGCGCACGTCACGCAAAATGCCCAGTTCGCGGATCGACACGACGGGGATTTCCGGGTCAGGCACGGCTTCGAGCACGGCCCACGCCTGGGCGAGCGCGTGATCCGGTGCCACGGCGGCTGTTTGAGCGGTCGACATCATCGTGGGTTTCACCTGTTGGATCGACGGATTACCAGCTTGCGCCTGGATGCTGGCGCGCGAGGCTTTGCATTTCGGCAAGCAGGAAGCCCATGTGCTCCGAATGCTCGCCGTACTTGCCCGTCGTGATGTGCTTGACGGGCTCGGGCAGTTTCAGCGTCGCTTCGTCGAGCGCGGCGCGCACGTCTTCGAGCCACACCGCTTCAATTTCGGACGTCTTCGGGCCGACACCGGCAGCGGCGATCGCGTCTTCCGTCGCGTCCGCGCTGAAAAATTCGCGCGTGTACGGCATCAGATAGTCGAGCGCAGCTTGTGCGCGGGCATGGGATTCGTCCGTGCCGTCGCCGAAACGCACGAGCCACTCGTGTGAGTGATGCACGTGATACTGCGTTTCCTTAATCGACTTGGCGGCAATGGCAGCCAGCTGTTCGTCCGACGAACCCGTCAAGGTCGACCACACGTGCAGCATCAGCGTCGAGTACAGGAAGTTGCGAACGATCGTGACCGCGTAGTCTTTATCGGCGCGCGCCGTGCCCGCGAGCGGCCCGACATGCGGCAGCTCGGCAAGCGTGTAGTTCGCGAACTCGCGCTCGGCGCGGAAGAACGCGTAGTCGTCTTCCGTGCGGCTTTTGCCAGTCAGCGTCTTTTCCAGATCGGCGGCGTGCGTGTACAGCAGGCGCGCCTGGCCGACCAGGTCGAGGCTCATGTTCGACAGCGCGATGTCTTCTTCGAGAATCGGGCCGTGGCCGCACCATTCCGCGTTGCGCTGACCGAGGATCAGCGCGGTGTCGGCGAGGCGCAGCACGTAGGCGAGATGTTGGGGTGTGATAGTCATGACGCGCGCTTACATGTGGTTGACTTCGTCAGGCAGCTGATAGAACGTCGGATGGCGATAGATCTTGTCCGCCGCCGGTTCGAACAGTTCTGCCTTGTCGTCAGGCGCCGATGCCGTGATCGCCGACGACGGCACCACCCAGATGCTCACGCCTTCCTGCCGGCGCGTGTAGACGTCGCGCGCCATGCGCAGCGCCATCGACGCGTCCGACGCGTGCAGGCTGCCGCAATGCTTGTGGTCGAGTCCCTGCTTGCTGCGCACGAAGACTTCCCAGATCGGCCATTCCTTGTTCATCGCTATCTCCTTCCAGATTCGGGGCGCCACTCAGGCGGCGTGTTGCTGCGCGCGCTGGCGCTGTTTTTCGGCATGGGCGAGGGCGGCTTCGCGGACCCAGGCACCGTCGTTGTGCGCCTTCACGCGCGTGGCGAGGCGTTCCTTGTTGCACGGGCCGTCGCCGTTGACGACGCGCCAGAATTCATCCCAGTCGAGGTCGCTGTAGTCGTAGTGGGCGCGTTCTTCGTTCCACTTCAGATTCGGATCCGGCAGCGTGACGCCCAGTACCTTCGCCTGCTCGACGGTCGCGTCGACGAATTTCTGACGCAGGTCGTCGTTCGTGATGCGCTTGATGCCCCACTTGGCCGACTGGTTGCTGTGGACGGAATCCTTGTCGCTCGGGCCGAACATCATCAGCACGGGATACCACCAGCGGTTCACGGCCTGCTGGACCAGCTCGCGCTGCGCGTCGGTGCCTTTCATCATCGCGAGCAACGCGTCGAAGCCCTGGCGTTGATGGAACGACTCTTCCTTGCAGATACGGATCATCGCTCGTGCATACGGACCATACGTGCAGCGGCACAGCGGAATCTGGTTCATGATCGCCGCGCCGTCGACCAGCCAGCCGATCACGCCGACGTCCGCCCAGGTCGGCGTCGGGTAATTGAAGATGCTCGAATACTTGGCCTTGCCGGAGTGCAGCCCATCGATCATCTGGTCGCGCGACACGCCGAGCGTTTCAGCTGCGCTATACAGATAGAGACCGTGGCCGCCTTCGTCCTGCACCTTGGCCAGCAGGATCGCCTTGCGCTTAAGGCTCGGCGCGCGCGTGATCCAGTTCCCTTCCGGCAGCATGCCGACGATTTCCGAGTGCGCGTGCTGTGAGATTTGACGGACCAGCGTCTTGCGGTACGCGTCGGGCATCCAGTCTTGCGGTTCGATCTTGCCGTCGGCGGCCATGACTGCGTCGAAACGGGCCTGCTCGGGCGAACTGGCAGCCGCGTCGAGCGGGGCGACGTTGCCGGGGATGTCGAGGGATTGCGTGTACATGTCGAACGCTCTCGTCATGAGTAAGTGTGTGTTCGGCAGTATAAACCAACCGGCCGGTCGGTTAATAAATTTTTCGAGATACGCCGGTAGGGGTTTGCACTATGCAATCGTGCACAATGAGCGGCTTATGTCCTCAACCATTTTTCACCGATCAGTCGCAATGACCACTCGTTCTCTCGCCGTCGTGTGTGGCGCGGTTCTGTCTTCCTTTCTGCTGGTGTCGGCTCCCGTTTCTGCTGCCGAAAACTCGCCTTGGGTCACCACCTGGGCGACCGCGCTCCAGCCGATTCCACAAATATCCAATCCGCCTCCGCTGTACCGGGCGCCTGATGTTGCGGGGCGGACGCTTCGGCAGATCGTGTATCCGACGCTTTCGGGCGAGGTCGCGCGCATCCATATAAGTAATGCGTATGGGAAAGCGCCGTTAGTCATCGAAGATTTGCGGATCGCGCGCTCCGGTGCCGGCTCGGCCGTTCAGGTTGGGACGGAGGCGCGGGTGACTTTCGGCGGAAAGTCGGCCGTTAGCGTGCCGCCGGGCGGAGAAATCGATAGCGATCCCGTCCGTGTCGGGATCTCCGCCGGAGTGCCGTACGCGGTCAGTAGTTATATGGGGCGCGAGCAAAAATTGATCGCGTGGCATCGCGTGTCGAGCCAGGTCAACTATCTGTCGATTCCGGGCAACCATGCCGGCGACGCCTCCGCCGACGCTTACCGGCAGCGGATCACGCAGTTCGCGTGGGTAACGGGCGTGCAGGTCGAGGCGCCTTCGTCGTCGACGATTGCGGCGATCGGCGATTCGATTACGGATGGGATGCGCTCGAGCCTGAATCAGAACCGACGCTGGCCGGATGCGCTGGCGCGAAGGGTGGCGCAGGGCGGCGACAAGTCGGTGGCGGTCGTCAATCTGGGGATCAGTGGAAACCGGCTGTTGACGGATTCGAGTTGCTACGGGGACGCGCTCGCGTCGCGCTTCGGGAGGGACGTGCTGGCTCAGCCGGGCGTGAAGACGGTGATCCTGCTGATCGGTATCAATGACATCAACTTCGCAGCGATGCCGGCGCATGGCGGCCTGGATTGCGACGCTCCGCATACGCAGGTGACGGTGGATGGCCTGATCGCGGGCTACAAGCGCGTGATTGCGGCGGCGCATGCTCGCGGAGTGCGGATTTTCGGCGCCACATTGACACCGGCGGCGCTGCCGACGCAGCGCGAGGCGATTCGCACGGAGGTGAATCAATGGATCCGGACGAGCCACGCATTCGATGGCGTCGTGGATTTTGACGCCGCGCTGCGCGACCCTACCGATCCGACGCGCCTGCGGCGCTCGTTCGACAGTGGAGACCAGATCCATCCCAGCGACGCAGGCTATTCGGCGATGGCGGACGCGATCCCGCTGCAGCCGGTGGTTGGCGGTTTGAAGTGACCCTTGAAAAAACTTTGCGTCACACCCTTGTCACGGGGTGCGGGATGGCCTAAGATTCGCGTCCTCGTTGAGCAGCACGGAGTTGGGTGCGACGCAACGGGGCCGCGGCAGAAACGGCGCGGTCGTGAAGTCAGCAGGGTTTTTCAGGCGATGCTAAAAAAAACCGGTTGACGAAGCGAAAAAGGTTCTTCATAATCTCGTTTCTCTGCTGCTGACGCAGCAACGTGGTGAAAGCAAGGCGCTTCCCGCGAATGTTCTTTAACAATCAACAGCCGATAAGTGTGGGTGCTCGATGGCGGCGCGCGGTGATCTTCGGGTCGCCGAACAAGCGAAAGTAATCGAGTCTCACACGGAAGTAATTGAGGAAGGTTCGACGGATTGAGAAATTCGACCGAATCATTCGTCAGTGATTTTGAGTGAGCGACCGGTTGGTAAAACAACCGAAAAACAGTAACAGGTTTGAACTGAAGAGTTTGATCCTGGCTCAGATTGAACGCTGGCGGCATGCCTTACACATGCAAGTCGAACGGCAGCACGGGGGCAACCCTGGTGGCGAGTGGCGAACGGGTGAGTAATACATCGGAACGTGTCCTGGAGTGGGGGATAGCCCGGCGAAAGCCGGATTAATACCGCATACGATCTCTGGATGAAAGCGGGGGACCGAAAGGCCTCGCGCTCAAGGGGCGGCCGATGGCAGATTAGCTAGTTGGTGGGGTAAAGGCCTACCAAGGCGACGATCTGTAGCTGGTCTGAGAGGACGACCAGCCACACTGGGACTGAGACACGGCCCAGACTCCTACGGGAGGCAGCAGTGGGGAATTTTGGACAATGGGGGCAACCCTGATCCAGCAATGCCGCGTGTGTGAAGAAGGCCTTCGGGTTGTAAAGCACTTTTGTCCGGAAAGAAAACTTCCTGGTTAATACCTGGGGAGGATGACGGTACCGGAAGAATAAGCACCGGCTAACTACGTGCCAGCAGCCGCGGTAATACGTAGGGTGCGAGCGTTAATCGGAATTACTGGGCGTAAAGCGTGCGCAGGCGGTTCGCTAAGACCGATGTGAAATCCCCGGGCTTAACCTGGGAACTGCATTGGTGACTGGCGGGCTAGAGTATGGCAGAGGGGGGTAGAATTCCACGTGTAGCAGTGAAATGCGTAGAGATGTGGAGGAATACCGATGGCGAAGGCAGCCCCCTGGGCCAATACTGACGCTCATGCACGAAAGCGTGGGGAGCAAACAGGATTAGATACCCTGGTAGTCCACGCCCTAAACGATGTCAACTAGTTGTCGGGTCTTCATTGACTTGGTAACGAAGCTAACGCGTGAAGTTGACCGCCTGGGGAGTACGGTCGCAAGATTAAAACTCAAAGGAATTGACGGGGACCCGCACAAGCGGTGGATGATGTGGATTAATTCGATGCAACGCGAAAAACCTTACCTACCCTTGACATGTACGGAACCTTGCCGAGAGGTGAGGGTGCCCGAAAGGGAGCCGTAACACAGGTGCTGCATGGCTGTCGTCAGCTCGTGTCGTGAGATGTTGGGTTAAGTCCCGCAACGAGCGCAACCCTTGTCCCTAGTTGCTACGCAAGAGCACTCTAGGGAGACTGCCGGTGACAAACCGGAGGAAGGTGGGGATGACGTCAAGTCCTCATGGCCCTTATGGGTAGGGCTTCACACGTCATACAATGGTCGGAACAGAGGGTTGCCAAGCCGCGAGGTGGAGCCAATCCCAGAAAACCGATCGTAGTCCGGATCGCAGTCTGCAACTCGACTGCGTGAAGCTGGAATCGCTAGTAATCGCGGATCAGCATGCCGCGGTGAATACGTTCCCGGGTCTTGTACACACCGCCCGTCACACCATGGGAGTGGGTTTTACCAGAAGTGGCTAGTCTAACCGCAAGGAGGACGGTCACCACGGTAGGATTCATGACTGGGGTGAAGTCGTAACAAGGTAGCCGTATCGGAAGGTGCGGCTGGATCACCTCCTTTCCAGAGCTTCGCGTCTCAAAGTTGAGCGCTCACACTTGTCGGCTGTTAATTGAAGACAGGCTCAGGGGTCTGTAGCTCAGTCGGTTAGAGCACCGTCTTGATAAGGCGGGGGTCGATGGTTCGAATCCATCCAGACCCACCAGCGTCTTGTCTGCGGTGGCTGACTGAAGATTCCCCTGTGTACTGTATGACTGGGGGATTAGCTCAGCTGGGAGAGCACCTGCTTTGCAAGCAGGGGGTCGTCGGTTCGATCCCGTCATCCTCCACCAATTCCCAATGCACAGTGTTCTGCAGAACGCAGAAGACTTCGCATTGGCAATTGAGCCAGTCAGTGAAGATATGCGGTTATAGCAATCGCGATATCGGCTGTCGTTCTTTAACAATCAGGAAGAAGTAGTAAAGAGATTCGCGAAAGCGTGCTTAGAGATGGGCGCGTGAGTAGGTGAATCAGGGTTGTGATTGTATCAATGTATTTTTAAGGGTTGTCGAAAGACAGCCTTGGAATACGGCACAACGCTAAAACTCAACCTGTAGCGAGTGGGTCTGACGTGGTAACACGGAGAGACGCACCCGTTATAGGGTCAAGCGAACAAGTGCATGTGGTGGATGCCTTGGCGATCACAGGCGATGAAGGACGCGGTAGCCTGCGAAAAGCTTCGGGGAGCTGGCAAACGAGCAATGATCCGAAGATGTCCGAATGGGGAAACCCACTCCTTATGGAGTATCCGTAGCTGAATACATAGGCTACGTGAAGCGAACGCGGTGAACTGAAACATCTAAGTAACCGCAGGAAAAGAAATCAACCGAGATTCCCAAAGTAGTGGCGAGCGAAATGGGACCAGCCTGTACTCTTTATCTTTGCTGTTAGCCAAACGCTCTGGAAAGTGCGGCCATAGTGGGTGATAGCCCCGTAGGCGAAAACAGCGAGGAAGAACTAGGTGTACGACAAGTAGGGCGGGACACGTGAAATCCTGTCTGAAGATGGGGGGACCATCCTCCAAGGCTAAATACTCGTGATCGACCGATAGTGAACCAGTACCGTGAGGGAAAGGCGAAAAGAACCCCGGGAGGGGAGTGAAATAGATCCTGAAACCGCATGCATACAAACAGTCGGAGCCTCGCAAGGGGTGACGGCGTACCTTTTGTATAATGGGTCAGCGACTTACATTCAGTGGCGAGCTTAACCGATTAGGGCAGGCGTAGCGAAAGCGAGTCCGAACAGGGCGATTCAGTCGCTGGGTGTAGACCCGAAACCAGGTGATCTATCCATGGCCAGGATGAAGGTGCGGTAACACGTACTGGAGGTCCGAACCCACTAACGTTGAAAAGTTAGGGGATGAGCTGTGGATAGGGGTGAAAGGCTAAACAAACCTGGAAATAGCTGGTTCTCTCCGAAAACTATTTAGGTAGTGCCTCGTGTATCACCTTCGGGGGTAGAGCACTGTCATGGTTGAAGGGTCCATTGCGGATTACTTCGCCATAGCAAACTCCGAATACCGAAGAGTGCAATCACGGGAGACAGACATCGGGTGCTAACGTCCGGTGTCAAGAGGGAAACAACCCAGACCGCCAGCTAAGGTCCCCAAATATGACTAAGTGGGAAACGAAGTGGGAAGGCTAAAACAGTCAGGAGGTTGGCTTAGAAGCAGCCATCCTTTAAAGAAAGCGTAATAGCTCACTGATCGAGTCGTCCTGCGCGGAAGATGTAACGGGGCTAAGTCATATACCGAAGCTGCGGATGCACATTTATGTGCATGGTAGGAGAGCGTTCCGTAAGCCTGCGAAGGTGCACTGGAAAGTGTGCTGGAGGTATCGGAAGTGCGAATGCTGACATGAGTAGCGATAAAGGGGGTGAAAGGCCCCCTCGCCGTAAGCCCAAGGTTTCCTACGCAACGTTCATCGGCGTAGGGTGAGTCGGCCCCTAAGGCGAGGCAGAAATGCGTAGCTGATGGGAAGCAGGTCAATATTCCTGCACCAGTGTGAAATGCGATGGGGGGACGGATCGC
Source organism: Paraburkholderia hospita (assembly GCF_002902965.1). Classification (GTDB taxonomy): domain Bacteria; phylum Pseudomonadota; class Gammaproteobacteria; order Burkholderiales; family Burkholderiaceae; genus Paraburkholderia; species Paraburkholderia hospita. The sequence continues at coordinate 3,721,171 of NZ_CP026105.1, read as the reverse complement.
GGAAGGTTGTCCGGGTGTTGGAAGTCCCGGTCGCTGCGTTGGAGAAGGTGCTCTGGCAAATCCGGGCACGGAATTCAAGGGCGTGGCGCGAGCTCCTTCGGGAGCGAAGCAATCGGAAGGGGTTCCAGGAAAAGCCTCTAAGCTTCAGTTTCACATTGACCGTACCGCAAACCGACACAGGTGGGCGAGATGAGTATTCTAAGGCGCTTGAGAGAACTCGGGAGAAGGAACTCGGCAAATTGGTACCGTAACTTCGGGATAAGGTACGCCCCTGTAGCTTGATGCCCCTGCGGGCAAAGGGTGAAGGGGTTGCAATAAACTGGTGGCTGCGACTGTTTAATAAAAACACAGCACTCTGCAAACACGAAAGTGGACGTATAGGGTGTGACGCCTGCCCGGTGCCGGAAGATTAAATGATGGGGTGCAAGCTCTTGATTGAAGTCCCGGTAAACGGCGGCCGTAACTATAACGGTCCTAAGGTAGCGAAATTCCTTGTCGGGTAAGTTCCGACCTGCACGAATGGCGTAACGATGGCCACACTGTCTCCTCCCGAGACTCAGCGAAGTTGAAGTGTTTGTGATGATGCAATCTCCCCGCGGCTAGACGGAAAGACCCCATGAACCTTTACTGTAGCTTTGCATTGGACTTTGAACCGATCTGTGTAGGATAGGTGGGAGGCTATGAAGCTGGGACGCCAGTCTCAGTGGAGCCGTCCTTGAAATACCACCCTGGTTTGTTTGAGGTTCTAACCTTGGCCCGTGATCCGGGTCGGGGACAGTGCATGGTGGGCAGTTTGACTGGGGCGGTCTCCTCCCAAAGTGTAACGGAGGAGTACGAAGGTACGCTAGGTACGGTCGGAAATCGTGCTGATAGTGCAATGGCATAAGCGTGCTTAACTGCGAGACCGACAAGTCGAGCAGGTGCGAAAGCAGGTCATAGTGATCCGGTGGTTCTGTATGGAAGGGCCATCGCTCAACGGATAAAAGGTACTCTGGGGATAACAGGCTGATACCGCCCAAGAGTTCATATCGACGGCGGTGTTTGGCACCTCGATGTCGGCTCATCTCATCCTGGGGCTGTAGCCGGTCCCAAGGGTATGGCTGTTCGCCATTTAAAGAGGTACGTGAGCTGGGTTTAAAACGTCGTGAGACAGTTTGGTCCCTATCTGCCGTGGGCGCTGGATATTTGAAGGGGGCTGCTCCTAGTACGAGAGGACCGGAGTGGACGAACCTCTGGTGTACCGGTTGTCACGCCAGTGGCATCGCCGGGTAGCTATGTTCGGAAGAGATAACCGCTGAAAGCATCTAAGCGGGAAACTCGCCTTGAGATGAGATATCCCCGGGGCTTCGAGCCCCTTGAAGGGTCGTTCAAGACCAGGACGTTGATAGGTCAGGTGTGGAAGCGCAGTAATGCGTTAAGCTAACTGATACTAATTGCCCGTAAGGCTTGATCCTATAACAGGTGTGTCTTACCCCAACGGGGTGAGCAGGACACACAGGTTGAGATCGGTGTTGTGCCAGAAACAACACAACCCCCTCTTTACGCTTCTTCCAGATTGGCTGTGGCGCAACACAAATGCGACGCAGCAACCCGTCATGCCTGATGACCATAGCGAGTCGGTACCACCCCTTCCCATCCCGAACAGGACCGTGAAACGACTCCACGCCGATGATAGTGCGGATTGCCCGTGTGAAAGTAGGTAATCGTCAGGCTCCTTACCCAAGACAAGACCCCGCCCTCAAAAGCGGGGTCTTGTCGTTTGCTCTCTACTATAAGTGAGAGCTTATGGGTTTCGAGCGGTCAAGAGCCACTTGACAAGATGTAATCGCTCCCCCATAATCATCAGTTCTCTGCGGAGGGGTGCCCGAGTGGCTAAAGGGGGCAGACTGTAAATCTGTTGGCTTACGCCTACGTTGGTTCGAATCCAACCTCCTCCACCAGATTTCAAAGTGCTGTAACGCAGTTGTCGGGAATCGAGGGATCCTTGCGGGTGTAGCTCAATGGTAGAGCAGAAGCCTTCCAAGCTTACGACGAGGGTTCGATTCCCTTCACCCGCTCCAGCAAGCAAAAGTAGAAGTAGCGCCCATGTGGCTCAGTGGTAGAGCACTCCCTTGGTAAGGGAGAGGTCGGCAGTTCGATCCTGCCCATGGGCACCAGCTAGTACCAAGTGATTGTTTGCGCCGGGCGCAACGTACGGAAAAATCCTCTTAGGAGTCGAAAATGGCCAAAGGTAAGTTTGAGCGGACCAAGCCGCACGTGAACGTCGGCACGATCGGTCACGTTGACCACGGCAAGACCACGCTGACGGCAGCGATCACGACGGTGCTGACCAAGAAGTTTGGCGGCGAAGCGAAGGCCTATGACCAGATCGACGCGGCGCCGGAAGAAAAGGCACGTGGCATCACGATCAACACGGCGCACGTCGAGTACGAAACGGCTAACCGCCACTACGCGCACGTCGACTGCCCGGGCCACGCTGACTATGTGAAGAACATGATCACGGGCGCAGCGCAGATGGACGGCGCAATCCTGGTGTGCTCGGCAGCAGACGGCCCGATGCCGCAAACGCGTGAGCACATCCTGCTGGCGCGTCAGGTCGGTGTGCCGTACATCATCGTGTTCCTGAACAAGTGCGACATGGTGGACGACGCCGAGCTGCTCGAGCTGGTGGAAATGGAGGTGCGCGAGCTGCTGTCGAAGTACGACTTCCCGGGCGACGACACGCCGATCATCAAGGGTTCGGCCAAGCTGGCGCTGGAAGGCGACACGGGCGAGCTGGGCGAAGTGGCGATCATGAACCTGGCCGACGCACTGGATACGTACATCCCGACGCCGGAGCGCGCAGTTGACGGTGCGTTCCTGATGCCGGTGGAAGACGTGTTCTCGATCTCGGGTCGCGGCACGGTGGTGACGGGTCGCGTTGAACGCGGCGTCGTCAAGGTCGGCGAGGAAATCGAAATTGTCGGTATCAAGCCGACGGTGAAGACGACCTGCACCGGCGTGGAAATGTTCCGCAAGCTGCTCGACCAGGGTCAGGCAGGCGACAACGTCGGTATCCTGCTGCGCGGCACGAAGCGTGAAGATGTGGAGCGTGGCCAGGTGCTGGCCAAGCCGGGTTCGATCAACCCGCACACGCACTTCACGGCTGAAGTGTACGTGCTGAGCAAGGACGAAGGCGGTCGTCATACGCCGTTCTTCAACAACTATCGTCCGCAGTTCTACTTCCGTACGACGGACGTGACGGGTTCGATCGAGTTGCCGAAGGACAAGGAAATGGTCATGCCGGGCGACAACGTGTCGATCACGGTGAAGCTGATCAACCCGATCGCGATGGAAGAAGGTCTGCGCTTCGCGATCCGCGAAGGTGGCCGTACTGTCGGCGCAGGTGTCGTTGCCAAGATCCTCGAGTAAGCCAGCTAGTTCTCGTTGATCGGTTGTTTCGGGGTTGGCGATGCCGCCGACCCCAATGGTTTAGGGGTATAGCTCAACTGGCAGAGCGTCGGTCTCCAAAACCGAAGGTTGGGGGTTCGATTCCCTCTGCCCCTGCCAACTCTCGCGTCACATGTGGCGCTCGTTAAGGTGTTATGGCGAATCCTTCCGTCGAAACTGTTAATACTTCCAGCGACAAGCTGATGCTCGTCGCCGGCGTATTGTTGGTCTTGGCCGGGTTCGTGGGGTTCTTCTGGCTGAATGGCCAAGAGTGGTACGTCCGCGGAGCAGCTCTGGCTGTCGGACTGATCGCAGGCGTCGCAGTCGGTCTTCTCTCAGCGCCCGGCAAAGGTTTTATCGCGTTCGCCAAAGATTCGTACAAAGAAGTCCGTAAGGTTGTCTGGCCGACCCGCAAGGAAGCAAGCCAAACGACTCTGGTGGTTTTCGGGTTTGTACTGATCATGGCGGTGTTCCTCTGGATTTGTGATAAATCCATCGAGTGGACAATTTTCTCGGCGATTCTGGGTTGGAAATGATATGAGTGATATTCCGGCATCCCCGAGCGGAAAACGTTGGTACGTGGTGCACGCCTACTCCGGTATGGAGAAGAGCGTGCAACGTGCGCTTCAGGAGCGCATTGAGCGTGCTGGCATGCAGGACAAGTTTGGCCAGATCCTCGTCCCGACGGAAGAAGTCGTCGAGGTGAAGGGCGGCCACAAGTCGGTGACTGAGCGCCGTTTCTTTCCGGGCTATGTGCTCGTTGAAATGGAGATGACAGACGAGACGTGGCACCTCGTGAAAAACACGGCAAAGGTGACCGGTTTCGTGGGCGGTGCGCGCAATCGTCCCAGCCCGATTTCCCCGCGGGAAGTCGAGAAGATCATGTCGCAGATGCAGGAAGGCGTCGAGAAGCCGCGCCCGAAAACCCTGTTCGAAGTGGGCGAGATGGTTCGCGTAAAAGACGGTCCATTTACCGACTTCAACGGCAGCGTCGAGGAAGTGAACTACGAAAAGTCGCGTGTCCGTGTATCTGTGACGATTTTCGGTCGTGCGACGCCGGTCGAATTGGAATTCGGTCAGGTCGAAAAGCTGTAAGTCAGGTTTCGCGGATCGCGCCAGGCGGCGCGGTCCGTCTTTCGCGCTTACGGTCCGCGTAATGGCCGTTGAGGAGCGTCGGTAGTCGAAGCTTGACGAGGGCGCGTTACTACTCACCGAACGCACTCGCGTTCCAAAGAGGTTTTTCAACATGGCAAAGAAAATCATCGGCTTTATCAAGCTGCAGATTCCTGCAGGTAAAGCCAATCCGTCGCCGCCGGTTGGTCCGGCACTGGGTCAGCGCGGCCTGAACATCATGGAGTTCTGCAAGGCGTTCAACGCGCAGACTCAAGCGATGGAGCCGGGTCTACCGATTCCGGTCGTCATCACCGCGTTCGCAGACAAGAGCTTTACGTTCGTTCTGAAGACGCCGCCGGCTACGGTCCTGATCAAGAAGGCTGCGAAGCTCGACAAGGGTTCGAGCAAGCCGCACACCGACAAGGTCGGCAAGATCACGCGCGCTCAAGCTGAAGAAATCGCCAAGACCAAGATGCCGGATCTTACGGCAGCTGATCTGGACGCAGCGGTTCGTACGATCGCTGGTAGCGCCCGCTCGATGGGCATCACCGTGGAGGGCGTGTAAATGGCTAAGCTTTCGAAGCGTCTGCAAGCATTTGCAAACAAGGTTGATCGTCAAAAGCTGTACGCGATCGATGAGGCTCTGTCGCTCGTAAAGGAATGCGCAAGCGCGAAGTTCGACGAGTCGATCGACGTCGCAGTGCAGCTCGGCATCGACGCGAAGAAGTCGGACCAGGTTGTTCGTGGTTCGGTCGTTCTGCCGGCTGGTACCGGTAAGTCGGTTCGTGTTGCTGTGTTCGCCCAAGGTGAAAAGGCTGAGCAGGCTCGTGCAGCTGGCGCTGAAATCGTCGGTATGGAAGACCTGGCCGAGCAAGTCAAGGCCGGTAACCTGAATTTCGACGTCGTGATCGCTTCGCCGGACACGATGCGAGTCGTCGGTACGCTGGGCCAGATCCTCGGCCCGCGCGGCCTGATGCCGAACCCGAAGGTCGGCACGGTCACGCCGGACGTCGCGACGGCAGTCAAGAACGCAAAGGCCGGTCAGGTTCAGTTCCGTGTTGACAAGGCCGGTATCATCCACGCAACCATCGGTCGGGCATCGTTCGAGCCGACGGCTCTGCGTTCGAACCTGAGCGCGCTGGTCGAAGCGCTGCAAAAGGCGAAGCCGGCAACGAGCAAGGGCGTGTACCTGCGCAAGATTGCACTGTCGAGCACCATGGGTGTTGGCGTGCGCGTCGATCAGGCAACGCTGGCAGCACAGTAAAGTTTTAACCGCTTCGGTCGAAGGGCTGGAGCGTTTTAAGGGCTTTGGGCGGTCGCGAGGTTGCAGTCTCAACTTGGCGGCCGGTTGTCAAAGACCGTTGGTGGAGGCGCAGCAGTTGGGTGCTTCCTTAATTCAAGCCAACGCAGATGGCGAACCCGAAAAAGTTTTGAAGTGATGAAGCCGTTCGATCCCCACAGCCATGTGGATCTCGAGCGGTCGAAGTACTCCTGACTGGTCGGACGCCGTTGTTGAACGCGATGTGCGAGGCATGTGCCAAGTGCATCGAATCTGGAGGTTAACCGTGCCACTTAACAAAGAAAGTAAGCAGGCCGTCGTAGCTGAGGTTTCCGCGCAAGTCGCGAAAGCTCAGACGGTGGTTCTGGCTGAGTATCGTGGGATCACGGTTGGCGATCTGACCAAGCTGCGCGCGAAAGCGCGCGAGCAACAGGTGTATCTGCGCGTGTTGAAGAACACGCTGGCGCGTCGCGCTGTCGAAGGTACCCCGTTTGCTTCGCTGGCTGAGCAGATGACTGGTCCGCTGATCTACGGCATCTCGGAAGATGCAATTGCTGCTGCGAAGGTCGTTAATGACTTCGGCAAGAGCAATGACAAGTTGGTCATCAAGGCCGGTTCCTACGAAGGCAAGGTGATGGACAAGGCGGGCGTGCAAGCGCTGGCCAACATCCCGAGCCGCGAGGAACTGCTCTCCAAGCTGTTGTTCGTTATGCAAGCTCCTGTTTCTGGCTTCGCGCGTGCTCTGGCCGCGCTGGCAGAAAAGAAGGAAAGCGAAACTGCGTAAGCAGTGCATCGACGCACTTCAGTCGAGCGTAATTGATCGCTGGCTGTATCCGAATTCAATTTAGGAGTATTTCAAATGGCAATCGCAAAAGAAGACATCCTCGAAGCCGTAAGCTCGATGTCGGTTCTGGAACTGAACGAACTGGTCAAGGCGTTCGAAGAGAAGTTTGGCGTGTCGGCAGCTGCAGTCGCAGTGGCAGGCCCGGCAGGCGGCGGCGCTGCAGCTGCTGTTGAAGAGCAAACGGAATTCACGGTCAACCTGACGGAAGTCGGCGCGAACAAGGTTTCCGTTATTAAGGCAGTTCGTGAACTGACGGGCCTGGGCCTGAAGGAAGCGAAGGACCTGGTCGACGGTGCACCGAAGCCTGTTAAGGAAGCGGTACCGAAGGCTGCTGCTGAAGAAGCCAAGAAGAAGCTGGAAGAAGCCGGCGCGAAGGCTGAAATCAAGTAAGTTTCGGCGCGCTGTGCGAAGGCTGGCGGTTTTCCACCGCCGGCCTTTTTGTGCTTTGTGGGAACGACGTTTTTGCTCTCAAGTTTCGGCAAAAACGTGCTCCCAGAAGCCAAAGAAAATCGCCGTTCGGCAAGTTCGACTGGCGCTTCTCTTTGTCTTCTGAAGCGACTGCAGAAGGCAAGTTTGGTCGGGTAGCGGGCAACACAGGCATCCGCTGCCGTCAGCCAGCGGTTGGTAGCGGCCAACCACCAAGCTTTCAGGCTCGTTCAAGCCATCGGACGGCCAACGGGTCTCAGTCGGTGAACACTCGGGTTGTCACATCAAGGTATCCCGCCTCGACAACAATGCCCGCCGTGATTCGGAGATCGTATGCAATATTCCTTCACCGAGAAGAAGCGTATTCGCAAGAGTTTCGCGAAGCGCCCCATCGTTCACCAAGTACCTTTCCTGCTGGCTACCCAGCTTGAATCATTCAGCACGTTTCTGCAAGCAGAAGTGCCCACAGTGCAGCGCAAACCGGAAGGTCTGCAAGCTGCGTTTACCTCAGTTTTCCCCATTGTTTCGCACAACGGCTTCGCTCGTCTAGAGTTCGTCAGCTACATGCTGTCGCCGCCGGCATTCAACATCAAGGAATGCCAGCAGCGCGGTCTGACTTACTGCTCGGCGCTGCGTGCCAAGGTGCGTCTGGTGCTGCTCGACAAGGAATCGCCGAGCAAGCCCGTCGTCAAGGAAGTGAAGGAGCAGGAAGTGTACATGGGCGAAATTCCGCTCATGACGCCGACTGGCTCGTTCGTCATCAACGGCACGGAACGTGTGATCGTGTCGCAGTTGCACCGTTCGCCTGGCGTGTTCTTCGAACACGACAAGGGCAAGACGCACAGCTCCGGCAAGCTGCTGTTCTCGGCACGGATCATCCCTTACCGTGGCTCGTGGCTCGACTTCGAATTCGACCCGAAGGACGTGCTGTACTTCCGCGTCGACCGTCGTCGCAAGATGCCCGTCACGATCCTGCTGAAGGCAATTGGCCTGACGCCGGAACAGATCCTCGCGAACTTCTTCGTGTTCGATAACTTCACGCTGATGCCGGAAGGCGCGCAGATGGAGTTCGTGCCGGAGCGTCTGCGTGGTGAAGTCGCGCGTTTCGACATTACGGATCGCGACGGCAAGGTCATCGTCCAGAAGGACAAGCGTATCAACGCGAAGCACATCCGCGACCTCGAAAACGCGAAGACCAAATACATTTCGGTCCCCGAAGATTATTTGCTCGGCCGCGTGCTCGCGAAGAACGTCGTTGATGGCGACACGGGCGAAGTGATCGCAAACGCGAACGACGAAGTCACCGAAAGCGTGCTCGACAAGCTGCGCGAAGCGAAGATCAAGGACATCCAGACGCTCTACACGAACGATCTGGATCAAGGTCCGTACATCTCGTCGACGCTGCGTATCGACGAAACGGCCGACAAGATGGCCGCGCGTATCGCGATCTACCGGATGATGCGTCCGGGCGAACCGCCGACGGAAGAAGCCGTCGAGGCGCTGTTCAACCGTCTGTTCTACAGCGAAGAAGCGTACGACCTGTCGAAGGTGGGTCGTATGAAGTTCAACCGCCGTGTCGGCCGTGACGAGATCGTCGGCCCGATGACGCTGCAGGACGACGACATCCTCGCGACGATCAAGATCCTGGTCGAACTGCGTAACGGCAAGGGCGAAGTGGACGACATCGACCACTTGGGCAATCGTCGTGTGCGTTGCGTCGGCGAACTGGCGGAGAACCAGTTCCGCGCGGGTCTCGTACGTGTCGAACGTGCAGTGAAGGAACGCCTCGGCCAGGCCGAAAGCGAAAACCTGATGCCGCACGACCTGATCAACTCGAAGCCGATTTCGTCGGCGATTCGCGAGTTCTTCGGTTCGTCGCAGCTGTCGCAGTTCATGGACCAGACCAACCCGCTGTCGGAAATCACCCACAAGCGCCGCGTGTCGGCACTTGGCCCGGGCGGTCTGACGCGTGAGCGCGCTGGCTTTGAAGTCCGCGACGTGCACCCGACCCACTATGGCCGCGTGTGCCCGATTGAAACGCCGGAAGGTCCGAACATCGGCCTGATCAACTCGCTGGCTCTGTACGCGCACCTGAACGAATACGGCTTCCTCGAAACGC